>JAFTPI010000109.1 GCA_017463345.1 Clostridia bacterium | reverse complement strand
AATGCGGTTTACCTTTTCCCCGAAAAGGGAGCAGACCACCTTAAAAATAAGTGCGGCGCAGACCGAAAAAAGAGGCAGGAAAATAAGCCCTGTGGTGAAAAAAGCATCACAGGTGGCGCCCCTTAAAATCAGCTCCATATATAAAATGCTTACAAAGAAAAACAAAAACAAATCGGAATGGGATTTGAGTTTTTTAAGCTCCATAAAATAAACAATCCTATCGCTTAGAGAATATTTATTTTATAATACCGCAAAATACTCTAAAAATCAACTTTAGTAAATTACCAAATCCAAAAATCTGAAGTAATTAGGGCCGAATTCCACCGCTTTTTTATATTCCCCAAAGCTTATAATTTGCATCTGCTCATAGGTTATCATAAGCCCTGCAACCAGAATACAAAGGCAAAAGAGCAAAACTAAAGAAATTTTAAGGCTTCTAAAAAAGCGGGCTTGTTGTTTTTTATTTTTCATAATTTTTTCCTTTTATTTTAGCGTGTTGAGAAGGCTTACTAATGCGTTTGCCGCAAGCTGGGCACCGTAAAGCGCCTCGTCAAGGGTGTTTGCATCGGTGCCGATTTCAATAAGCATTGCACCGTTTGAAAGGTTTTGGTTATATTTTTTGTTGTAAAGAGAAATGGGCCTTGCAAGACCGGGGTACATAACCTGCATTGTTTGGTGGAATTTAACGGCAAGGGAAAAATTGTTTTTCCAGGTGCTGAAATTATTTCCCATAACAAGCATAACCTGCGCCGCATTTTTGCCACCGATGGAAGCGACTGGCTTTATTTTGCCGCCGTTTCCGTCGGCAATGCTGTCACGGTGGAGGTCTAGCACCACCTTAATGCTTTTGTGCTCCTTTAAAACAGCGTTTATGGTTTCGGCGCTTTTATCATAGCTTCCTGAATAAGAGGGGTAATCGTGAACGACCTTTGAGTGAATGACCTTTATGCCTGCGGCGTTTAGTTTTCTCTCAAACACCGTGCCAATGGCCACCATATTTTTTGTTTCATCATTTGAGTGGGAGGAATCAGTGGCGGTGTAATAATCGCGGTTATAAAGCATATAGCTTTCGGTGGTGTGGGTGTGAAGAATCAGCACCTGTGGGGCATCACCTTCAATTTTAAAGGGGATTTCGGTCTTTAAAAATTCTAAAACGTTTAGAGAAGCACCTGTTTTGTTATTTATTTGAACGTTGTTTAAATTGATTCCTGCGGCGGTGGGGGAAAAGAAGGCCTTTTTAATGGCACCAAGTGCCTGCCCGCTTGAGGCGGCGGGAATTTCTGAAGAAAAAGAGGAACTTTGGCTTTCACTGCCGGTAGGGTCGGATTTTTCATTTTCAGAGCCTTCATTTTTAAGTGAGGTGTCATTTTCAAGGAGGGTGGGTGGTGAAAAAAGCTGAGGAATTCCGCCATTTAATGAGGAATATCCCGTTAAAAGGCATATTACAAAACAAAAAATGCCTGCAAGGCACAAAAACAGCGTGGCACTTCTTTCCTTCAAAATAATCACTCCCATAAATTATATGGGGTCAAAGTAGTGCTTATACCAAGGCTCTAAGGGTTTCCTTATCAAGCTGAGGCTGTAAAAAGGTGTTAAGGCTGAAGGAAAGCAGCTCTGCAGCGCGGTCAATCATTAAATCAATGCCCTTTGGGGTGACAATCATATTTTCGCTTTCCTTAAAATCGGCCCCCACTGTGCCACCCAAATCGCTTATTAGAGTGTGGGCATCCACAACTGTGGGTATACCTACGGCAACAACGGGAACATTGAGGGTTTTAATGCTTATTTCCCTGCGTGCATTATCAACACCCGAGCCCGGCGTTATGCCCGTGTTTGAAATTTGAACGGTACAGCCGAGGCGGGAAAGCCGCCGTGCGGCAAGGGCATCAACCGCAATGACCAGGTCGGGCTTCACGGTTTGAACGGCGCCCGCAATCAGCTCATAAAGCTCAATTCCCGTTTGTCCAAGCACGCCGGGGGAGAGTACTGAAACGCTGTTTAAGTTTTCGAGCCCAAGCTCTTTTTTCAGTGAGGAGCTAATGTGCCGTGTTGCAAGGATACCCTCGGCAACCTTCGGTCCCAGCGCATCGGGGGTTATTTGGCTGTTGCCGATACCGATAACGAGAATGTTTTTAACGCCGCCTGCAATGCCTTTAAGTTCTTTTGCAATTATTTCGGCGGCCAGGTCAAACTGACCACCGTGACTTTCAAGGTTAGGGATTTCCACGGTAACATAATCTCCCCGAGGCTTGCCGATGGATTTTTCACCTGCTTTGTTTAAAACCCTTATGCGGGTGATTTTAATATTTTCTATGCTATTTTCCTCAAAATCAATGCCCGAAGTGTCCTTAGATTTAAGTTCTTTTTCTTCGAGAGCAAGGTCGGTTCTTATGCTCATAAACTATCACCAAAGGTTATTATTTGACAACTTTTAAAAAATATAAAAAAAAGTGTTGCAAAAAATTTAATTTAGTGGTATTATACTATTACTTGAGTAAATTTCGGGAGGTGTAAGAATGCCCAATATTAAATCCGCAAAGAAGCGTGTCCTTGTAAGTGAGGCTAACAATCTTCGCAACAGAGCATACCGTTCTGCATTGCACACCGCACTTAAAAAAGCCGATGCTGCAGTTAGCTCAAATGCTGATAACGCAGGTGAGGTAGTAAAAGCCGCTGTTAAGAAAATTGACCAGGCTGCTTCAAAAGGAATTCTTCATAAGAATACCGCTGCTAGAAAGAAATCTGCTTTGGTTTGCCGTCTTAACAAGAAAGACGCTTAAATTTTAAACAGAAATATCGGTAAGCATTAGGACAGGCTCGTTATTTGCGTGAAAACACAAATGCGGTCTGTTTTTTGCTATTTAAATGCTTTTTTCGAGGTAGGTGATGCCTTTGAAAAAATTAAATAAATTTGCTATGGCGGGTGTCATCTGGGCGCTGGCTTGGCCTACCATGCTCGAACAGCTAATGCAAACCGCCGTTCAGTATATTGACACGGCTATGGTGGGCGTTCTCGGAACCGATGCGGTGGCGGCAGTAGGATCGACAACCTCGGTTAACTGGCTTATCGGCAGCAGCATCTCGGCTATTTCCATAGGCTTTCTTTCGCAAATTGCCCAGGCATTTGGCGCTGATGATGAGGAAAGGGCTAAAAAACTTTCAGCGCAGGCGGTAACGGTAACCCTTGTTATTGGCTTATTTTTTACCGCGTTAACGCTGAGCCTTAGCGGTGTTATCCCTGCCATGATGCAGGTTGATGAGAAAATAAGGGACATATCGGGGCAGTATTTCTTTATTCTTTACACCCCAATGCTTTTCCGTGCAGCAACAACAGTGTTTTCAACGGTGCTTCGCGCTGCAGGTGACACCAAAACTCCAATGAAGGTTGGAATTGCGGTTAACCTTACAAATATTGTTCTGAACTTTTTCTTTATTTATGAAACGCGGCAGGTAAGCCTTTTTGGTGCTACCTTTAAGGTTTTTGGATTTGGTTTTGGCGTTTTGGGTGCCGCGGCGGCTTCGGCGGTTGCATTTGCCCTTGGCGGTGTTTTACTCACCGTTTCGCTTTTAAGGCACAAGGGAATTTCCCCAAAGGGGCAAAACTTTAAACCTGATTTTAAGTTGCTCGTTCCTTGCTTTAAAATTTCGGTGCCCAACTTTTTCCAAAGGTTCGGCACTTCCCTCGGCTATGTTGTATTTGCCGCAATGGTCAATTCGGTAGGACCCACAGCAATGGCGGCACACACGGTGGCAAACACGGTGGAATCTCTTTTCTACATTCCGGGTTACGGAATGCAAACTGCCGCTGCAACCCTTGCAGGCAATGCCTACGGCGCAGGGGATAATAAAAAAATGAAATCCCTTTGCAAAATGCTCATTCCCATTGAAATTGGGCTTATGGTGATTTCGGGTGTGGCACTTTTCTTTGCGGCAAGACCACTTGTGTCACTATTTTCGGACAGTACAGAGGTAATAAACTTAGGTGACGTGGTGTTAAAAATGGTTGCTCTTTCAGAGCCGTTTTTCGGTTTCACGATTGTGGTGGAGGGCATGATGCAGGGAATTGGCAACACAAAGCCGCCCTTTGTTTATAACATTTTAACCATGTGGGGAATCAGAATTGTGGGCACCTTCATTTGCACCCAGATTTTGGGCCTTGGCCTTGTAAGTGCCTGGGGCTGCATGGTGGCGCACAATTTAACTCTTTGCGCCTTGTTCCTTATAAGCTTTATAAGTGGGCGCTGGAACCCGATGAATAAAAAAAATAAATAAAAAAGCGTTCCGAGCGGAACGCTTTTTTATTTATTTTTCTGATTTAAATTTGAGCCTTGACCACATAATAATTATAATCTGTCCGGGAATTCCCAGGGCAAAAAGTAACCAAATGTTATAACCGCAAATCAGTAGGGTTAGGAAAATGCTCAAAAGGGTAAGCCACATTAAAAAGGAAATAATAAGGAAGTTTCGGTGCTTATTAAACCAAATGGTGTTAAAAATAAGCCAAACAATCATTGTAACAGGGGCGGCATAAACAAAGGTGAGCCAGTGGTTTTCTATGTTAGTAGGAATGCTGTCTAAAATCATGAAAACAAGTGCGGCAACGAGCCAAACGAGAATTATTGCCATTCCTGTTATAAAGCCGTGGTTTTTTATTTTTCTTCCCATGGGGGCAACGGCAGGTGCGGCTTCGTGCTTTTCACTTACCAAATAATCAAGGGTAACGCCGAAAAGATTTGCAATTTCAATTAAAACCGAAAGGTCGGGCAGCGATTCGCCTCTTTCCCATTTTGAAACGGCCTTGTCGGAATAATTGATTTTTTCGGCAAGCTCAAGCTGGGTCATTTCCTTATCTTGTCTAAGCGCTGAAATGTTGGCTGCAACAATTTTTTTTATATTAGTCATAAAGGACCTCTTGCACTAAAGTTTTTTCTTATAATAACACAGATTCTACCGCAAATCAATGAATTTTATATAAATTCTACCGTGAAAGAGCGTTTTTAAGGGAGAAAAACAACCCATTCTACCGTTAGTAGAGTGAACCTAAACCTCTCTACCGATGGCTTTCTAGCTGTATAGAGGCAAAACATAGGTGTAGGTTGATAGGACATTAAGTTTCAAATATAATGAAATGGTAAGAAAAAGCCCACAGGGCAAAATAAGGAGAACTTGTATGAGTGATTATGTTATTTTCACGGATTCCGCCTGCGATATAGCTGAGGAAAAACTTAAAAGCTGGCAGGTAGCATATTGTTCACTTTCCTTCACTATTGTAGGTGAGGATAAGGAATATTCAAACTATGATTTGGCACCCCACGATTTTTATGAAAAGATGCGCGGTGGTGCGGTGGCAAAAACCTCGGCCATCAACACCGATTGTTTTTTAAACTATTTTGAGCCCATTTTAAAGGAAGGCAAGGATTTGCTTTACCTTGGATTTTCTTCGGGACTCAGCACCACCTTCAACTGTGCAAGAATGGCGGCAGAGGAACTTAAGAGTAAATATCCCGATAGAAAAATTATTACCATTGATACCTTGTGTGCTTCTGCAGGTCAGGGACTGCTAGTTTACTTAGCAGTTTTAGAGAAGGAAAAGGGCGCCTCCATTGAGCAGGTGGCTCAGTATGTTCAGGGCCTTATTCCAAATATGTGTCACTGGTTTACGGTTGATGATTTGGTTTATTTAAAGCGTGGTGGCAGAATCAGCCCCACAGTTGCTCTTGTTGGCAGTGTGTTGGGCATTAAGCCAATTTTGCATATGGACGATGAGGGACATCTCATCTCTCGCGGTAAGGCGCGCGGCAGAAAGGCTGCTATTGCGGCTCTTGCTGATAAGTATGGCGAGCTTGCCAAAAAGAATGCTCCGAGAAAGGTATTCCTTTGCCAGGCCGACTGTATGGATGATGCACAGCTTCTTGTTAAAATGCTTGGTGAAAAATACAAGGTTGATGTTGACTACGTTGCCGACATCGGTCCCGTTATCGGCGCTCACTCGGGCCCCGGCACCTTGGCGATTTTCTTTATTGGCGAAAACAGGTGATTTTAATTGACACGAACTGCACTTAAAAATAGAGTTTTGCCCAATTACACAAAGGGCGAAGAAAATTTTAATATGGTAACCCACATTGTGGGTGGGGCGCTTGGCATTATTGTTCTTGTGAGCTGTGTTTTGAAATCTGCCATTTTTGGGGATGATTGGGGTGTTGTCACCTCAGCAATTTACGGCGGCTCAATGGTGGCACTTTATGCGGTTTCCAGCGTTTATCACGGCCTTACACATGAAACCGCAAAAAAGGTTATGCAGGTTATTGACCACTGTACAATTTATCTGCTCATCGCAGGCACCTATACACCCATTTTACTGTGCTCAATGCGTGCGGTGTCGCCCCTTTGGGCTTGGGGACTGCTTGCCTTTGTTTGGGGGCTGGCAGTTTTAGCGGCAACCCTTACCGCCATTGATTTAAAGAAATATTCTAAATTTTCTTTTGTTTGCTACATTTTAATGGGCTGGTGCATTGTTGCAGGCTCAAAGGTTGCAATGGCCGCAATCGAAAAGCCAGGCCTGACTTTTCTCCTTGCCGGCGGTATTGCCTACACCGTTGGCGCCGTGCTTTACGGTGCTGGAAAAAAGGTGCGTTATATGCACTCGGTGTTCCATATTTTTGTGGTGCTGGGAAGTTTGCTTCAATATCTTTCAATTATTTTTTATGTTATATAATCCTTGCCCCGAGGAAAAAAACAACCCCGCGCTGATGACTATCAGCGCGGGGTTAATTTTTAAAAAAGGTATTATTCCCACTCTTTTGTCTGTGTTGTAAACAGTGTGATTTGAGGTCTCTTTCGTGCAATTTTGTGCCGTTTTGTCTCACAAATCTCTGTTGTCTCCACGGTCTACAGGGAAATTGTAGTCAAAAGTGTAGTCAGTGACTTTTTGTGACTACAAATAATTTACCCTTGAAAAATCACTGGGGAATTTACTAGTGTATATTATAACATAAAATATCGTAAATTTCAAGTGTGCGGCAAATTAATTGAGTGAAGCAGGTATCTAACTATGTCAGGAAATACCTGCTTTTTCTTATCTGTTCTTCTGCCATATTTCGTGAACCGTCTCTGCAAAGATGGTTCTTGAATGCTTGTCTGGGTTATCGTTTATATTCTTTTTGTATATATAATAGTCTCGGACCTGTTGCCACAGTCCATGCTTCTTAACCCACTCGATTTTGGCAGGTAGTTCCATATAACCTTTTGGCTGATATTCCCACGAGTAACTGTTTTGTTTTTTGTTATAGCGAATATATTGCTGCCGTCCATCTCTGCACTCATATATAATGCAGAAGTCACAGCTGTGCAGGATACGAGAATTTGTTCTGTCCTTAACCTTGATAGTGAGAACACGAGTTGAGTCCTCGGTGTAATCATATCCAAAAATAGAATATCCATAGGGGTTAGTAACCCTATCGAGACCCTTGTGAATAATATTTCGTATTTCTTCGGCAGAATAGTTCTCATCAGGGTCATTCACTTCGATATTAACATCGAAATCAAAGCCAGTGTTGGAGTTGCAGTCACGAGTTATCATCTTTCTCTTGCAACTTCCTACGAAGTGATATTGGAAGGTAAACTCATCTCTTACTTCGTCTTGCAGCCTGTGAATAATTTCAAATAGTTCATCTCTCACGGGCTCCCATTCTTCATTAGGAACATATTCAAAGTCGTGCATAACTATAATGTCTCCTTTCGTTTAAGATTAAATCATTACAGTATATCACTAAATTTTCGATTGTCAACATTTTTATTATAACACTTTTAAGTCTATATTTCTACTCCCCGTCCTCTCTTCGCAATCCACAAGGTATGAAAGCATAAAAATAACGGGTATTAAACAGATAAAAAATCGGGTACATTTTTACCAATTTAGAAGGTCTGATTATAACTATTTATCGGGTATAAAAACGAATTAAAACGACCGTTTTATTATCGTTATAACTACCGATATATCAACCGTTATTCACCCGTATAACAAACGATTATCTATCGTTATTCAACCGATATACAATCGTTCTATCTTCCGTTATACCACAGTT
>JAFTPI010000024.1 GCA_017463345.1 Clostridia bacterium | reverse complement strand
TTCCACCGCCGCATCCCTTTGCAGAGATAACAAAATAGAAATTCTTGTTTTCAACCTTGATAGACCTGAAAATATTGTAAAGGCTATGGTTGGCGAGAAAATCGGAACATTGGTTAAATAATTAAATTTGCAAACATATATTTTATCGGAGGAACAGACAATGAACGAACTCATTAAAACAGTTGAAGCAAAAATGGACAAAACCATCGGCGCATTAGAGCGCGATTTCGCATCTATAAGAGCAGGCAGAGCAAACGCCGCCGTGCTTGACAGAATTCAGGTTGAATATTACGGCACACCAACACCTATTCAGCAGATGGCCGCAATCTCTTCACCTGACCCCCGCACCTTACAAATTCAGCCTTGGGATGCTACTTCCCTTAAGGACATTGAAAAGGCAATTCAGGTTTCTGACCTTGGCATTAACCCCCAAAACGACGGCAGAGTTATCCGTCTTACATTCCCCCCTCTCACCGAGGACAGAAGAAAAGAGCTTGTTAAGGATGTTCGCAAAATGGCTGAGGACAGCAAGGTTGCCCTCCGTTCAATCCGTCGTGATGCCATTGAAAAATTAAAGGCAATGAAAAAGGCTAACGAAATCACCGAGGATGACCAGGCAAACGGCGAGAAGAAGATTCAAAATGTTACCGATAAGTTTGTAAAAGAGATTGATGCCCTTGCTGATGCTAAGGAAAAGGATGTAATGTCCATCTAAGACAGCAATTTATGAGGTGAAGTAAATTGAGTTTATTTCGCAAAAAGGAGAACGGGGAGAGAAAACTCCCCGTTCATATTGCAATTATAATGGACGGTAACGGCCGTTGGGCAAAAAAAAGGACACTACCAAGAACCGCAGGCCATGTGGCAGGCAGTGAAAACTTTAAAACCATTGCCCGTTACTGCAACAAAATTGGCATTAAGTACCTGACTGTGTACGCCTTTTCAACCGAAAATTGGAAGCGCCCACAGGGAGAGGTCGATGCCATTATGAATCTTTTAAGGGACTACCTTAAGGATTCGGTTAATTTTAAAAGTGAAAACATAAAGCTTCAGTTTATTGGCAATTTAGCGGCACTGCCTGAGGACATTATTGCCCTTATGGAAAATGCCGAGAACGAATCGAAGGATGCAACGGGCCTTGTTGTTAACATGGCGGTGAATTACGGCGGCAGGGATGAAATTGTTGCGGCCGTTAAGGAAATCGTGAGTAGCGGTGAGACCGAAATTACCGAGGAGCTAATAAGCGAAAAGCTTTACACAAAAGGGGTTCCCGACCCCGATTTAATTATCAGACCCAGCGGAGAGTATAGACTTTCAAATTTCCTTATTTGGCAGTGCGCCTATTCGGAATTTTGGTTTTCCAATGTTTTGTGGCCTGATTTTAAACCTAAGCATTTGGAGGAGGCAATTGATGCCTTCAATTTGAGGGACAGAAGAATGGGAGGCCTCAGCAAATAATGAAGCAAAGAATTCTTTCGGGAATTGTAATGGCGGTAATCGTTGCGGCTGTTTTACTGCTCAGCATTCCTTTTCCCACCATTATCACTCTTTTTTTAGGGGTTATATGCGGTGTAGCAGTTTTTGAAATGCTTTATAACACAAAACTTGTGGAAAACAAAACGGTTGTGTCCGTTTCGGTTATTTTCGCAAGTGTTATGAAGCTTGCCTACACCTTTGGGGATTTTTTGGAAGAATATTTAAACGGACAGCGCCTTACCGAAATTTTAACCGTTTGTTTTGCGCTGTTTCTTATAATTTATGCGGTGGCAAGGCATAATAGCTTTACGGCAAAGCAAATGTGTTTTTCCTTTGCAATGCCTGTGCTGCTTTCCTACGCTTTTAACAGTATTGAGTATATTTATTTAGAGTCCGGCCTTTCGTTTTACGGACTTTTAATGCTGGTTAATTTCGCCTGCATTAATGATATCGGCGCCTATTTTATCGGCTCCAAATTCGGCAGGCATAAAATGACACCTGTTATAAGCCCCAAGAAAACGGTTGAGGGTGCCATTGGCGGTCTTGCCTCATCCCTTGTTGCAACGGTTATCATTGTGGCACTTTTTAATGGCTTTAAACTTGATATTATAATGATTAAGTGGCTCATTGTTACCCCTGTTTTTTGTATAATTGGAATTTACGGCGATTTAATCGCATCGGTTATAAAGCGCTATGCGGGAATTAAGGATTACGGTAACATTATCCCCGGTCACGGCGGAATTATGGACCGCCTTGACAGCGTTTTACTCATTGCTCCCGTGATGGAGCTTTTACTGAAACTTTTACTAAAGTAGGGCTTAAAAATGGAAAAAAGTCTTATAATTCTTGGCTCCACGGGCTCCATAGGCACGCAAAGCCTCACCGTTGCCCGCCAAAACGGCTGGCGGGTTACAGGTCTTGCGGCAGGCAGCAATGTGGATTTAATTGAACAGCAGGTCAGAGAATTTAAACCTCTTAAGGTTGCCCTTTTCAGTGAAGAAGCGGCAAGGGATTTAAAGGCCAGAATTGCCGATACTGACACCGCCGTGCTTTCGGGAATTTCGGGCGTTTGCGAGGTTGCCGAGAGTGAGGGCGACCTTGTTCTTAACGCCATTGTGGGCATTGCAGGCCTTCGCCCAACGGTTGCGGCGCTTAAAGCAGGTAAGCAATTTGCCCTTGCCAACAAGGAAACCCTTGTGACAGGCGGAAGCCTTGTTATGGGGCTGGCCCGGGAAAAAGGAATTAAAATTTTGCCGGTTGACAGCGAGCATTCGGCAATTTTTCAGTCTTTACAGGGGGCGCCCGAAAACTCTCTCAAAAAGATTTTATTAACCGCATCGGGTGGTCCGTTTTATTCAAAAACTAGGGAAGAACTGGGAAGTGTAACGGTAGAGCAGGCTCTTAAACACCCCAACTGGTCCATGGGTGCAAAAATAACCATCGATTCTGCTACCCTTATGAACAAGGGTCTTGAGGTTATTGAGGCTGTGCATCTTTTTGGTGTTAAGGCCGATGATATTGAGGTGCTGGTGCACAGGCAAAGCATTTTACATTCTGCCGTTGAGCTGGTTGACGGTGCTGTTATCGGTCAATTGGGCACTCCCGATATGAAGGTGCCCATTCAGTATGCCTTAACCTACCCCGAAAGGGCAAATGTGGCCTACGAAAGGTTAAGCCTTGCCGACATTGGCACCCTTACCTTTGCAAAGCCTGACACCGAGACCTTTAAATGCCTTAGGGTGTGCATTGATGCTATTAACAGGGGAGGTCTTGTGCCTGCGGCGGCAAACGGAGCAAACGAGGAGGCCGTGCGCCTTTTCCTGGATAGGAAAATTTCATTCCTTCAAATCGGCGATTTGGTTGAGGCGGCAGCCGCCAACCAAAAGGCCGCCCATAATTACACAATTGAGGATGTTTTTGAGGCCGATAGAGCGGCACGCGAATTTGTAATCTCACATTTTGGAGGGTAACCTGTTTTGGAAATATGGAATAATATTTGGCCTTATGCTGTGGCTGTGCTCCTGTTTTTAATCCTTGTTATAATTCACGAGTTTGGGCACTTCATTGCCGCAAAGCTTTTTAAGGTTAAGGTTAATGAATTTGCGGTGGGCTTCGGTCCTAAGCTCCTTGCCAAAAAATGGGGTGAAACCACCTACAAGCTTAATCTCATTCCCCTTGGCGGCTACTGCGCTATGGAGGGTGAGGATGAGGAAAGCAAGGATGAGGGTGCATTTTGCAACAAGGCGCCCTTTAAAAGATTTATAATCGTTATTGCAGGCGCAGTTTTTAACCTCATTTTCGGTCTTATAATTGTGGCGGTTATTTTGGCGGGGCAAAGCACCTTTACAACCACCACCGTGGCAAAGTTTCACGAAAATGCCGTAAGTGTTAATTACGGCCTTCAGGTGGGGGATGTTATTACCCATGTTGACGGCAGAAGAATGTACACAACTAATGATTTAAGCTATGCCTTTTCGGGTGTTGAAAACGGCACCATTGACATGGTGGTTAAAAGAAACGGCGAAAGCGTAACGCTAAACGGTGTTCAGTTTGACCACGAGGAAGAAAACGGAATTGACTACATTAAGGTTGATTTTTATGTGCTGGCTCAGGAGAAAAATCTCGGCACATTTTTAGGTGAAACCTTTAAAACCACGTTTTCTTATGTTAGAACAATTTGGTTTTCGCTCATTGATTTAATCACGGGTAAGTATGGCCTGAGTGCTATGTCGGGCCCTGTGGGGCTGACTGTGGCAATTGGCAGTGTGGCTAAGCAGAGCCTTAAAAACCTGCTTCCTATCATTGCCCTTATAACGGTTAATTTGGGTATCTTTAACCTTTTACCGTTACCTGCCCTTGATGGCGGCAGACTTGTTTTCATTTTGTTTGAAATGATATTTAGAAAAAAGGTGCCCGAAAAGTTTGAGGGCATTGTTCACGGCATTGGCTTTGCACTGCTGCTCATTTTAATGCTTGTTGTAACGGCCAAGGATATTTGGGGCCTGTTCGTTTAATTTTTTAGTTTGGAGGGGATATTTAAGTGTTTACAAATGCAACAACCAAAAAAATTAAGGTGGGAAACACTTTTTTAGGTGGCGGCTCACCTGTGCTCATTCAGTCAATGCTTTCGGTTCCCTCAAACGATTTTGCAAAAAATGTGGATCAGGCCGTAAGGCTCCAAAATGCAGGGTGTGAAATCATTCGCGTTTCGGTGCCCGATAAAGAGGCTGTCGGCCTTATTTCGGCTATAAAGGAAAAAATCTCGGTGCCGCTGGTTGCCGACATTCACTTTGATTATCGTTTAGCCCTTGATAGTGTTGCAGCGGGTGTTGACAAGGTTCGCATAAACCCCGGCAACATTGGTGGGGATGAAAATGTAAAAGCCGTGGCACGGGCCTGTAACGCTAAAAATATTCCCATAAGAATCGGTGTAAATTCCGGCTCTCTTGAAAAGGAAATTCTTAAAAAATACGGCTCACCAACCCCTGAGGCTATGGTGGAAAGCGCCGAGTATCACATTGCGCTTTTAAACAAATTTGATTTTGACAACATTGTGGTGTCACTTAAATCATCCGATACAAAGAGAATGTATGATGCCTATTCACTTCTTGCCGAAAAGTATAACTACCCACTGCATCTCGGTGTTACCGAGGCGGGCTTTGGTGAGGATGCTATTATTAAATCCTCGGCAGCCATTGGCGGGCTGCTTCTTCGCGGCATTGGCGATACCATTCGCATTTCCTTAACAGATGACCCCACCGAGGAGGTTAAGGCGGCTAAAAAACTGCTTAACGCCATTGATTTAAGAAATGATGGCATACGCTTCGTTTCCTGCCCCACCTGCGGCAGAACGAGAATTAATCTTATAAAGCTGGCAAACGATGCCAAAGAGCGCTTTGGCAATGTTA
>JAFTPI010000050.1 GCA_017463345.1 Clostridia bacterium | reverse complement strand
GGTGTTCAATAAGGTTATAGCTTTTGAAAACAAAGCCAACCCGAAGGTTTCGGTATGTGTCCCAATCTTGGTCACTAAAATTTTTAGTTGATTTTGAGTCAATGATAAGTTCACCTGAAGTATACTTATCAAGACCTCCGATGATGTTAAGCATTGTGGTTTTACCGCAGCCTGAATGGCCCAGAATAGCGACAAACTCGTTTTTTCTGAAAGAGATATTGACCCCTTTTAATGCATCAACCTTTTCATCACCCGTTTTATAGGTTTTAATGATGTTTTTAAGTGTTAACATTGCTTGTAACCCTTTTCTATAAATGTATTTTTTCTAATTATATACTCTTTTTCCAAAATATGTATTGCGAAATTGTAAATTTTAAGCGGCTTTTCTGAAAGCCGCTTAAAAATCCTACTTAAACATTGTTTGAACGCCATCCACCAGGTCGCCCACGGCGTGAACAATTTTTGAGGAGCCCTTTGAAAGGTTATGATTGCCTGAACTCATCATAATTTTAGCGGCGGCATAGGCCATCATTCCCGCTGCCATACCTGCGCCCATTCCTTTGACAAAGGACATTGCAGAGCCTTGCTTGTTCATAATAAAAACCTCCTTTAACCTTATTTTTAAACGGGAAAGGAGGTTTTATACTTTTTTAATTTCAGTTACTATTTTGTGCCGAAAATTCTGTCGCCTGCGTCGCCTAGACCGGGGAGAATGTAGGCGTGGTCGTTAAGTTTTTCATCAAGACCTGCGCAGTAAACGGGAACATCGGGGTGAGCCTCGGTGAAGGCCTTGAGGCCCTCGGGTGCTGCAATGATGCAAAGGAATTTAATGCGCTTAGGGCTGTGCTTCTTTATACTTGCAACTGCATCAATTGCCGAGCCGCCGGTAGCCAGCATGGGGTCGAGAACAAAAACGTCACGCTCGGGAAGGTCACTGGGCAACTTGCAGTAGTAATCAACGGGCTGGTGGGTTTCGGGGTCACGGTACATACCAATGTGGCCAACCTTTGCGGCAGGGATAAGGCTTAAAACACCTTCAACCATGCCAAGACCTGCTCTGAGAATGGGAACAAAAGCCATTTTTCTGCCCTTTAATGCCTTTGCCTTTGTGGTCATAAGAGGGGTTTCCACCTTAACATCCATAAGGGGTAAATCGCGGGTGGATTCATAGCACATAAGCATAGCAATTTCGCTGACTAACTCACGGAATTGCTTTGAGCCTGTGCGCTTGTCTCTTAAAATGGTAAGCTTGTGCTGAATAAGGGGATGGTCCATAATAACTACGTTGTCGTTCATTTTAAAATTCCTTTCTTTACTGTATTTCAAGTTTTGAGGCAAAGTATTATCGAAAATTTTTGTTTGCAGGCGCGGCAGGATTGAGTCCTGTCACACTACTGCATATTTTCAATTTCGGTAATTTTATCAACACGCTTTTGGTGTCTTCCACCCTCAAAAGCGGTGTCTACAAAAAGGTCAACGAGTTCAAGAGCCGTGCCGATACCGATTACCCTGCCACCAAGGCACAAAATGTTTGCGTCGTTGTGCAGGCGGGTGTATTTAGCACTGAAATGGTCGGAACAAACTGCGGCGCGAATGCCCTTCACCTTATTGGCGGCAAGGCTCATTCCAATGCCTGTTCCGCAAACGAGGATTCCAAGGTCACATTCTTTTTTAGCCACCGCAAGGCTTACGGGCTTTGCAATGTCGGGATAGTCAACCGAGGCTAGCTCCTTAATGCCAAAATCGCTGATTTCAAAACCGCGGGCTGTTAAATGCTCAATAATTGCATTTTTGTGCTCAAAACCGCCGTGGTCAGAGCCGATAGCAATTTTCATTTTAGTTTTCTCCCCTTTTTTGTTTTAATTCCCTTTCGGCCTGGGGCAACCTTAAATAAAAGGGCAAAAGTGCCTCAGGGGAAACGGTATTATTTTCTTTTATCATATCAAACGCGGCAAGGGCAACACCCTCGGCGTGTTGGTATTTAAGTGTTTCATCGGCCTTTTTAACATTTGCTAAAGCCTTGGCCCTTTCATAAAACATATCGGCACCATCACCGATAACAAAAATATCGCTTTCGTTAACACCGCCAAGCTCTGAAATAAGCTCGTCCACCATTAAGGCACGGTCCTTTGTAAGGCGGGTGATAACACCGTTTTCGCACCTAAACAGGGCGTTATAAACCTGATTGCACCTTGCATCCATAACACCGCAGATAATGCCATTTAAATGGTGTAGTCTATAAGCCATTGAAAGAAGGGTTGAAACGGCACAGCAGGGCTTGCTGTCTTTAATGGCAAGGCCCTTAACGGCGCTGATACCGATTCTTATGCCCGTGAATGAGCCGGGGCCGCAGGAAACGGCAAAGGTGTCGATTTCATCAAGACCCAGCTTTGCGTTTTTTAGGGTGGCTTCAACCATTGGAACAAGGGTTTCGGAGTGGGTTAGCTTTACATTTGCAAAAGATGAGGAAATAAGCCTTTCATCCTCAAAAATTGCACAGGAGGCGGGGGTTGCAGAGCATTCAATTGCCAAAATTTTCATAAGGTTTTCCCCTTGTCACTGTAATTTTGCGGGTGGTTTCGTCAATATTTTCAATATCAACAAAAATTGTGCCGTCATCCAAGGCTCCCACAATGTTTTCGCTCCACTCGGCCACCACCACGCCGCCTCTGTCTATATAATCGAAGAAGCCGCTGGAATAAAGGTCATCCCAGGAGGAAATGCGGTACATATCAAAATGATAGATGTTAAGTCTGCCACCTAAATACTCATTCATAAGAGCAAAGGTGGGGGAGGTCACTCTGCCGCCAAAGCCCAACCCCTTTGCAAGACCTGAGGTGAAGCAGGTTTTGCCTGCGCCAAGGTTGCCTGTGAAGGCCACCACCTGACCGCCTTTAAGGGTTTGTGCCAGCCTTTCGGCAAAGGCACGGGTTTGCTCGGGTGAGTGTGATATAAACTGTTCCATTTTTATCACCTTGGTTATTGTAACACAAATTTTCCTTAAAGGGAAGAGGTACTTGAAATTATTTTTAAATTATTATATAATATACAATGAATATTTATGTCCGCACAGAAAGGAGAAAAAGCCTGTGGGTAAAATTTGGGGCGCTATTGCCGACTACATTCGTGAGTGCGATAAAATTATGCTGCTGCTTTGCCTTTTTGCAGGCGGCTACGGCTGTGTTGGAGTGCTTACTTCCACAAATTATCTCGGTTCCCACCGACAGTTTTATGTTCAGCTCATTGCTCTTGTTATCGGCTTTGGTGTGGCTGTTGGCGTTTCGCTTATTGATTATGAGGACCTGCTTCGCCGTTGGTATATTTTGGCGGCGCTGGGTGTTATTCCCGTTGTTTTGACATTTTTTATCGGCTATGCCCCAGAGGGCACCGATGACAAGGCCTGGCTCTTACTTCCCGGCGGAATGACCTTTCAGCCTGCCGAACTGCTTAAAAGCTGTTTTATCATCACCTTTGCAAAGCACCTAAGCAGTGTCAGAGATGTTAACAAACCGAAAAATTTACTGCTCCTTTGCGCCCACGGTGCTATTCCCGTTTTGCTTATTCACTTTCAGGGTGATGACGGCACAGCCCTTGTTTTCGGCGTTATGTTCATTGCAATGATGTTTGCCGCAGGGGTAAGGCTTCGTTATTTTATTGCCGCCTTAATCGGTGTTTTGGTTGCCGCACCCTTTGTTTTCTTCTTCATTATGAACGAGGACCAAAAGGCAAGAATTTTGTATCTTTTCGATTTGGAATCAAATTTGCAGGGCATCGGCTATCAGCAGTGGCGCGGAAGAATCGCCCTTGCAAACGGAGGTTTCTTCGGACAGGGACTGTTCAGAGGAGAGCTTACCCAATCGGGCAATGTGCCCTTTGGCTATAATGATTTTATTTTCACCACAATCGGTGAGGAACTGGGCTTCCTAGGTTGTCTTGCAATTATTGCAGTGCTTGCCGCCATTTGTGTTCGCTGTGTGCGGGTTGCTAAAATGTGCCAAAACAGTGCAGGCAAATTCATTTGCACGGGCGTTTTTGCAATGGTTATGGCACAAAGTGCCATAAATATCGGAATGTGTGTGTCGGTGCTGCCCGTTATCGGAATTACACTTCCGTTTTTCAGCGCAGGCGGAACCTCGCTTATGTGCTTGTTTATCAGCGTGGGGCTGGCTGTCAGCGTTTATATAAGGCGTAATTCCAGAACAATTTATCTTCACGATTAGGAGAAATAACTTTTATGAATGCACCCGTTTTATACATTGTTGTGCCCTGCTATAACGAGCAGGAGGTTTTGCCAAAAACCGCGCCTCTTTTCCTCAATAAGCTTATTGAACTTGGGGCAAAGGGCAACATTGACCCTGAAAACAGCCGAGTTTTGTTTGTTGATGACGGAAGTCGCGATTCAACCTGGGAGATTATAAACACTCTTTCTGAAAATGACTCCCATTATAAGGGCATTAAATTAAGCCGCAACCGCGGTCATCAAAACGCCCTGCTTGCGGGTCTTTTTGAGGCGGCAACACAGTGCGATGTGACTATTAGTATTGACTGCGACGGGCAGGATGATATTAACGCAATGGACCAAATGGTTGAGGAATTTTTAAATGGCAGCGAAATTGTTTACGGTGTGAGAAGTGATAGAAGCAGCGATTCGTTTTTTAAGCGCACAACGGCCCAGGGCTTTTACAAATTCCTAAACTGGATGGGTGTTGAGGTGGTTTATAACCATGCTGACTATCGGCTAATGTCGGCAAAGGCTGTAAAAGAACTTGAAAAATTCGGCGAGGTTAACATTTACCTTCGCGGAATGGTGCCCTTTGTGGGCTTTAGGAGCACAAGCGTGGCCTATGTTAGAAACGAGCGCCTAGCAGGCAAAAGTCACTATCCGCTTCGCAAAATGCTTTCTTTAGCCATTAACGGCATAACAAGTCTTTCGATTAAACCTATTCGCCTTATAACCGCCTTGGGTTTTATAATTGCGATTATCAGCTTTGTGGCGGTTATCTGGTCGGTTATCAGCTTCTTTGTGGGCAGCACCGTTGCAGGCTGGGCCTCCACCGTGAGCATTGTCTGCTTCCTTGGGGGAATTCAAATGCTGTGCATTGGAATAATTGGGGAATACATCGGCAAAATTTATCTTGAAACAAAGGGTCGACCCCGCTTTATTGTTGAAGAAAAAACCAAAGAGGAAGAAAAATAAATGAAGCTTCTTGCCATTGATGGAAACAGCATAATAAACCGCGCTTTTTACGGCATTAAACTGCTCACCACAAAGGATGGGCAGTACACTAATGCCGTTTATGGTTTTATAAACATTTTAAATAGGCTCATTGAGCAGGAAAATCCCGATGGTGTGGCCGTTGCCTTCGATTTAAAGGCGCCCACCTTCCGCCATAAAATGTATGACCTTTATAAGTCGGGCAGAAAGCCAATGCCCGCCGAGCTTCATTCCCAGATGCCCCTTTTAAAGGAGTGGCTGACCCTTCGAGGCTACACTTGCCTCGAAAAAGAGGGCTTTGAGGCCGATGACATTTTAGGCACCCTTGCCGCCGCGGCGGGAGAAAATGATACCTGTGTTATTGCAACAGGGGATAGGGACGCTTTGCAGCTTATTGGTGATAGGGTTAATGTGCTTTTAGCCGCCACAAAAATGGGAAGACCCGAAATTACGGTTTATAATAGAGATACCCTTTTCGAAAAATATGGGCTTACCCCTGACGGTATGCTGCAGCTTAAAAGCCTTATGGGTGACTCTTCCGATAAAATCCCAGGAGTTGCAGGCGTTGGTGAAAAGACCGCCACCGAGCTTATTAAAAGCTTTGGCACAATTGATTATATTTACGAAAATCTTGACACACTTGATATTAAGGATTCGGTTAAAAATAAACTTAAAGATGGCAAGGAAAGTGCCTATTTAAGCCTTAAACTTGGCGAAATTTGCAAAGAAGTGCCCATTGACACCGATTATAAGCACTATGAGGGCAAGGGACTTATTACAAACGAGCTTGCCGCCTTTATGACAAGGCTTGAATTTTTCAAGCTTATGGAAAACATGGGCATTTCACCTGTAAGTGCTCAGGTTAGCCTTTTTGATGAGAGGGAAGAAAACTGCGAAATTTGCCTTTGTGATGATATTTTAAATGCCGCTAAGAAAGCGGGCAGTGTGGATATTCTTCCGGATTATGTAAACCGAACAGCAGGAATTTGCGCAGGGGAGTTTGTTGGTAAGGCAGACCTTCTTTGCCCCGATTTCGTTGAAATTTTAGAGAATGAGAAAATAGAGAAAAGGGTTTACGATTACAAAAACCTTTATAAATTTTATGCAAAGAACGGTGTAACTCTTAATGGCGTTACCTTCGATAGCATGCTTGCGGCATATTTATCAAATCCTTCGGCATCAAGCTATGATATTGACCGTCTGGCACTTCAGTACGGCACCGCAGTTTCAGCCGATTTTGAGGAGGACTTTTTAACCCTTGCCGCAAAGCACAAGGCCGTTTGCGATGCACTTTTGGCCGAACTTAAAGAAAAAGAGCAGGATAGCCTGCTTTTGGAAATTGAAATCCCTTTAGCCCGCGTGCTTGGTGAAATGGAGCTTGAGGGCTTTATGGTAAATGCCGAGGGGCTTAAAACCGAGGGCGAGGATTTAGAAAAAAGAATATTAGAAATCCAGAGTGAAATTTACAGTCTTGTGGGCTATGAATTTAATCTTAATTCGCCTAAGCAGTTGGGAGTTGCCCTTTTTGAAAAACTGCAGCTACCGGCGAGGAAAAAGGGTAAAAACGGTTATTCCACCGCCGCCGATGTTTTGGAGGAGTTAAAGGAAATCCACCCTGCGGTGGCACTGCTTCTTGAATATAGAACATTATCAAAACTTAAATCCACCTATTGTGACGGTCTTTTAAAGGCGGTAGGGGAGGACAGCCGAATTCACTCCACCTTCAATCAGGCAGAAACCAGAACGGGCAGAATAAGCTCTTTAGAGCCTAACCTTCAGAATATTCCCGTAAGGCGGCCCGAGGGCAAAAAGCTTAGAAAATTCTTTGTGGCAAAAGAGGGCTACACCCTTTGTGATGCCGACTATTCTCAAATTGAACTGCGTGTGCTTGCCCACATTGCCGATGACCCCATTATGCTTGGCGCATTTGAGAGTGGTGTTGATATTCACACTGTTACTGCCGCTCAGGTTTTCGATATGCCTACGGATATGGTGACCCCCTTAATGCGAAGCCGCGCAAAGGCGGTTAACTTCGGTATTGTTTACGGTATTGGCGCACATTCACTTTCAAAGGACATTGGTGTTACATTTAAGGAAGCCCAGCAGTATATTAAGGACTATTTAAACACCTATAAGGGTGTTGACAGATATATGCAGGAAACCATTGAGCACGCCAAGGAAATGGGCTATGTTAAAACCCTTTTCGGCAGGAGAAGGTACCTGCCTGAGCTTGCAAATTCCAACGCCATGATGCGCTCCTTTGGAGAGCGTGTGGCAAGAAATGCCCCCATTCAGGGCACCGCCGCTGATATTATTAAAATTGCAATGATAAGGGTTAGGGACCGTCTAAAGCGAGAAAACCTTGATGCAAAGCTTATTTTGCAGGTGCACGATGAACTGATTGTGGAGTGCAAAGAGGATTTAAAGGAGCAGGTCTGCCGAATTTTAGAGGAAGAAATGCAGGGCGCCGCAAGCCTTAAGGTTACTTTAAGCGTTGATGCAAACTTTGGCAAAACCTGGTTTGAGGCAAAGGGAGAATAAAATGAACATTTTGTTTGTTTGCACAGGCAACACCTGCCGTTCTCCCATGGCCGAGGCAATTTTAAAATCTAAAAATCTTAAAAATGTGAGTGTTAAAAGTGCGGGGATTTTGGCAAACGGTGAGCCGATTAGTGAAAATTCGCTAAAAGCGCTTGAAAGCATTGGCATCGATTTTAAGGGCTTTGTTTCTAAACCTTTAACGAGAGAACTTGTTTTATGGGCAGACGCTGTTTTTTGTATGAGCCAAAGCCACGCCGATGCCCTTAAAGGTTTTAGTAATGTTTTTGTTTTAGGGCAGGGAATTTCCGACCCCTTTGGCGGCAATCTTTCGGTCTATGAAAACTGCCGCGACCAAATTAAAAACGAAATTGACAGGCTTGCAGGGGAGGAGATTTTTCTTGCAGGTGAAAAGGATTTCGGGGGTATCGCCGCTCTTGAAAAGGAGTGCTTCTACGAACCTTGGAGTGAAAACGCAATAAAAGAGGGTTATGAAAACAGCACTCATTATATTTGCTTTAAGCAGTTTGGGAAAATCCTCGGTTATGTTGGTGTTCAAACAGTTTTAGATGAGGGATACATCACAAATGTTGCCGTTTTGGCGGCGGCGCGCCGTCAGGGCATTGCCGAAAAGCTTTTAACTGCGCTTTTGGATTTTGCAAAGGAAAAAGGCCTTAAATTTCTCACCTTGGAAGTGAGAAAGAGCAATAAGGCGGCAAGAAGCCTTTATGAAAAATGCGGCTACAAAACCGTTGGCGAAAGACGGGATTTTTATCAAAACCCCAAAGAAAACGCAATACTTTACACAAGGGAAGTTTAATTTTTATGGTAATCTTGGCAATTGAATCCTCCTGCGATGAAACCGCTGTTGCGGTGACACGGGGGAGAGAGGTTTTATCCAGCGTTATAGCCACTCAAATTGAGGAGCATAAAATTTACGGCGGCGTTGTGCCCGAAATAGCTTCTCGCCGTCATGCCGAAGCTATTGCGGTTGTAACACAGCAAGCACTAAATGAGGCAGGGCTTACATACAGCGACATTGATGCCGTTGCAGTGACCTACGCGCCGGGGCTTATCGGTGCGCTGCTGGTTGGCGTTAACTTTGCAAAGGGGCTGGCAATGTCTCTTGATAAACCCCTTATTCCCGTTCACCACCTGCGCTCTCACATTGCGGCGAACTACATTGAAAACGAAGGCTTAAAGCCACCATTTTTGTGCCTTGTGGTCTCAGGTGGCAACAGCATTATCGTTAAGGTGAATGACTACACCGATTTTGAAATTATAGGCGAAACCACCGATGATGCGGCAGGGGAGTGCTTTGATAAGTGCGCAAGGGCAATGGGCCTTTCTTATCCCGGCGGCGTTAATCTTGATAAAATTGCTACCGAGCCTGATTTCAAAAGGTATCCTTTGCCCACACCTCACACGGCAAACGAGTTTGATTTCAGCTTTTCGGGGCTTAAAACGGCGGTGCTTAACACCATTAACAATGCCTCCCAAAAGGGTGAGGAAATTGATGTGCCCGTGCTTTGCGCGACACTGAGACACAAGGTTTGTGATATTTTAATTGACAAAACCCTTCTTGCCGCAAAAAAACATGGCTATAACCAAATTGTGGTTGCAGGCGGTGTTTCGGCCAATAGTGAACTTAGAAAAAGACTTAAAGAAGAGTGCGAAAAGGAAAATTACGAACTTTTCTACCCCTCGCTTAAATATTGCGGTGATAATGCGGCAATGGTGGGCGTGCAGGCATTTTACGAATTTGAGGCAGGCAAAAGGGCAGATGCTGCGCTAAACGCCTACGCTACAAGGGATATTCGCGAAGACTGAAAAGCCGCTTTTAAATAAGCTAATAAACAATTGACAAGAAACCGTTTATTTTGTACAATAAAATATAATAAAAATAATATATTGAAGGGATGTTCAAATATGGAACCGAAATTCAAACGCGTGCTTATTAAATTGAGCGGTGAAGCCCTTGCGGGAAGCAAAAAAACAGGCATTGATTTTGACACTGTTTTAAAGGTTGCCGAGCAGATTAAAATTTGTGTTGATATGGGCGTCGAGGTTGCCGTTGTTGTTGGCGGCGGAAACTTCTGGCGCGGCAGGTCCAGCGGTCAAATGGACAGAACCCGCGCTGACCACATGGGAATGCTGGCAACGGTTATAAATTCCCTAGGCATTGCTGATGGTCTTGAGCAGGTTGGCCTTGATGTTAGGGTTCAAACCGCCATTGAAATGCGCCAAATTGCCGAGCCCTACATTAGAAACAAGGCAGTTCGCCATTTAGAAAAGGGCAGAGTTGTTGTTTTTGGCTGCGGAACGGGAAATCCCTTCTTCTCAACCGACACAGCCGCAGCGCTTCGTGCAGCAGAAATTGAGGCCGATGTTATCTTTAAGGCAACCAATGTTGATGGCGTTTATGACAGCGACCCCAAAACAAATCCCGATGCCAAGAAATATGATGAGCTGACCCATGCCGATGTTCTGGCTCAGGATTTACATGTTATGGATTCCACCGCCGCATCCCTTTGCAGAGATAACAAAATAGAAATTCTTGTTTTCAACCTTGATAGACCTGAAAATATTGTAAAGGCTATGGTTGGCGAGAAAATCGGAACATTGGTTAAATAATTAAATTTGCAAACATATATTTTATCGGAGGAACAGACAATGAACGAACTCATTAAAACAGTTGAAGCAAAAATGGACAAAACCATCGGCGCATTAGAGCGCGATTTCGCATCTATAAGAGCAGGCAGAGCAAACGCCGCCGTGCTTGACAGAATTCAGGTTGAATATTACGGCACACCAACACCTATTCAGCAGATGGCCGCAATCTCTTCACCTGACCCCCGCACCTTACAAATTCAGCCTTGGGATGCTACTTCCCTTAAGGACATTGAAAAGGCAATTCAGGTTTCTGACCTTGGCATTAACCCCCAAAACGACGGCAGAGTTATCCGTCTTACATTCCCCCCTCTCACCGAGGACAGAAGAAAAGAGCTTGTTAAGGATGTTCGCAAAATGGCTGAGGACAGCAAGGTTGCCCTCCGTTCAATCCGTCGTGATGCCATTGAAAAATTAAAGGCAATGAAAAAGGCTAACGAAATCACCGAGGATGACCAGGCAAACGGCGAGAAGAAGATTCAAAATGTTACCGATAAGTTTGTAAAAGAGATTGATGCCCTTGCTGATGCTAAGGAAAAGGATGTAATGTCCATCTAAGACAGCAATTTATGAGGTGAAGTAAATTGAGTTTATTTCGCAAAAAGGAGAACGGGGAGAGAAAACTCCCCGTTCATATTGCAATTATAATGGACGGTAACGGCCGTTGGGCAAAAAAAAGGACACTACCAAGAACCGCAGGCCATGTGGCAGGCAGTGAAAACTTTAAAACCATTGCCCGTTACTGCAACAAAATTGGCATTAAGTACCTGACTGTGTACGCCTTTTCAACCGAAAATTGGAAGCGCCCACAGGGAGAGGTCGATGCCATTATGAATCTTTTAAGGGACTACCTTAAGGATTCGGTTAATTTTAAAAGTGAAAACATAAAGCTTCAGTTTATTGGCAATTTAGCGGCACTGCCTGAGGACATTATTGCCCTTATGGAAAATGCCGAGAACGAATCGAAGGATGCAACGGGCCTTGTTGTTAACATGGCGGTGAATTACGGCGGCAGGGATGAAATTGTTGCGGCCGTTAAGGAAATCGTGAGTAGCGGTGAGACCGAAATTACCGAGGAGCTAATAAGCGAAAAGCTTTACACAAAAGGGGTTCCCGACCCCGATTTAATTATCAGACCCAGCGGAGAGTATAGACTTTCAAATTTCCTTATTTGGCAGTGCGCCTATTCGGAATTTTGGTTTTCCAATGTTTTGTGGCCTGATTTTAAACCTAAGCATTTGGAGGAGGCAATTGATGCCTTCAATTTGAGGGACAGAAGAATGGGAGGCCTCAGCAAATAATGAAGCAAAGAATTCTTTCGGGAATTGTAATGGCGGTAATCGTTGCGGCTGTTTTACTGCTCAGCATTCCTTTTCCCACCATTATCACTCTTTTTTTAGGGGTTATATGCGGTGTAGCAGTTTTTGAAATGCTTTATAACACAAAACTTGTGGAAAACAAAACGGTTGTGTCCGTTTCGGTTATTTTCGCAAGTGTTATGAAGCTTGCCTACACCTTTGGGGATTTTTTGGAAGAATATTTAAACGGACAGCGCCTTACCGAAATTTTAACCGTTTGTTTTGCGCTGTTTCTTATAATTTATGCGGTGGCAAGGCATAATAGCTTTACGGCAAAGCAAATGTGTTTTTCCTTTGCAATGCCTGTGCTGCTTTCCTACGCTTTTAACAGTATTGAGTATATTTATTTAGAGTCCGGCCTTTCGTTTTACGGACTTTTAATGCTGGTTAATTTCGCCTGCATTAATGATATCGGCGCCTATTTTATCGGCTCCAAATTCGGCAGGCATAAAATGACACCTGTTATAAGCCCCAAGAAAACGGTTGAGGGTGCCATTGGCGGTCTTGCCTCATCCCTTGTTGCAACGGTTATCATTGTGGCACTTTTTAATGGCTTTAAACTTGATATTATAATGATTAAGTGGCTCATTGTTACCCCTGTTTTTTGTATAATTGGAATTTACGGCGATTTAATCGCATCGGTTATAAAGCGCTATGCGGGAATTAAGGATTACGGTAACATTATCCCCGGTCACGGCGGAATTATGGACCGCCTTGACAGCGTTTTACTCATTGCTCCCGTGATGGAGCTTTTACTGAAACTTTTACTAAAGTAGGGCTTAAAAATGGAAAAAAGTCTTATAATTCTTGGCTCCACGGGCTCCATAGGCACGCAAAGCCTCACCGTTGCCCGCCAAAACGGCTGGCGGGTTACAGGTCTTGCGGCAGGCAGCAATGTGGATTTAATTGAACAGCAGGTCAGAGAATTTAAACCTCTTAAGGTTGCCCTTTTCAGTGAAGAAGCGGCAAGGGATTTAAAGGCCAGAATTGCCGATACTGACACCGCCGTGCTTTCGGGAATTTCGGGCGTTTGCGAGGTTGCCGAGAGTGAGGGCGACCTTGTTCTTAACGCCATTGTGGGCATTGCAGGCCTTCGCCCAACGGTTGCGGCGCTTAAAGCAGGTAAGCAATTTGCCCTTGCCAACAAGGAAACCCTTGTGACAGGCGGAAGCCTTGTTATGGGGCTGGCCCGGGAAAAAGGAATTAAAATTTTGCCGGTTGACAGCGAGCATTCGGCAATTTTTCAGTCTTTACAGGGGGCGCCCGAAAACTCTCTCAAAAAGATTTTATTAACCGCATCGGGTGGTCCGTTTTATTCAAAAACTAGGGAAGAACTGGGAAGTGTAACGGTAGAGCAGGCTCTTAAACACCCCAACTGGTCCATGGGTGCAAAAATAACCATCGATTCTGCTACCCTTATGAACAAGGGTCTTGAGGTTATTGAGGCTGTGCATCTTTTTGGTGTTAAGGCCGATGATATTGAGGTGCTGGTGCACAGGCAAAGCATTTTACATTCTGCCGTTGAGCTGGTTGACGGTGCTG
The DNA here is from genome assembly GCA_017463345.1 of Clostridia bacterium. Classification (GTDB taxonomy): domain Bacteria; phylum Bacillota; class Clostridia; order Oscillospirales; family Acutalibacteraceae; genus SIG587. The sequence continues at coordinate 8,718 of JAFTPI010000050.1, read as the reverse complement.
TTATCGGTCAATTGGGCACTCCCGATATGAAGGTGCCCATTCAGTATGCCTTAACCTACCCCGAAAGGGCAAATGTGGCCTACGAAAGGTTAAGCCTTGCCGACATTGGCACCCTTACCTTTGCAAAGCCTGACACCGAGACCTTTAAATGCCTTAGGGTGTGCATTGATGCTATTAACAGGGGAGGTCTTGTGCCTGCGGCGGCAAACGGAGCAAACGAGGAGGCCGTGCGCCTTTTCCTGGATAGGAAAATTTCATTCCTTCAAATCGGCGATTTGGTTGAGGCGGCAGCCGCCAACCAAAAGGCCGCCCATAATTACACAATTGAGGATGTTTTTGAGGCCGATAGAGCGGCACGCGAATTTGTAATCTCACATTTTGGAGGGTAACCTGTTTTGGAAATATGGAATAATATTTGGCCTTATGCTGTGGCTGTGCTCCTGTTTTTAATCCTTGTTATAATTCACGAGTTTGGGCACTTCATTGCCGCAAAGCTTTTTAAGGTTAAGGTTAATGAATTTGCGGTGGGCTTCGGTCCTAAGCTCCTTGCCAAAAAATGGGGTGAAACCACCTACAAGCTTAATCTCATTCCCCTTGGCGGCTACTGCGCTATGGAGGGTGAGGATGAGGAAAGCAAGGATGAGGGTGCATTTTGCAACAAGGCGCCCTTTAAAAGATTTATAATCGTTATTGCAGGCGCAGTTTTTAACCTCATTTTCGGTCTTATAATTGTGGCGGTTATTTTGGCGGGGCAAAGCACCTTTACAACCACCACCGTGGCAAAGTTTCACGAAAATGCCGTAAGTGTTAATTACGGCCTTCAGGTGGGGGATGTTATTACCCATGTTGACGGCAGAAGAATGTACACAACTAATGATTTAAGCTATGCCTTTTCGGGTGTTGAAAACGGCACCATTGACATGGTGGTTAAAAGAAACGGCGAAAGCGTAACGCTAAACGGTGTTCAGTTTGACCACGAGGAAGAAAACGGAATTGACTACATTAAGGTTGATTTTTATGTGCTGGCTCAGGAGAAAAATCTCGGCACATTTTTAGGTGAAACCTTTAAAACCACGTTTTCTTATGTTAGAACAATTTGGTTTTCGCTCATTGATTTAATCACGGGTAAGTATGGCCTGAGTGCTATGTCGGGCCCTGTGGGGCTGACTGTGGCAATTGGCAGTGTGGCTAAGCAGAGCCTTAAAAACCTGCTTCCTATCATTGCCCTTATAACGGTTAACCTAGGGGTATTTAACCTGCTACCCTTACCTGCCCTTGATGGCGGCAGACTTGTTTTCATTTTGTTTGAAATGATATTTAGAAAAAAGGTGCCCGAAAAGTTTGAGGGCATTGTTCACGGCATTGGCTTTGCACTGCTGCTCATTTTAATGCTTGTTGTAACGGCCAAGGATATTTGGGGCCTGTTCGTTTAATTTTTTAGTTTGGAGGGGATATTTAAGTGTTTACAAATGCAACAACCAAAAAAATTAAGGTGGGAAACACTTTTTTAGGTGGCGGCTCACCTGTGCTCATTCAGTCAATGCTTTCGGTTCCCTCAAACGATTTTGCAAAAAATGTGGATCAGGCCGTAAGGCTCCAAAATGCAGGGTGTGAAATCATTCGCGTTTCGGTGCCCGATAAAGAGGCTGTCGGCCTTATTTCGGCCATAAAGGAAAAAATTTCGGTGCCGCTGGTTGCCGACATTCACTTTGATTATCGTTTGGCCCTTGATAGTGTTGCAGCGGGTGTTGATAAGGTTCGCATAAACCCGGGCAACATTGGCGGCGATGAAAATGTAAGGGCTGTGGCAAAGGCCTGTAACGAAAAAAGTATTCCCATAAGAATAGGTGTTAATTCTGGTTCTCTCGAAAAGGAAATTCTTAAAAAATACGGTTCACCAACCCCTGAGGCTATGGTGGAAAGTGCCGAGTATCACATTGCGCTTTTAAATAAATTCGATTTTGATAACATTGTGGTGTCACTTAAATCATCAGATACAAAGAGAATGTATGATGCCTATTCGCTTCTTGCCGAAAGGTACAATTATCCCTTGCATCTAGGTGTTACCGAGGCGGGCTTTGGTGAGGATGCTATTATTAAATCCTCTGCCGCTATTGGCGGGCTACTTCTTCGCGGCATTGGCGATACCATTCGCATTTCCTTAACCGATGACCCCACCGAGGAGGTTAAGGCGGCTAAAAAACTGCTTAACGCCATTGATTTAAGGAATGATGGTATACGCTTTGTTTCCTGCCCCACCTGCGGCAGAACGAGAATTAATCTTATAAAGCTGGCAAACGATGCCAAAGAGCGCTTTGGCAATGTTAAAAAACCCATTACCGTTGCAATTATGGGCTGTGTTGTTAACGGCCCCGGCGAAGCCAGAGAGGCCGACCTTGGCATTGCAGGCGGAAACGGTGAAGCAATTCTTTTTAAAAAAGGCGAAATCATTTGCAAGGTAAAAGAAGAAAACCTTCTTGATGCATTGGGCGCCGAAATTGAAAAATTATAGAGTGTGAAAAAATGTCTGTTTGTTTTTGTGAATTGTTCGGGGGAGTTTGCGACCCCGATTTAAGCGAAGCCTTAAAGGATACCGAAATCACAGCCTGCGTTCCCGATATGGAGCGCAGGAGTTTAACTGTGCAGTTTTTCTCAAATACATATATCCCTCAAAAAACCGTTCACGAGCTAGAAGCCGTGCTTAAAACAAGGCTAAAGCTTGATGAAATTTCGGTGCTGTTCAACTTTGCGCCCGAAAGTCTTAACGAACAAGCGCTTGCCGATGTGGGAGAAAAAATCAAATTTAAAAACCCGAGAATAAACGGTTACCTAAATGGTGCTGAGTACATATTATTAAATGAAAATGAGGCGGCTGTCAAACTACAGTTTGGCGGCCTTGAGGTGTTAAACGAAATTAAGTTTAGTGGGCTTTTTGAAGCCGAGATTAACCGTGAGTTTTCAAGAAACATAACCCTTTCGTTTACAGGTGTTTTAAATGCCGATGTGGCAGAAATTCCTCTGCCTGAAGCGCCTCCTGAGGAGCCGGTCAGTCGTCCTGCACCAAAAAAACCAAGCGGTGCAAAGGCGCCTGAAATTAAGAAAATGACCTTTGATTATAAACCTAAGGATGGCCTGCCCGTTTACCTGGAAAGCGCACAGCTTTTTTATGGCAGAGGTTTAAATAAAAATGTTAAACCAATTATCTCAATTGTTCCCCCTGCAGGCGCCAATGAGAGTGTGCCAATTTCTGCCTGGGGTGAGGTTTTTGGTCTTGAAAAAAGAGAAATTAAAACAAAGCGGGGACCTATGTATGTTGTTAAATTTGCCTTTAGCGACCGCACCAATTCTCTTTTTGCCAATTTCTTTTTAGATGTTAAGCTTATTGACACCATTAAGCCTTTAAAGGATGGCGCCTTTGTTCTTGTTAACGGTGATTATTCCTATGATAAATGGTCGGGAGATTTTATTGTTTCGGTAAAATCTCTTGCTTTGCTTCAAAACTATGAGGAGACCGATGATTACGAGGGCGAAAAAAGAGTAGAGCTCCACTGCCACACCAATATGTCGGCAAAGGATGCGGTGTCCAGCGCATCTGACCTTATTAACCGTGCCTATAAATGGGGTCACAAGGCCATTGCTATAACCGACCACGGTGTTGTTCAGGCCTACCCTGAGGCGGCTTCAGCCGTTAAGAAAATCCGTAAGGGTGGGGGAGACTTTAAGGTTATTTACGGTGTTGAGGCATATTTTGCCGATGATACTCAAGGTGAGACCGATTTAACAAAGCTTCCTCGTTATCACCAAATTATTCTTGTTAAAAATCTTGTGGGCCTTAAAAACCTTTATAAAATTGTGTCCAGTGCTCACCTTGATAATTTTTACAAGCGCCCTGTGTCGCTGAGAAGCGTTATAGAGGCTAACCGCGAGGGTCTTATTATCGGCTCGGCCTGCGAGCAGGGCGAGCTTTACAAGGCTATTGTTGAGGGCAAGCCAAAGGAAGAGCTTGTAAGAATTGCTAAATTTTACGATTACCTTGAAATTCAGCCCCTTGGCAACAACGAATTTATGGTGAGAGAATCGGCAATGGTTCGCCGTGACCGAAAGGGTAATATTAAAGAAAACCCCTTTAAGCACGTTACCAGCTTAAGCGTTATTATGGGCTTTAACCGCCAGGTTGTTGCCCTTGCCGATGAACTGGGTCTTCCCGTTGTGGCAACGGGTGACGTTCACTTTGCTTCAAAGGATGATGAAATAATCCGTAAGATTTTAATGGCGGGTCAGGATTACGAAGATTTTGACAACCAGGCTCCGCTTTATCTTAAAACCACAAAAGAAATGCTCGAGGATTTCAGCTACTTTGGCGATAGGGCAAAGGAATTTGTTATTGATAACCCCAACAAAATTGCTGATATGATTTCTGATGATGTTATTCCCGTTCCCGAGGGCAACTATCCTCCTGTTATTGAGGGCTCTGATGACCTGCTTCGGGATATTTGCTGGAAAAACGCAATGGACAAGTATGGCTTTGAGGGCAAGATTCCCGAAATTGTGTCGGCAAGACTTGAAAAAGAGCTTAATTCCATAATTAACAATGGCTTCTCCATAATGTATGTTTCGGCACAAAAACTGGTTTCTTACAGTGAGGAGCACGGTTACCTTGTTGGCTCCCGTGGCTCGGTTGGCTCATCCTTTGCCGCCACCATGGCAGGCATTTCCGAGGTTAACCCATTAATGCCCCATTATTACTGCAAAAAGTGTAAGTACAGTGAGTTTTTTACAAACGGCGAGGTTGGCTCAGGCTTTGACCTGCCTGAGAAAAATTGTCCCCACTGCGGCACACCGCTTAGCCGTGATGGTCACGATATCCCCTTTGAAACCTTCCTTGGCTTTAAGGGCGATAAGGTGCCTGATATTGACCTTAACTTCTCCGATGAATTCCAAAGTGAGGTTCAAAAGTATACCGAAAGTCTTTTCGGCAGTGAAAACGTGTTTAAGGCAGGAACCATTTCTACCGTTGCCGAAAAAACCGCTTTTGGCTTTTCTAAGGCCTATGCCGAGAAAAAGGGCATTGTGCTAAGCTCTGCCGAGCTTAATCGCCTTGCGGGCAAGGTTGAAAAGGCAAAAATAAAGCAGACAACGGGTCAGCATCCCGCAGGAATGATTGTTGTGCCCAGAGATAAAACTATTTATGATTTTTGTCCCGTTCAGCACCCTGCCGATGATGTTAATTCCGACATTGTCACAACCCACTTCGATTTCCATTCCATTCACGACACCATTTTAAAGCTTGATGAGCTTGGACACGTGGTGCCCACAATGTATAAGTATCTTGAGGAATATTCAGGTATTCCGGTCAATGATATTTCAATGAGCGATGAAAAGGTTTACACCCTTTTTACCTCTCCTGAAGCCCTTGGTGTTACCGAGGAGCAGATTTTCTCCAAAACAGGCACCTTCTGCCTGCCTGAATTTGGCACTGACTTTGTTCGCGGAATGCTTACCGACTGTAGACCGAAGAACTTTTCAGACCTGCTGCAGATTTCGGGTCTTTCCCACGGCACCGATGTTTATCTCGGCAACGCAAAGGATTTAATTGACAAGGGCATTTGTACCATTTCTGAGGTTATCGGTACCCGTGATAACATAATGGTATACCTTATATATAAGGGGCTCGATTCCTCGAGGGCCTTTAAGATTACCGAAACCGTTCGTAAGGGAATGGTCGCTTCGGGCAAGGTTTCAAAGGAAGACTGGGCTGCAATGGAGGAGGATATGCGAAATGTGGGTGTGCCCGAATGGTACATTGAAAGCTGCGGCAAGATTAAGTATATGTTCCCCAAAGCCCACGCTGCGGCCTATGTTATTTCGGCACTCCGTGTTGCCTGGTACAAGGTGTACAGACCCTTGGAATTCTACTGCGCCTATTTCACCGCCCGCCCTGAGGATGTTGATGTGCCCACAATTTTAAAAGGTAAGGCTGCTGTTAAGAATTACCTTGAAATGATAAAGCAGAAGGGAAAAGAGGCTACCAAAAAGGAACTTGATGTTTACGAAAATATGCTGATTTTCAACGAGATTATGGAAAGAGGCATTGAGGTTCTGCCCATTGACATTAAAAAATCCCATGCGGTTAAGTATGTTCCCGAAAACGGCAAAATCCGCCTGCCCTTTGGAGCACTTGGCGGTGTTGGTGAAAAGGCGGCTTGGCAAATTTACAATGCCGCACAAAAGGGCGACTTTATTTCTAAAGAGGAATTCCAGGTTGAGGCGGGCGTTTCCAAAACCGTTATGGCCGCCCTTTCCGACCTCGGCGCCTTGGGCGAATTGCCCGACACAAATCAGATTTCCATGTTCTAGGAAAAATATTTCCAAAGGTTACAAAAAAACAGGCTTGTTTTGTGATATATTCACAAGACAAGTCTGTTTTGTTTGTGTAATAAAACTAAAAAATCACAAATTTGAAACAAAAGGTTGCAAAGTTGTAACTTTTTGATATAATAATAAATGTGTTTGATTACAAAAATGTTACTTTTAGGAGGGAATATTCAAAATGCAGCAGTTTTTAAGCATTGTGAAAAAATGCTATAATTTTGCTAAAGAGAATATTCGTATTATTGTTCCCGCCGTTTTTGCACTTGTTAGCGTGATTGCTGTTATAGTTAGTGTTAATTCCTGCGACCTAACCGTTGCCTACACCTTTTCTTATGGTGATAAAACACTTTGTGTTCGTGACACGGTTGATTTTAATGCCGCAAAAACAATCATTAAAATGGCAAGTGCCACGGGAGATGTTGAAAACTACATCGATGAGCCGGTTTTCACAAAAACCGTTGCAATGCGTTCACAGCTTGACAACGTTAACAGCGTTGCCGAAACAATTATTGAGAATACCGACGGCATTGTAGTTGCTACAATTCTTCGTGTTAACGGGGAATATGTTGCTTGTGTTGAGGGTGAAACCAGCCTTGACGAATATTTGGAAAAATCTCGCACCCGTTATGATAAAGATGGAAGCGTTTCTGCATTTGTTGATAAAATCACAACCGAAAAGGCTTACTATCCTAAGTCTCAGGTAAAAACTCTTGATGAAATCATAGAGGTTATTGACAAACTTTCGGTTAAAACCGTTTCCACCGTTTCGGGTAAATATAATGTTGCCTATAGCACAACCGTTATAAAGGACAAGGCAAAAGCCGTTGGATATAGAGCCACCAAAACCGCAGGTTCTTACGGCGTTGTTAGTTACACCGATGAGGTTACCTATGTTAACGGCAAGGAAAGCAGCAGAGAGCGCCTTGAAAGCAAAACCATCAAACAGCCCTCAAACGAGGTTATAGTTGTGGGCACTGCAGCTATTTCGGGCGGCAATTCCTTCCGTTGGCCTTTAGCCGGTGGCTACTTTTACACAATGACTTCTTATTACGGCGATGGTCGCGGCCATAAGGGCTGGGATATTGCAGGAAGCACCGGCACCCCGATTTGTGCTTCAATGTCAGGCGTTGTCACAGAGGCTTCTAGCGGCTGGAACGGCGGCTACGGCACAAAGGTTGTTCTTGACCACGGCAACGGTGTTAAAACCGTTTATGCTCACTGCCAAAAGCTTTATGTAAAGGTTGGCGATGTTGTAACAGGTGGACAGGTTATCGCAACAATGGGTAACACAGGCCGTTCAACAGGTCCCCACCTTCACTTTGAAATCAACATTAACGGCTCGGCAGTTAACCCTGAAATTTATTTAGGAAAGAGATAAAAAAATTAAACACGGACAACCTTTAGTTGCCCGTGTTTTTTTATTTTTTAAGTTCTCTTTCAAGCCAGATGCTGCCGATATCCATTGCCTCGTAAAAACCGATTTTCTCACTTGTTTTTACAATGCGTTCCTTATCCTTAAGGGAAGTATCGCTAAGCAAAAGCTCGATTTTGATTTTTTCGCTTAAATCAAGGGATTTTTCTCCGTTTGAAGAAAGAATTGTAAAGCGAATAATATATTTTTCCGACATATCACCGTAATAAACGGTGTTGCCTTTACGCACAAGGGGCTTGCCCTTGTAGGTTAAAAACTGTTCAGCCATTTGAAATTATGCCTCCTCGGTATCTTTTTCGGGCACGCTCTGATAAAGATTAAAGCGGAAAAGAATTCCCTCATCCTCAGGAAGGGTGCAACGAATGGTGGCCTCGGAAATTCGGGCACCGTTTAAAATGTTGGCGATGCCAACGATTTGACAAAGCTTTGATTTAAGATTTAAAATGTCACCGTCCTCGGTTTCAAGGAACACATCACCCTTGCAGGCGTCAAGTGTTTTAATGAAATCACCGAAATCAAGGTCATGAAGCTGTAATTTATAAGCCATACAAAACAAACCTCCTTTAAGATTTATTCTTATAAATTATATCCAATATATTTTGATATGTCAAGATTTACATAATTAAGCAAAAGTTTTTGTTGACATTTGACCGACTTTTAATGTATAATCACATATTGAAAGGTTATGTATAAGGGTAAATATCCCCTTGTGCATTCATAATAATCCTAAAAAGGGAGGTTAGACTGATGAAAAGAACTTACCAGCCTAAAAAGTTACATCGTAAGAAGGAACACGGCTTTTTAAAGAGAATGGCAGATAGAAACGGCCGCAAGGTTATTGCACGCCGCAGAGCAAAAGGCAGAAAGTCGCTCACTTACTAAAGGCCAACATTTTGGCCTTTTCTTTTTAGTTT
>JAFTPI010000108.1 GCA_017463345.1 Clostridia bacterium | reverse complement strand
TAAAACCTTACTCTTTTCATTGCGAAATAAAAGGGTATGCCTAAAATATAGCAGGCTATTGTTTGGCCTAAAAACACCTGGGCGGCGTTTATTAAAAATGCGGGCAGGAAAGCCTCGTTCGGCATAAAGAAAACCGCAATTTCGGCGCCCACGATTACCGCGTTCACAACAACGGGCGGCAGGAGAGACAAAAGGGGCAGGCCTTTAAATGTTATGCCTCTAAAGGCGCGGGTCAGCACCGCCGCAATGAGGGTAGCTAAAGAGCCGAACAAAATATCCAGCGGCGAAAAGCTTAAAATATTTGAAACAATACAGCCCACAAAAAGCCCCGGTATAGCGGCGGGGGTAAAAACAGGCAGAACGCACAGCACCTCAGAAAGGCGCAGCTGTACAGGACCAAAGGCAAGGCCAAAGGCGGCCGAAACAAATGACAAAGCCACATAAGCCGCTGCTATAACGGCTGATGTGGCAATAAATTTAACGTTTAATTTGGTTTGCATTTTGAAAAACTCCTTAGTTTTGTTTAAAGTCTGGATTTTGCGAACAGACTGTTTTTCTTAGGCTGACGAGAGTCAGCCTAACCGTGGCAGGACTCGCAGTGGTCGCAGGTGCTGCAGATTTTGCCTAAAATCGGCTCGGGGTCAATGCCCTGGCGGGTGTAGTAATCGGCAAGGGCGGCTTTAATTGCCTGCTCTGCCAAAACCGAACAATGGATTTTATGGGTAGGCAGGCCTCCGAGCAATTCCACAACATCCTTATTTTTAAGGTTGATTGCCGCTTCAATGGGCTTGCCCTTTATCATTTCGGTGGAAATTGAGGAGGTAGCAATAGCAGAGGCGCAGCCATAGGTCATAAACTTAACATCCTCAATAATTCCGTTTTCAATCTTTAAATAAATGCGCATAATATCGCCGCATTTTGCATTTCCAACCTCACCAACGCCGTTAGCATCCTTAATTTCTCCCATATTGCGGGGGTTGGTGAAATGGTCCATAACCTGACTTGTATACATTACTGTTCGTTCTCCTTTATATGAAGCCAAAGGGGCGACATCTCTCTCAGTCGCCAAACAATGGGCTCTAACTGTTCAATGATATATTTTGCATCATCAAGGGTGTTCTCATCGCTAAATGATAAGCGCAGTGAGCCGTGGGCAACCTCGTGTTTAAGGCCAATGGAAAGCAGCACATGGCTGGGGTCTAAAGAGCCCGAGGTGCAGGCCGAGCCGGAGGATGCGCAAATGCCCTTTAAATCAAGCATTAAAAGAAGGGACTCGCCCTCAATGCCCTCAAAGCACATATTAACATTTCCGGGCAGGCGCTTTTGCCTGTCCCCGTTCAGTCGGGATTTTTCGATTTTCAGCGCATTATCAATAATATAATCGGAAATTTCCTTGCATTTTTTGCCGCGCTCCTCCATTGTGGCAACGGCTTCGGTAATTGCGGCACCCATTCCCACAATGCCGGGGGTGTTCTCGGTGCCGGCTCGTTTGCCCCACTCCTGGGCGCCGCCGTCAACAAGGTTGGGAATGATAAGACCGCGCCTTATATAAAGGGCTCCAACGCCTTTGGGACCGTGGAACTTGTGACCCGACATAGACAGCAGGTCAATATTCTGAGCCTTAACGTCAATGGGAACGTTGCCCACTGCCTGAACGGCATCGGTATGGAAAATAACCTTTTTCTCCTTGCAGATTTCACCGATTTCGGTTATAGGCTGCAAAGTGCCGATTTCGTTGTTGGCATACATAACGGTAACCAGCGCTGTGTCCTCACGGATAGCCTGTTTTAATTCCTCAACCCTTACAATGCCATTTTCGTGAACATCCAAAAGGGTCACTTCAAAGCCCTCTTTTTCGAGAGCGTTTAGAGTGTGAAGCACTGCGTGGTGCTCAAACTTTGTGGAAACAATATGTTTTTTGCCCTTTTTTGCCATTGCACGGGCTACGCCCTTAATGGCCCAGTTATCGGCCTCACTGCCGCCCGCAGTAAAATAAATTTCTCGGGCTGCGGCGCCAATGGCATTTGCCACCTGCTCCCTTGCCTTTTCAACGCCCTCTTTTGCCTTAGAGCCGTGGGCATAAAGGCTTGAGGGGTTACCATATTCCTCTGTTAAATACGGCATCATAGCATCTAGCGCCGTTTTAGAAAGCTTTGTTGTTGCGGCATTATCCGCATAAATCATTCTATTCATTAAAAGGTTCCTTTTTTTGACATTTTACCGCATTATTGTACCGCATTTTATGCGGTTTTTCAATAGTACTCTACAAATTTTTATAAAAATTTACAGCCAATTGGTCGCACCGCTCGTTTTCCCTGTGCCCTGCGTGACCCTTAACCCAGTTAAACTGAACTCGGTGCTTTTTTAAAAGGGACAAAAGTTCTTCCCATAAATCGCTGTTTAAAGCAGGCTTTTTATCTGCCTTTCGCCAGCCGTTTGCCTTCCAGCTTTCTGCCCAGCCGAGGGTTATGCTGTCTACTACATATTTCGAATCGGTTGTAAGCTTTACAAGGCAGGGCTCCTTTAAAGCGGAGAGTGCCTTAATCACGGCGGTTAGCTCCATTCGGTTATTGGTGGTCACCTTTTCGCCGCCGCAAAGCTCTTTTTCCTTGTTTCCATAGCGGAGAATTGCGCCCCAACCGCCGGGGCCGGGATTGCCCGAGCAGGCGCCATCGGTAAAAATTTCAACATATTTTATCATTTTAGTACTTCCTGTAAACTCCTATAACCTTGCCCAGCACCTCAGGTCTAGCGGGATAAATGGGTGAAAAATCGGGATTTTCGGGCATAAAAATGACCTGACCGCTTTTTTCAATTTTAAGGCGCTTAACGGTGGCCTCCTCCCCATCCATACCAACTATAATATCACCCGAGCGGCTGTAGGCGTTTTTGTCGGCAACAATAATGTCACCGTCTAAAATGCCTGCATCCCGCATGCTAAGCCCCGAAACGCGCAGGGCAAAAAGACCTGTGGCATCCTTTGAAGGATAGGGGATATAATCCTCAATTTGCTCAACGGCCAAAATGGGGGTGCCTGCCGTTACCTTACCAACCAAGGGAACAAAGGAGGCATCCGCCGCGCCGCCGATTTTAATAGCCCTTGAAAAACGGGCATCGCGCTCAATGTAGCCTGCTTCCTCTAAAAGGTTTAAAATACCGTGAACCGAGGAGGTCGATTTAATACCCGTTGCGGCACAAATTTCTCTTACCGTTGGGGGCAAACCGTCCCCCGAGCATTTAACAAGGAACTGGTAAACCCTTTCCTGCTTTTCGGTTAAAGGCTGTTTCGACATTGAGGCAAACTCCTTCGAACATTTATTCTTTTTTAACTATACCACCTTTTTCACTCTTTTTCAAGGGGCTCTTTGCAAAAAACTCTCTAAGCCCTAAAAGAATGAGCAAAACCGCAAAAATTTTGGACACCCATTCTTCACCTATGAGCTTTGAAAGGTACAGCCCGCCAAAGGAGCCCAGCACTCCGCCCAAAACAATGGGCAAAACCGTTTTCCATTTAATTTCCTTTTTAAAGGAGTAGATTATAACGGCAAGCACCGCAATGGGAACAAAGAAAATCAGGTTTATTCCCTGTGCCTTAAACTGTGGGGTGTGCTGAAATACAGTAAGGTAAATAAGAAGTACCGCTCCTCCACCTAGGCCCATACTGCCGATGAGTCCCGAGAAAAAGCCTGCAACACTGCTTAAAATCCACATTAGAAAAACGACCTCACTCCCGCCCAAATCATAAAAAGGGCAAAAATTTTCTTTAAAAGGATGGGGGATATTTTCTTAATAATAACGGTGCCTAAGGCGGCGCCTACAAGGCCCAAAGGGATAAAGGGAACAGCATCTAAAAGCCTTACCCTGCCACCCAGCAGATAAAGCGTGGCAGAAATGGCGGTTATGGGCAGTATTACCGCCACCGCATTTTTATGGGCTGACTTTTGGGGCATCCCCATTTTCTTTAAAATAGGTACAGTGAGCATTCCGCCGCCAGCGCCAAGCAGGCCGTTAACGGCGCCGATTAAGGCACCAAATAAAAATGAAACAAAACCTTTATTTTTCAAAAAAATCACCGAAATTAGTATTGTCAGGTTTTTATTAAATATAAAAAAGAAGGCAACAGCTATACTCTCAAGGACCGTAAAAGATGCTTTGTCAAAACGATAATTTATCTTTTTGCGTTTTGGTATTGCTTTTGTTCCATTTTTGGAATATAATCATACGTAAGGAGTGTGGTTGTAAATGCTAGCATATATGACTGCAAGTGAAGCGGCCGAAAAATGGAATATTTCTCATAGAAGAGTTTTGACATTGTGCAAGGAAAAACGTATAGCCGATGCCGCAACTCTTGGCAATATGTGGATTATACCTATCGATGCCCAAAAACCGGAAGATGCACGTAGCCTTAGGTATAATCAATCAAACGAAAAAAGCGCTAAGCCCTTTTTAAAATGGGCAGGCGGTAAAGGTCAGCTTCTTAAAGAAATTGAAAGTTATTATCCTTTTGCAGAAGGAAAAATCACAAAGTATGCAGAACCCTTTGTAGGTGGCGGTGCAGTCTTATTTGATGTCCTTAGCAAATATGATTTAGAAGAGGTTTATATCAGCGATATAAATGCCGAACTTATTAACTCTTACCATATCATTCGTGATGACACTGATTCATTAATAAAAATGCTTTACACAATGCAAAGTGAGTTTATCCCGTTGGACACCGATAGCCGAAAGATTTACTATAATGAAAAGCGTAACCGTTTCAATAATTTAAAGATTAATGGAACCGAAGATATAAGCACTGAAAAAGCCGCTTTAATGATTTTCTTAAATAAAACTTGCTTTAATGGTTTGTTTAGAGTAAATAAAAAAGGACTCTTCAATGTTCCCATGGGAGCATATAAGAATCCGATGATTTGCGATGAGAAAAATCTTCGCGCAGCATCAGAAAAATTGCAAAAGGTTGCTATCATTTGTCGAGATTATAGAGAGTCGGCTGACTTCATTGATGAAAATACCTTTGTGTATTTTGACCCGCCCTACAGACCGATAACCGACACGGCAAGTTTTACTGCATATACCGAGAATTTGTTTAATGATGAAGAGCAAATTGAACTTGCACGTTTCGTAGATGATATGAACAAAAAAGGTGCTAAGATTGTAATTAGCAATTCTGACCCAAGGAACTCAAATGCAGAAGATGCTTTCTTTGATAACATTTATTCTGCTTATAAAATCAAACGAGTAGAAGCAACTCGAATGATTAACTGTCAAGCGCAAGCAAGAGGAAAAATTAAAGAATTGCTTATTAGTAATTTTTAAGGAGGAACTAAAGTGATAAAAGGCGGAAAAGGCGGAGGAAATACTAAAACCGGGTTGATTTTTGAAGGAAAAACTGATTTATCAACTTTTTTAGGAAAACAGGTCGGTTATAAAGTCCTAGATGGAAAAGTTTATTATAAAAATGTTCAAGTAGGACGTATTTTCAAAAAGCATGCTTTCTATTCATTCCTTAAAGAAATCGGAATTGAATGGGAAAAAATTATTTCCAAACGATTATTTCCAGATGATAGCATATATGTGATTGTCAAAAATACATTATATGTTATTGAATGTAAGCACCAACAGGTGGCAGGTTCGGTTGATGAAAAATTACAAACATGTGATTTCAAAAAGAAACAGTACCAAAAGCTTTTAGCACCTGCAAATATTGATGTCGAATATATATACATATTAGATGATTGGTTTAGAGATCCAAAATATAAGGATGTTTTAGATTATATAATAAGTGTACGCTGCCAATACTATTTTGGCTATATTCCGCTATCAAAATTAGGATTGCCTGTTCCAGATGAAAAAGAGGAAACCATATAATGCCTGTCAAAAAGATTATTAAGTGGGCACCAGATGATTTCGAATTAGAAATGACAACCCACTGGTCATTCCCCAAACGTGGGGATTGGGCTACCCACGATGCTAAATGGCGTGGCAATTGGTCTCCATATATTCCGCGCAATATTCTGCTTCGTTATTCTAATGAAAACGATTTGGTACTTGACCAATTTGCAGGTGGCGGCACAACATTAGTAGAAGCAAAGCTGCTTAACCGGAATATCATCGGTGTTGATGTTAATGATGTTGCTCTTGCGCGTTGCAAAGAAAAAATTGATTTTGAGCATGAGGGAGCAGACGGCAAGGTATATCTTCATAAAGGCGATGCACGAAACCTTGACTTTATCCCGGATGACAGCATTGATCTTGTTTGCACACATCCGCCGTATGCGGATAT
>JAFTPI010000107.1 GCA_017463345.1 Clostridia bacterium | reverse complement strand
GATAAAGGTGATAAGGGTGACACTGGTGCTGCTGGTGTAGGTGTCGCTTCTATTGCTATCAATGAAGATGGCGAACTTGTTATCACCTATACCGAAGGTGAACCTAAAAATCTCGGCAAAATCATTGGACCCCAAGGTGCACAGGGTCTCCAAGGTGAAAAGGGCGACAAAGGCGACAAAGGTGAAAAAGGTGAAACTGGTGCAACAGGTGCTACTGGTGCAAACGGTCTTACTCCGTATATCAATGAAAATGGTAACTGGCAAATCGGTGAAAAAGATACTGGCATCAAGGCTGCTGGTCAAAATGGCAAGGACGGTGCTGACGGTAAAGATGGCACCGATGGTAAGGATGGAGCCGACGGCGAAGATGGTGTAAATGGTCTTACTCCTTATATCAATGACAATGGCAACTGGCAGATTGGCGATGAAGATACTGGTATTGCCGCAGCAGGTGTCAACGGAACCAATGGCGATTCTGCTTACGATATTGCCAAGAAAAACGGTTTTGTAGGCACCGAAGAGGAATGGTTGGCTTCTCTCAAAGGCGAACAAGGCCAGCAAGGTATTCAGGGTATCCAAGGCGAAAAGGGTGACACTGGTGCCAAAGGCGATAAAGGTGACAAGGGTGACCAAGGTATCAAGGGCGATACGGGCACAGGTGTCTCCAAGGTTGAAATTATCGAAGATAAACTTGTAATTACCCTTTCGGATGATACCGTTATTAACCTTGGCAATGTTAAAGGAGCCAAGGGCGATAAAGGTGATAAGGGTGATACTGGTGCCGATGGTAATGATGGCGTTGGCATTTCCGCAGTAGTTATTGATACCGATGGACATCTCAAAATAACTCTTACAACTGGCATTACCACCGACCTTGGTAATGTTAAAGGCGCTGATGGTCAGGATGGTGTTGGTATTGATGAAATCTATATCCAAGACGGCAACCTTTATGTAAAGAAAACAACCGATACTACCGCAGTCAACCTTGGCTCTGTTAAGGGCGAAAAGGGAGATAAAGGCGATAAGGGCGATACTGGTGAGCAGGGTCCGAAGGGAGATAAAGGTGACAAGGGTGATGCTGGAAGGGGTATTGTGAAAACTGAAATAATCGACGGACATCTATGGATCACCTATACCAATGATTTGGATAATCCGGTAGATGTTGGGGAGATTACTACAACAACTACAGAAGGCACCGATGGTCTTGCTTTTTATCCCTTAGATGATGGAACTTACGGAGTAAAAGCTGACCCGTCATTTCCTGATATAGAGGTTGCAGAAATCCCTGCAACTTATAAGGGTGTCGCAGTAACGCAAATTCTTGACAGCGCTTTCGAAGATTGTGAAAGTTTAACAAGAGTAATCATACCCGATACGGTAACATATATAGGTTCTAATGCTTTTTTAAATTGTACTAATCTTACAAAAGCATATTATGAAGGAAATTTAACCGGTTGGCTTCAAGTGAAAATCAATAACGGATATGGTAGTCCCTGCTACTATAAAGCGAGATTTTATGTGGGTGAAACATTGTCTGAAATCAGTAACATTCAAATACCAAGCGGCATTACAACTATTAATGCATTTTCTTTTTACGGTTGTCAAAGTTTAACCGGTGTAGAGTTTGCAAAAGAAGGAGTTACTGATATAGGTAAAACGGCGTTTGCGAATTGTTCAAATCTTTCAAGTGTAAATTTACCAGACACACTTACTAAAATCTCTTCATATGCTTTTAGGAGTTGTACTTCGCTAACAGAAATCACTATACCGAGTGCGGTTAATTTTATTGGACAATATGCATTTTATAAATCAGGATTAAAAAGTGCCACATTTGAAAACACAGAAAATTGGTCGCATGATGAAATTACTTTTTCCCGGTATGTTAATACGATTCATGAAATTAATTACACAATAAATGCATTTGAGCTTAGACAGGTTGGTAGTAGCACAAGGTATAATGATTGGCATCTTTATAATTTTAATCCATACACTGTCGCAAGAAGGTTATGTGATGTTGTAACTATAAAATATTCGATTGCGTCCAGTAGTTATGAAGAAGAAGATATATCTTTTTACAAATATGATTGGTATGTTGTTAGCTAATGCTCAAGAGGATGTGAGTTATATGTTAAGAAACAAAAGCAGAATTTATGCAATTTCGGCAAAAATTTCAAAAAGCGAATTGGAATTGGCAAAAGCATATATCAAAGGGGCCGTTCACTGTTTTACTAAAAATAAACCGAACGAAAATTTCTCTGTTCAGATACTTTTTGGCGGTGTAAATAAAGATTGGAATGGTTCACCGCTACAGGCCTTTTATGATTATTATGCCGCAAAGGAATGCACCGATGCGGAAGATCGAGCGGCGCAGGATGTTGGAAAACTGCTGAAATCGGTATTAGACGAAGATATACGTCACTGCTATATTGAAGAGCAAAGATTTACTAAGGAATATGCAAAGTTGTAAACACAGAGCTGAGGCAATTATGGGGCGGTTCTATAATTGATTTGTTGGTCCTATATTGACACACCGGTGTCGGGTAGCCCGATTGTCCAAAATGGAAAATTAGTAGGCGCCGTAACCCACGTATTAGTAGATGACCCGACCAAAGGCTACGGCATCTTTGCCGAAACAATGCTCGAAACGGCACAATCTGTAGGAGAGGGGGTGCGGGTGTCCGGTGGACACCTCTGCAAAGCAGAAGCGCCGACCGAGGCGACAGCCGAGACCGCCCCTCCCGCAAAATAGCGAACAATTAAAAGAAGCATCATAAAGGAAAGCAGAAAGGCATTGCCTTTCTGCTTTTATATATTGACATATTTGTTTGGGGATAATAAAATGGATACAAAAGGGGGATAAAAATGAAAAAGATTTTATCAATTCTTTGTGCTGTTTTAATTATTCTGTCATTGTGTGCCTGCGGCGGCAATGCCAGTTGTGAGCATTTAGAAAAGCAGGCAGCCACCTGCCTTGAGCCTTCAAAGTGTAAAGCCTGTGGTGCTACCTTCGATGAGGCGCTGGGACACAGTTTTTCACAGGGCAAATGCATCAGAGCTAATTGCAACGAAAAAGACCCCGACTGGATAAACTGGTACACTTCAGGGGAAGTTGCCATCACCAAAGCCGAGGCTGAGGAAATTCTTTCTATAGATTTTAAGAAGCCCAAAAATGTTATCGTTATGATTGGCGACGGAATGGGCCCCAACGACCTTGTGCTGACCGAAAAAAACAAGAAAGGTTGCTTTGATTTCGGTCTTGTGCTAAATCTTATTAAAAGCACCGGCTTTGCAACCACCAGGTCCTTTAATGCCGATGTTACCGATTCCGCGGCTTCGGGAACTGCCCTTGCTACGGGTCAAAAAACCAACAACAATTATGTTGGAATGTCACCGGAAGGCAAACCTATTAAAAACATTTCAGAAATTGCCAGAGAAATGGGCAAAAAGGTTGGTATTGTCACAAACGATGATATCACCGGCGCTACACCTTCGGCTTTTACTGTTCATAATATATCAAGAAAAAACTATTCTGAGCTTGCAACAAGCTTTGCGAAATTTAAACCTGATGTTTTAATTGGTCAGGGTTATTCCCAGTTTGCCGATGTCGATTTATCAGGCTTCCTTGTTTCAAAAAGCATTGCTGAAATAAATTCTGTTTTAAACCTAGACACGCTTTGCAAAAAGCCTTTTATCGGCTTTTTCTCAGAGGATATTTTAAGCGCGCCTAGCGACACGCTGGCTCACTTAACCGAGGTTGCTCTCAACCGTCTTAAAAATGATAAGGGCTTTTTCCTTATGATTGAAAGCGCAGGCACCGATAAGGCAGGTCATAACACTCACATTAAAGGCAAGGTAAATTCGGTTGTGACCTTTGACCGTGCTGTGGCAACCGTGCTTAAATTTATGAAGGAAAATCCCGACACCCTGCTTATTATAACCTCTGACCACGAAACAGGCGGTGTTGCGCTTCCAAGGGGTGAATTTAAGCTTACAAGTTCGCTTTTTACAACAGATGGCCACACCAACATAGATGTGAGAACCTTTGCGGTGGGCTATGGTGCGGAATATTTTAGTGGCAAAACGGTTGATAACACCGACATTGCTAAATTCGCAATTGATGCCGTTAAAAACTAAATTTATTATACATAAAATCCCGTGCTTTTTAAGGGGCGACACACGTTTTGTGCATGAACTGGGATATAATGTTCATTGTGTAACTATATTGACCGTGCTAAAATAGAAATAATGTAAAGAAAGGGTGAGCAGGTGTGGCTGAAAGACGCAAGAAAAGTGCTTCTTGCAGCATTATGAAAAAAACCGAGTTATCCTTAGCGATAAAGGATTATTTAAACGAAAATTATAAAAAGAACCCGTCCGTTAAGGAAATTGCCGAGCACTTTTTTGTTTCGGTGTCAACAGCTTGCCATTGCTTTAAGGCGGATTTCGGAATAGGCATTAAAAAATATTTAACCGAAAAGAAAATGGATGAAGCAAAAAAACTCATTGAAAATGGCGAAAACCCTAAGAGAGTGTGCCAAAAGCTTAACTACGAAAACTACACAACCTTTTACCGAAATTATAAAAAACATTTCGGTGTTTCACCTTCAGAAAAAGAATAAATAACACCCGATATGTATGTTCCGAACGTACATATCGGGTGCTTTTTCTTGTATTAAGGTATAATGTGTGTTATAATCTTCTTATAATTTGAAATTCTGGTGATTTTATGCTAAGTGAAGTTATTAAGGCTCTTTCCACCCGAAACATTAGCGGTTACTATACCGAGGATAGGGCAGAAGCCTTAAAAATAGCCCTTTCCCTCATTGAAAAAGGGAAAACGGTTGGTTGGGGCGGCTCAATGTCGGTAAAGGAAATCGGCCTTTATGATGAGATTATAAATGGGGATTACATTGCCCTTAACCGTGATGCCTGCGAAACTGCAGAACAAAAGCGGGAAATGGAAATTAAAACCTTTGGTGCGGATTATTTTCTTTGCAGCAGTAATGCCATGACCAAAGATGGAATACTCGTTAATATTGACGGAAATTCCAACCGTGTTGCCGCCATTGCTTACGGTCCCGAAAAGGTTATTATGATTGTTGGAATTAACAAAATCTGCGAGGATTTAGATTCCGCAATTATTCGCGCAAGGCAGGTTGCGGCCCCTAAAAACGCTCAGCGTTTTCCCATTAACACCCCATGCAAGAAAACGGGCAGCTGTGCTGACTGCAAGGCCAAAGACACCATTTGCTGTGAGTTTTTAATCACTCGCTTTTCAAGGCACGATGATCGAATTCATGTGATTTTAGTGAACGAAGCTTTAGGCTTTTAAAATAAAAATAAGATGAGAAAAGTAATATCCTACTTATTGTTTTCGCTCTACCCTATAGTTACATTTGGCTGGTTTACGGAATTTAAGAAAAGAGTTTTCTGAGGCAGTGCGATATTGAATAAATAAAAATATCCATCCCAACGGATGGATATTTTTGTTTTTTTATTTAATCTTTCCGCTAAAAAGACAAAAATCGTTTGCGCCGATTTTAATTTTTTCTTTTGATATATTTTTTGGAATTTCAATTTCTCTTTCTTCGCCACATGTGTTAACGCAGACAAAAACGAAATTCTTGCCCCGCTTTCTTAAATAAGCCACGCAGCCGTTTTCAAAATGAAGGGGGATAAACTCGCCGTCCTTAAAAACGCTGTTTTCTCGGCGGAAATTGCCTAGTTTTTTATAAAACTCGGTAAGCTGATTATCCCCATTTTCCCAATCAAAAAAGCTGCGGCAGAAGGGGTCGCCAAAGCCTTCGGTGCCGATTTCATCACCGTAATAAAGAGAGGGAACACCGGGCAAGGTATACTGCAAAACTGCGGCAAGTTTAAGCCTTTTTTTGCCAATTTCCTGCTGCTCCTTAGTAAGTTTTTGCTCTGCTTGCCAATTTCGGTCAGCTAAAACCTGGCCTTCAAAACCAAGGCGGGTTAAAATGCGGGCGGTATCGTGGGTGCCAATGTGGTTCATAAGTGTGTGCAGAGAGCAGGGGGGATAATTTTCAATTATGTCAAGAATGCTTGACATAAAGGTCTCGCCGTTACCGTTAATCACAAAATCAACAATAGAATTTGCAAAGGGATAATTCATAACCGAATCCAGCTGTTTGCCCCTTAAAAAGCGGCGGCGGGCGTTGTAGCTTACCTTGTTTGTGGCATCCTCCCAAACCTCGCCCAGCAAAAAGGCATCCTTTTTCTCTTGCTTTATGGCAGTTCTAACACTATCGAGAAATACATCGGGCAGTTCATCGGCAACATCAAGGCGCCAGCCATCGGCACCGAGCTTTAACCAGTGCCTTATAACGCCGTTTTTGCCTGTGATAAATTCTAGAAAATCCTCATTTTCTTCCACGGTTTCGGGAAGGGTTGGAACACCCCACCAGGCCTCATAATCATCGGGCCAATTTTTAAATTTGAACCAATTATAAAACTTTGATTTTTTACTGTTATAGGCGCCAATTTCGTTATAACGGTTTTTCTTATTAAAATAGATACTGTCATCTCCTGTGTGGGAAAAAACGCCATCTAAAATAATATGAATGCCCTGTTTTTTGGCATCCTTGCAGAGCCTTACAAAATCCTTTTCATCACCTAAAAGCGGGTCAATTTTCATATAATTCGCTGTGTTGTAGCGGTGGTTTGAGTGTGCCTCAAAAATAGGGTTTAAATAAATACAGTTAATCCCAAGACTTTTAAGGTAGGGAAGTTTCAGCCTTACACCCTCAAGGTCGCCGCAGTAATAATCGTTGCCGAGAAAATCGGGTGTGGAAAAATCCTGCTTGTAGGTGGGCTGCTTTGATTTATCCTCCACAATAAAGCGGTCGCTTGGAACGTTCTTTTTTTCTTTTCCCGAATCACAAAAACGGTCGGGGAAAATCTGATAAATAATGCCACCCTTAATCCAGTCGGGGGTAGTAAAATCACTGTCGTAAACCGTTAACTGCCAGGAGGCGCCAATGGGCTCAAGGTTAACAATGCCAACGCCGTTTACCTTGGTAACAAAATAATTCCCAAAGGGGCTTGTGTAGAAAAAGCGGTACCAGTAAAGCCCGCCGGAAGGGGAAATTTCGGTGTCGTAAAAGATATAATCCTCAAGGCATTCTCTTTGTGTGAGAAGGATTTTTTGCTCAACCTCGCCATCCTTTGATAAAAGCAAAAAGGCTTCATCTGCTTTTGCATCCTTATGCAGAAGTAGCCGTAAAGTCAGGCTTTCGCCTGATTTTACGGCTGAGAATTTAGACTTATAAAGACTTTTTCTTGAATCAAAAGGATAATATTGCATAGTTACTTTAAGGGTGTGGTGTGCCAAATGTCACGGGCATAATCCTCAATGGAGCGGTCGGCGGCAAAAATGCCCGACTCGGCAATGTTAACAAGTGACATTTTGTTCCACTTTAGGGTATCGGCATAGGTTTCACAGGCGATTTTTTGTGCGGTGCAGTAATCCTTGAAATCGGCGGCGGCCATATAATGGTCAACATTTGTTAAAATGTGGTGAATGCTTTCAAAGGACTGACCGTTAATGCCCTTGCCGATAAAATCAAGGGCGGCCTTTAACTCCTCGTTGTTGTTATAGTAGTTAGAGGGGTGGTAGCCGTTCTTACGAAGGCGGTTTACTTCAGGTGTGTGCATTCCAAAAATGAAGATATTGTCATCACCCACAGCGCTGTGAATTTCAACATTTGCGCCATCCTCGGTTCCAATGGTAACTGCGCCGTTCATCATGAATTTCATATTTCCCGTGCCGCTGGCCTCGGTTGAAGCCAAAGAAATTTGTTCACTGATTTCGGCCGCAGGAATCATAAGCTCGGCCAAAGTTACCTTGTAATCCTCAAGGAAAACAATTTTCAGCTTATCACGAACGGCGGGGTCATTTTCAATAACACGGCTTAAATTGTAAATCATATGAATGATTTGCTTTGCAAGGAGATATCCCGGGGCTGCCTTTGCACCGAAAATGTAGGTTTTGGGTGTAAATGGGGCATTGGGGTTTTCTTTAATAAACAAATATTCACTGATAATGTGCAGAGCGTTAAGATGCTGGCGCTTGTATTCATGGAGGCGCTTAACCTGCATATCAAAAATAGAATCGGGATTTAAAACAATGCCGTTTTTATCACTAAGATAGTTTGCAAGGCGCTCCTTGTTCTGGCGCTTGATTTTGGCAAGCTTTTTAAGCACAGCCGCATCGTCCTCAAACTTTCTAAGCTCTGAAAGCTTTGAGGCATCCATAACAAAGCCATCACCAATAAGCTCAGTAATAAGCTTGGAAAGTGCAGGGTTTGCCTGACAAAGCCAACGCCTGTGGGCGATGCCGTTGGTAACATTTGTGAACTTTTCGGGGGTTAAACGGTAATAATCGTTAAACAGCGAATCCTTTAAAATGTCGCTGTGAAGCTTTGAAACACCGTTAACACAGTGGCAGGCAGCAACGCAAAGGTTTGCCATTCTAACAACGCCACCTTGAATGATGTGGGTGCGCTCAGCAAGACCCCAATCATCGGTTTCGGCTAAAACCTGAGCGTAGTAACGGCGGTCAATTTCCTTAACAATTTGATAAATTCTCGGCAGTCTGTCCTTAAACAAACCTTCGGGCCAGCACTCAAGTGCCTCGCTCATAACGGTGTGGTTTGTGTAGGCAATAGTCTTTGTAACAATGCCCCAAGCCTTATCCCATTCGTAACCGCACTCATCAAGCAAAAAGCGCATAAGCTCGGGAACACTTAAAGCAGGGTGGGTGTCGTTTACGTGAATGGCAACCTTGTCGGCAAGGTTGTCAAGGGTGCCGTAGGTGCGAAGGTGGCGGTTTAAAATATCCTGAATGGAAGCGCTAACAAGGAAATACTGCTGGCGAAGGCGCAGAGATTTACCCTCAATGTGATTATCCTCAGGGTAAAGCACCTTACTAATAGCCTCGGCAGTTGCCTTTGCCTCCATTGCGCGAACATAGTCGCCCTGATTAAAGGCAGACATATTTATATCCTGGCATTCGGCGGTCCAAAGGCGTAAAGCATTGACGGTCTTACCGTCCTTACCTGCAACCATAAGGTCGTAGGGCATTGCGCGAACGGTGGTATAGTTTTCGTGATTAACACTGTGGTAGTTGCCGTCCCAGGTTTCGTTAACATAGCCATCAAAATGTACGTCAACGGCACTTGCAGGGCGGGGCTCAAGCCATACACTGCCACCGGGAAGCCAAAAATCGGGCATTTCGGTCTGCCAGCCTTCAATGAGCTTTTGGCGGAAAATGCCGAATTCATATTTAATGCAGTAGCCCATTGCAGGGTAACCACCGGTTGAAAGACCATCAAGGAAGCAGGCTGCAAGGCGACCGAGACCGCCGTTTCCGAGACCTGCATCGGGCTCAAGCTCATAAAGATTATCAAGTTTAACCTTGAACTTTGATAGAGCCTTTGCCATTGTCTTTTCAAGGTCCATGTTGAAAAGATTGTTTTTAAGGGAGCGACCCATTAAGAACTCCATACTAAGGTAGTAAACGGTCTTTGCCTGCCTTTCGGCGGTTTCCTTTTTAAAGGCGGTGCGCCTCTGGCGCATAATGTCAAGGAGTACAAGCACCGTGGCCTTATAAAAAAGGTCATCAGATGCCTCCTCGGGCATAACGCCGAAATTGTGAGAAAGCTTTTTCTCAATTAAATTTGCAAGGGAAGAAGATGTATATTTTTCCATTTCGTACCATCCTTATAAAAAAATAGAATTAAACAATAATATTATCTACTTTATATGATAACTTATTCCACAAAAAAATTCAAGCATATTATCATATGCTTGAATCAGGTATTTTTTATTAAATTTGCACAAAAAACATTTAAAAACAAAGAATTTCACTAAAATGATTTGTGTTTTTCCATAAAAAACACAAAAACTTAACACCGTGTAAACTATTCAGCCTCTACAGCGGTGATTTCGCAGGGGAGATATTCTTTTTTAAGAAGTTTCTTTTTGTTTAAAAGGCTGTCAATAACATAAACAGCGCCTGCAATGGCGGCGGTGGCGGCCAAAATGATTAAAACAACATATAAAAACTTTTTAAGCTTCATTTTAAACACCTCTTTAGGTTATTATATATTAAAAATTTTTTCTTGTCAAT
>JAFTPI010000106.1 GCA_017463345.1 Clostridia bacterium | reverse complement strand
GAAAGGAAATATTTTGTTTTCCGTGGCTTAGCAAAATGCGCTTTGATAGTTATCATGAGCACTTACCGTTTTTGTTAGAAACATTAGAGAAACTTAATATGACCGCTATTGTACCCATTGGCAAATAGAATATTTAAGCATAAAAGCACCCCGACTTAAAAAAGTCGGGGTGTGGTTTTTTATTTAATCTTTTCTTCCACAACATTTGCGGTGTTGTCAAGGTAATTTGTGTTAAGCTTTTCAATATCGCCTGCGTCGCTTAAAGCCGCAAGGGAGGTATCAATAGGCATTTTATCAAGAAGGGGTACACCCAGCTCCTTTGTAATGCTTTCGGTTTCACTCTTGCCGAAAATGCGGAACTCCTTGCCGCAGTCGGGGCATTTAACATAGCTCATATTCTCAACTATTCCGAGAACGGGAATGTTCATCATTTTTGCCATGTTATAGGCCTTTTTAACAATTAAAGAAACAAGGTCCTGCGGGGAGGTTACAATAACAATGCCATCAAGGGGAATGGACTGAAAAACGGTTAAGGGAACATCGCCTGTGCCGGGAGGGCAGTCGATAAACAAGCAGTCAAGGTCGCCCCACATAACATCGGTCCAGAACTGTTTAACGGCGCCCGCAATAACAGGGCCGCGCCAAACAACGGGGGACTCGGCATTTTCCATAAGCAGATTTATGGACATAAGCTTTATTCCCGAGGCTGTGATTTCGGGCATAATGCCATAATCGTTAGATTTTGCTCTGGCGTTAACACCGAACATTTTAGGAATTGATGGGCCTGTTATATCGGCATCAAGAAGGCCGACCTCATAGCCCTTTCGCTTCATTAAAACGGCAAGAGATGCCGAAACCATTGATTTACCAACGCCGCCCTTTCCGCTTACAACGCCGATAACCTTTTTAATGTTATTGAACTCATTAGTGGGTTCTAAAAGGGAAGCGGGCTCCTTTTTTGCACTTTTGCAGCCTGCGCAATTACCGTCGCAGGAGGTGCTGTTACATTTTCTTTCTTCTGCCAATTTAAACATCTCCAAAAAAATAACTTACAGTATTGTTTTATTATTATACTCCTTTAAACCTAAATTTTCAATGATTAAGCATTAAAATCGGTGAAAATTTTTCTTTTGCAGCTTTCGGGGGAATAATCAAAGCGGTCGATATGGTTATCAAAATTAAAATATGTTATTTCGGGTGAATAATCTCCCGAAAAAGAGTCAATAATAATAAGTTTAACCTTCATTTTATCGCTCATTATGTTTTTAATGTAAACCCCTGCCAAATCTCCCACCTTAACCCCGCTTTTAAGCTCCGCCAGGCCTGCGAGATTTGGGGTAAGCTCAACGAAAATGCCGTAATCCTCAACCGAGCGCACAACACCTGTGACAGTCTGCCCAACGGAAAATAAATCAGCGTTTTCCTGCCAGGTGCCAAGGAGCTCCTTATGGGTCAGCGTTATTTTACCGTCGGCCGAAATATCCTTAACCACCGCTTTAATATCGTCCCCAACCTTAAAACGGTCTTTAGGGTGAGAAATGCGGGAGACCGAAATGGAATCAATAGGCAGCAGGGCGGGCACGCCGCAGCCGATATCACAAAAGGCGCCGAAGGATTCGAGGTGGGTGATTTTAGCGCCGATAATATCCCCTTTTATAAGGGTTGATAAAAACTCTACCCTGCATTTTTCTTGGGCTTTCCTTCGGGATAGAATGGCGACAAGCTTACCGTTTTCATCACTTGCGAGCTCATCGACAACAAAGCAAACGGGCTTTCCCACGCGGGAGATAAGGGCAATATCGCGGGTAGCTCCTTCGGTAATTCCAATGGCGCCCTCCTCACGGGGAATAATACCCTTTACACTACCTAAATCAACAAGCAGGTTATGTTCATTGTCGCAAACATAGGCCACACTTTCCAAAATTTCTCCCGTTTTTGCGGCCTCGCTTAAAAAAGAGGGAGTAAAGGTGTTTTTACGGTTTTGGCGGGAGGCGGTAAGCCAACCCTCAGGAAAAAAGGCGTTCACGGTTTTTCCTTCCTTTCTTTTTGCGTTTTTGTTAAATTATATGAGTTAAAACTTGTTAAAATTACCCTTTTTTCTTGCCTTTTAACACTACATATGGTAAAATAAAATGAATAATTATTGAAAGGTGGACCAAATGTTATGAAATGTCCATATTGCGGTTTTGAAGAAAGCAAGGTAATTGATTCTAGACCCACCGATGAGGGCGAAAAAATTCGCCGCAGGAGAGAGTGCCTTAACTGCACCAAGCGCTTTACAACCTATGAGCAGATTGAATCTCTGCCCATTATGGTTATAAAGAAGGATAAAACCCGCGAAACCTTTAATCGCGACAAACTGCTAACAGGTATGCTTCGCGCCTGCGAAAAGCGCCCTGTTTCCATTGACCAAATGGAAAGCATGATTGATGAAATTGAAACCACCATTCAGAACACACTTGACCGCGAGGTAACATCTGAGAAAATCGGCGAGCTGGTTATGGACAAATTAAAGTCTGTTGATGAGGTAGCCTATGTTCGTTTTGCCTCGGTTTACCGCCAGTTTAAGGATATTAACACCTTTATGAGTGAGCTTAATAAGCTGCTTAAAAATCAGTAGGAGTGCTTTAAGGCAATGACCCAAAATGAAAAAATGGCAGAGCTTTTGCTGCCTGACATTAACAAAACACCAGATTTCTACGAAAACCTTTACCCCGCAAGGAATTTGCCCGAGGGGGCAAGGGTTGTTCGTGTTGCGCCCAGCCCCACAGGATATCTTCATTTAGGCACCCTTTTTGCGGCGCTTGTAAACCGCATTACCGCAACCTCAACGGGCGGTGTTTTCTTTACCCGCATTGAGGACACCGATAAGAAAAGGGAAATTGAGGGCGGCATTGAGAATATTATTGATGGCCTTAATCGCTTTGGCATTGCCATTGATGAGGGCTTTATTTCGGGCACTGATGAAAAGGGCGATTATGGCCCCTATCAGCAGAGCCACCGCGCTGAAATTTATCAGACCTTTGTTAAAAAGCTGATAAAGGAGGGTCTTGCTTACCCCTGCTTTTGCACTGCAGAGGAGTTAGAGGCTGTAAGAAATGAGCAGGAGGCTGCCAAAATCAGGACAGGCTACCACGGCAAGTGGGCAAAACACAGGGATATAACCTTCGAGGAAGCCGAAAAGCTTATAAACGAGGGCAAGCCCTATGTTATCCGCCTTAAATCAATGGGCAGTGAGGAAAACAAGGTTATTTTTGAGGATGCCATTAAGGGCAAAATCGAGATGCCCGAAAACGATGAGGATTTTGTTCTTCTTAAATCTGATGGTATACCCACCTACCATTTTGCTCACGCTATTGATGACCATTTAATGCACACAACCCACGTAATCCGCGGTGATGAGTGGATTTCCTCGGTACCGAAGCACATTCAGCTTTTTAAAACCCTTGGCTTTAAGGTGCCTAAATTTGCCCACGTTTCTCCCATTATGAAGCTGGACAACGGCGCAAAGCGCAAGATTTCAAAGAGAAAAGACCCCGAAGCAGCCGTTCATTTCTTTGCCGAACAGGGCTACGAGGCCGAAAGTGTTATTGAATATTTAATGACAATTGCCTCCTCTGATTTTGAGGACTGGCGCCGCGCCAACCCCGATGCATCGTACAAGGATTTTAAATTTAATCTTAAGAAAATGAGTGTTTCGGGCGCCCTTTTTGATGAGGTAAAACTCACTGATGTGAGCAAAAACCGCATCAGCCGAATGAAGAGCGGCGAGGTTTATGAAAAAATAACCGCCTGGGCAAAGGAATTTGACAGTGATTTTTATTCGATATTAACCGCCGACCCCAGATTTACAAAGGCGATGCTTGCCATTGACCGCGATGATGCCGCAAAACCCAGAAAAGACCTTGCAAAGTGGAACGAGGCAAAGGATTATTTCGCATTTTTCTTTAATAACTTGTTTGTTCCCGATTACACCCTGCCCGAAAATATTGATAGGGCTGATGCCAAGGCATTTTTAGAGCTTTATAAGGGTGTTTATGACCCCGCTGATGACAGGCAAGGCTGGTTTGATAAAATTAAGGGTCTGTGCTCAGGACTTGGCTTTGCCGAGCAGACCAAGGATTATAAACAAAATCCCGATGCCTATAAGGGCCATGCGGGAGATTTAAGCACCGTGCTCCGCATTGCCGTAACAGGCAGGCGCAACACACCCGACCTTTGCTCAATTATGCAGGTGCTGGGTAAAACAGAGTGCTTTAAGCGCATTGACCAAATGATAGCAAACATTTAGGAGTTT
>JAFTPI010000105.1 GCA_017463345.1 Clostridia bacterium | reverse complement strand
GTTACCATTAATGCACCAATGGCAGCAAGAAAAAACGGTTTGTGATTTTTCGAATTTTTGCCTATTGCGGCAAAGGCGTTAAAGCAAATTCCACCTGCAAAAAACATTGAAACGTGGGTGTAGCCCCGCCACAAAATTTCAATAAAATTATATCCGACACCGCCAATTAAAAACATAAGGGAAAAAACCTTTAATTTTTTCAAAACACAATCACCCAAAGGGTATTATGTGCAAAAAAACACCCTATATCACTTGACATAGGGTGTAAAAAATTAAACATTAAAGCGGAACAGAACAACGTCGCCGTCCTGCATAACATATTCCTTGCCTTCGCTTCGAACAAGTCCCTTTTCTCGGGCTGCTACCATGCTGCCACATTCCATAAGTTTTTCAAAAGGGATAACCTCGGCTCTGATAAAACCACGCTCAAAATCCGAGTGAATTTTGCCTGCGGCTTGTGGGGCTTTTGTGCCCTCCTTAATGGTCCAGGCTCTAACCTCAGGCTGACCTGCAGTTAAATAGGAAATAAGGCCCAAAAGGGAATAGCAGGTTTTAATAAGGCGGTCAAGACCCGATTGCTCAAGTCCTAGATCCTCAAGGAAAAGGATTTTTTCTTCATAATCAAGACCTGCGATTTCTGATTCAAGGGAAGCGCAAATGGGAAGCGTTTGTGCATTTTCCTTTGCGGCAATTTCCTTCACCTTTTTAAAACGGACATTTTCCTCAATGTTATTCTTAAAGTCATCCTCGCTCATATTGCAGGCGTAAATAACAGGCTTTGAGGAAAGCAGTGCCGTGGTGTTTAAAATCTCCTGCTCGGTTTCATCGGCTTCCACTGCACGGGCGGGAATGCCTTGTTCTAAGGAGGCAAGCAGGCGCTTTAAAAAGTCAACCTCGGTCTGCATTCCTTTGTCACCCTTAAGGGCTTTTGTAGCACGGTCAAGACGGCGCTGAACCATTTCCATATCAGAGAAAATGAGTTCAAGATTAATGATTTCAATATCTCTTTCAGGGTCAACACTGCCCTCAACGTGAATAATATCATCGTTTTCAAAACAGCGCACCACGTGAACAACGGCATCAACCTCACGAATGTGGGAAAGGAATTTGTTGCCAAGGCCCTCACCCTTTGAGGCACCCTTTACAAGACCTGCAATGTCAACAAATTCAATAACAGCAGGGGTGAATTTTTCGGGGTTATAAAGCTTTGCCAGGGCATCCATTCTTTCATCGGGCACACAAACCATTCCAACGTTTGGCTCAATGGTGCAAAAGGGATAGTTCGCCGACTGCGCACCCGCGTTTGTAATAGCATTAAAAAGTGTTGATTTGCCAACGTTGGGCAAACCCACGATACCAAGTTTCATAAAAGTAGCTCCTTTAGATAAAAAACATTCATTTTCTACAATTATACAGCGAAAATTTTGTAATAGCAAGAGAAATAAATATCTTTTCTTTTTTATCAATATGGGTTATAATAAATAAAATGATATTATTAGTGAGGTGTTTGGCATGGATTCAGGCTTTTCTGTTACGCTGAAGAGAATTATGGATGAGTTTTCACTTGAAAAAATTTATCTTCCAAAAGAGGCAGAGGAAATTATCATTGAAAACACTGAGATAAACCGTCCGGGTCTCCAGCTTGCAGGCTATTATGAGTTTTTTGATGCTGACAGAATTCAGATTATCGGTAAAAGTGAAGAGGCCTACATAACCAAATTTTCCGAGGCCGAAAGAGAAAAGAGGGTGGATGCCTTCTTTGCAAAGTGCCCTTGTGCCGTTATTGTTACAAGGAATTTGCCACTGCAGGAAATTTACAAGGCATCGGCTGAAAAATATGGTGTTCCGCTTCTGCGCACAAAGGATTCCACATCGGAATTCACCTCGGCTCTCATTGCGTTTTTAAACGTTCAGTTGGCACCGAGAGTCACCCGCCACGGCGTTTTAGTTGAGGTTTACGGTGAAGGTATTTTGCTCCTTGGGGAAAGCGGAGTTGGTAAAAGTGAAACCGCCATTGAGCTTGTTAAACGCGGTCACCGCCTTATTGCCGATGATGCGGTTGAAATCAGGCGCGTTTCCAGCAAATCACTTGTTGGCACAGCCCCCGATAACATTCGCCACTTCATCGAGCTTCGCGGCATTGGTATTATAAACGCCAGCCGTATTTTCGGTGTGGGAGCGGTAAAACTCACCGAGAAAATTGATATGATTGTGAATCTCGAACCCTGGGATGTTAACAAGGTTTATGATAGAATGGGTCTTGAAAACAAAACCACCAACATTCTGGATTTGGAAATCCCCTCGGTTACCATTCCCGTAAAACCCGGTCGAAATCTTGCCGTTATCATTGAGGTTGCGGCAATGAACAACCGTCAGAAAAAGCTTGGCTACAACGCGGCAGAGGATTTGCTCTCTCGCCTCGGTATGTCTGATGATATGAAGCCTGCAGGCGAAACACAGGTTAAAGCATTCTAAAAGGAGAAATTTAAATGTACAGATTAGGAATTGATTTAGGCGGCACAAACATTGCGGCAGGTGTTGTTGATGAGGATTATAAAATTATCGGCACGGGCAAGGTGAAAACAGGCGCCCACCGTTCAAATGATGAGATTGCCGATGATATGGCAAAGGCTGCTCGCATGGCAATTAAGGATGCAGGCATTGACATTAGTGAAATTACCGCAATGGGAATCGGTTCCCCCGGCTCGGTAATTCCCTCAAAGGGCATTGTTGCAACCTCTAACAATTTAAAATTCAGCAACCTGCCCCTTTGCGCAATGATGAAGGAGCGCCTTGGTGTTGATTTTTACATTGAAAATGATGCTAATGCCGCAGCCTATGGCGAGCTTTTAGCAGGTGCAGGTAAGGGCTGCAAGAATTTTGTTGCCATTACACTTGGCACAGGTGTTGGCAGCGGAATTATTATTGACGGTAAAATTTTCTCCGGCTCAAATAATGCGGGCGGTGAGCTTGGCCACACTGTTATTGTTGTTGATGGGGAAGCCTGCACTTGCGGCAGAAAGGGCTGCTGGGAAGCCTATGCTTCGGCAACTGCTCTTATTCGCCAGACAAAGGCTGAAATGGAAGCTAATAAGCAAAGTATAATGTGGAAGCTGTGTGATGGAGATATTAACCGTGTAAACGGAAAAACCGCCTTTGATGCAATGCGCGAAAACGATGAATCGGGCATAAAGGTTGTGAAGGAGTATATTCGCTATATTGCTATCGGTATCACAAATGTAATAAACATTTTCCAGCCCGAAGTATTATGTATTGGCGGAGGCATCTCAAAAGAAGGCAATGTTCTCACAAAGCCTATTACCCAATTTGTCGAAAATGGGCGCTTTTCCAAGAACATTGAAAGACAAACCGTTGTTAAAGTTGCCGCTTTAGGCAACGATGCAGGCATTATCGGTGCCGCATTCCTTGATAAACTTTACAGGTAGTGATTTTTTGATTTACGATTTAAACCATTTAAAAGGTGAGTTTAAAAAGGCAAACATAAATTTTCTCGAAAATGAGCCAATGCACCGCCACACAAGCTTTAAAATTGGCGGTGCTGCCGATGTTTTCGTAAACATTGGCAGCAAGGAGGAATTCACTAGAGTCTTTTCCCTTTGCAAGGAGGAAAATGTCCCTGTTACCATTCTTGGTAAGGGAAGCAACCTTCTTGTTTCGGATAAGGGCATTGAGGGCGTTGTGCTTTGCCTTGAAAATTTAAATAAAATGACCGTTTCGGGGGAGAGAATAACGGTGGGGGCAGGCGCAAACCTTGCAGCCCTTTGCACCTTTGCCGCAAATGAAGGTCTTTCGGGTCTTGAATTTGCCTTTGGAATTCCTGGCAGTGTGGGCGGCGCAGTTTTTATGAACGCAGGCGCCTACGGCGGCGAAATGAAGGATGTTTTGGAAAGTGTTACGGCGGTAAATAGTGGTGGCGAAATTTTCACCCTTTTTAGAGATGAACTTTGCCTTTCTTACAGAAGCAGTGCCTTTCAAAAAAACGGTGCCACCGTTATAGAAGCTGTTTTTAAACTTAAAAAGGGAAACACCGAGGAAATAAAGGCTTCAATGACCGAAATCATGAAGCGCCGAAAGGATAAACAGCCCCTTGAATTTCCAAGCGCGGGAAGCACCTTCAAGCGCCCCGAGGGCTATTTTGCAGGAACTCTTATTGAGCAGTGCGGGCTTAAAGGTTTTTCTGTTGGCGGTGCCCAGGTTAGCGTTAAGCATGCAGGCTTTGTTATAAACAAGGGCGGCGCCACCGCAAACGATGTGCTTTGCCTCATTAAAAAGGTTCAGGAAACCGTTTCCCGAAAAACGGGTGTCACCCTTGAACCCGAAGTAATTTTTATTGGTAGGGAATAGATAAAAATGTCATTTTCTGTTGACGTTAAAAGAGAACTGTGTGAATTAAGGCAACCAAATTGCTGTGCACTTGCAGAGTGTTACGGTATGCTGCTTTTTTCACGCAGTTTCGGTTTAGAAAAGATAAATTTTCAAACCACAAACGAGGCGGTTTGCCACCGCTTTGCCGCCCGAATTAAGAAGTTTTTTGACATTTTTTCTATTATTGAAAGCGGCGGTGAAAAAAAGGTTAACTATAAAATTTGCTATAAAAACAGCGAGGAAACCGCAAAAATCGTTTCTTATTTTGGATATAAGTCGGACATAAATTTTATTAACGTTGAAATCTTAAAAAAGGAATGCTGTGTGCATGCCTTCCTGCGTGGTGTGTTTTTAGCGGCAGGTCAGGTTAGTGACCCCGAAAAGGATTATAGACTTGAAATAAGCCTTAAAAACCCGCTTATTTGCAAGGATTTTTTAGAGCTTTGCACCGATTTAGGTTTTGCTTTTAAAATTTCAAGCAGGTCAGGCGCCACGATGCTTTATCTTAAGGACAGCAATGTTATTGAGGAGTTTTTGACCGTAATCGGTGCTACAAATGCCGCAATTCTTATAATGCAGTCAAAAATTTATAAAGATATGCGTAACAAGGTTAATCGCATAAACAACAGGGAAACCGCCAACATTTTCAAGGCGGTTGATGCCGCAATTCAGCAGCGTGCCGCCATTGAAATTCTTGAAAAAAAGGGAATTGCCGATTCTTTGGAGCCCGAGCTTGTTTCGGCAATAAAGCTTAGAAAAGAAAATCCCGAGGCATCGCTAACAGAGCTTTGCCGAATTTCATCTGAGCCCATAACCCGTTCGGGGCTTAACCATCGTTTTAGAAGAATTTTAGAAATTGCACAGGAGAAAAATAAAGACTAATGGATTTTGTACACCTTCATCTCCACACAGAGTATAGCCTGCTCGACGGCTGTTGCCGTTCGGGTAGGCTTTTTGCGGCTTTAAAGGAGAAAAACCAAAAGGCGGTTGCCATAACCGACCACGGTGTAATGTACGGTGTAATTGATTATTATAAAGCCGCCAAAAAGGCGGGAATTAAGCTTATTGTGGGCTGTGAGGTTTATGTGGCGCCCAGGGGTCGCACACAAAAGGAAAAGCTGCTTGACAGCGAATACACCCACCTTGTGCTTCTTTGCGAAAACCAAAAGGGATACGAAAATTTAATTAAAATGGTGTCCCTTGGCTTTACCGAGGGCTTTTACTCAAAGCCCCGGGTAGACAGAGAGCTTTTAGAGCAGTATCACGAGGGAATTATTGCCCTTTCAGCTTGCCTGGCAGGTGAAATTCCCCGCGCCCTTTCAAAGGGAAATTATGAAGCGGCAAAGCAAAGTGCACTGTGGTTCAAAAATGTTTTCGGTGAAAAT
>JAFTPI010000104.1 GCA_017463345.1 Clostridia bacterium | reverse complement strand
GGCCGATAATACTCTCATTAACAACTGTATTGCACATATCGGGAAAAAGGGTTAAAATGTCAATTTTCATCATCAAAAAATTCCTCTAATAGGTTTAATCATAACCTTTTCGTTATCAATATCCACTTGCTTTACAATATCATCAATTTTGGGAATTAAATATTCTCTGCCATCGTTTTCAATGTGCCAAACATCGTTTGCGCCTGTTTTGGAAACATCAGAGATTTTTCCTAAAAAAGCACCACTATCTATATCAAAAACCGAACAACCTATTAAATCCTGAATAAGGTAAGCACCTTTTTCAAGATTCATTTGATTGCGGTTAACATATACAACCTTATTTCGAAGCGTTTCGGCAGCATCAATGCTGTCATAACCCTTAATTTTTGCAATTACAACATTTCCGTGAGGCTTTGAGGAAGAAACAATAATTTCCCCTATGCCGTTTTCATTTAAAAACAGCTTTTTAAATTTGCAAAAAAATTCATTTGAATCGCACCAGGACTGGATTCTAACCATTCCTGCAACGCCGTGTGTGCCAACAATTTTGCCGGCCTCTAAAAATTCTTTTTTCATAATACACCTATAACTTTAAAAAGATAAATGCTCCCAATAGGTTTTGGGAGCATTAAATCAAGACTAAAATTAGTCAATTTCAACAGCAATCTTCTGATTGTTGCGGTTTGCTGCGGCGCGCATAACTGTGCGAATTGCCTTTGCAATTCTGCCCTGCTTGCCGATAACGCGTCCCATATCATCTGTGGCCACGTGAAGGTGGTAAACAATAACGCCCTCCTCGTTAGGCTCATCAACTGTTGCTGTAACCTGTTCGGGATTTTCAACAAGTCCCGAAGCAATTGCTACTAAAAGTTCTTGCATAATAGATTTTCCTCCGAAAATTAAAGAACACCGTTCTTCTTAAGTAAGGCCTTAACGGTATCGGTAGGCTGTGCGCCCTTTGCAATCCAATCCTTTGCCTTGTCGCCATCAATTTTTACATCGGCGGGGTCGGTGTTGGGGTTAAAGTAACCGATTTCCTCGATGAAACGACCATCGCGGGGGAAACGGGAATCAGCAACAACAACACGGTAGAAAGGAGCCTTTTTAGCGCCCATACGACGAAGTCTGATTTTAACTGCCATTTTTATTACACCTCCATAAAAGGAATTTTTATTTATAAAAAGGGATTAACCTCTTTAAAAACCGAAGCCACCGGGCATATTCATCATACCTCTCGGAATTCTGCGTTTGCCGTTTTTGCCCGACATTTGTTTAAACATTTTTTTCATTTGCTCATATTGGCGAAGAAGCTTATTTACCTCTTCAACACTCATTCCGCAGCCTGCGGCAATTCTACGCTTGCGGGAAGCGTTGATTATATCGGGCTTGGCGCGTTCTTTTTTTGTCATTGAGTAAATAATTGCCTCAACCCTTAAAAGCTGTCTATCGTCAATATCGGCATCTTTAAGCTGCCTTTCCATTCCCGGAAGCATTGAAAGAACACTTTTAAGACTGCCCATTTTTTTAATGCTCTGGAACTGCTCAAGCAAATCGTTCATATCAAATTTATTCTCTTGAAGGCGTTTAGCGGTTTCAGCGGCTTTTTTCTCATCAATTTCGCTTTCAACGCGTTCAATTAAAGATAGCATATCGCCCATTCCGAGAATTCTCGAGGCCATTCGGTCGGGATGAAATTCATCAAGCTCATCCAGCTTTTCACCAACACCGGTAAACATTATTGGTTTGCCTGTAACAGCGCGAACCGAAAGTGCCGCACCGCCGCGGGTATCGCCATCAAGCTTTGTTAGGATAATACCATCAATTTCTAATATATCATTAAAGGATTTTGCAATGTTAACGGCATCCTGACCCACCATTGAGTCAACAACAAGTAAAATGTTGTTAACCTCAACGGCCTCGGTGATGCGTTTGAGCTCATCCATAAGCTCGGTGTCAATGTGCAAACGGCCTGCGGTGTCAAGAATAACAAAATCGTGGCCGTAGTCTCTGGCATATTTAATTGCCTCAGCTGCTGTTCTTTCGGGCTTTGTCGTTCCCTTTTCAAAAACAGGAACATTAACTGCGGCACCTACAACCTTTAACTGTTCAATGGCGGCAGGACGATAAATATCGCAGCCAACAAGCATAGGTCTATGACCTTGAGACTTTAAAAATTTTGCAAGCTTTGCGGCGTGGGTTGTTTTACCTGAACCCTGCAAGCCGCACAGCATAATAACCGTTGGAATTTTAGAGGCGGTTTTAAGCCTTGTTTGCTCACTGCCCATAAGTGCAGTAAGTTCATCACGAACGATTTTTACAACCATTTGAGGGGCTGTAAGGCTTTCCATAACATTAGCGCCAATGCATTTTTCAGAAACAGTGTTAGTGAAATCTTTGGCAACCTTGTAGTTAACATCGGCTTCTAACAGGGCTAAGCGAACCTCGCGCATTGCCTGTTTAACATCAGCCTCTGTAAGCTTTCCTCTCGAACGCAGGCGTTTAAAAACAGCGTTCAGTTTATCGCTTAAATTGTCAAAAGCCATGCGCTCGCCCCCTTCTTACAAATTATCAATATATTCTACAAGCTCTGAAACTTTTTCGTTAGATTTAATGTTTTGGTCAATCGAATTTGTTTTTTCTTTCAAAACAGTAATTTTTTTAATCAGCTGTAACTTTTCTTCATATTCAAAGAGCGTTTGCTTACAGCGCTTAATAATGTCAAGAACGCCCTGCCTTGTTATCCCCTCGTTCTCGGCAATTTCCGCAAGAGAAAGGTCATCGTTAAAATAATATTCCATAATAAGGCGCTGTTTTTCGGTTAATAAAACACCATAGTTATCAATCAAAACAGAAATTTCAAATTTATCGGGCAATTTTTACACCTCAACTGTAAAGAAAATTACTTTACATCTGCTATTATAGCAAAGCAAACGCTTGCTGTCAAGCATTTTTCTTTACACTTATTAATGTTTTTTAAAGAATATTACACTTGAAAAGCTACATTTGCTATGATAAAATATTTTTATAATTTGAAAGGATAAATAAAGTGAAAAAATTTTTAACTTTTTTTGTTACAATTTTCATTGCCATAACCACACTTTGCGGCTGTGGTGAGGATTATAAAAACGCCACGATTTACTATGAGCTCGCCTCTTTTCCAACAACCCTTGACCCATCGGTTGTAGGTGACAGCACTGCG
Source organism: Clostridia bacterium (assembly GCA_017463345.1). Lineage (GTDB taxonomy): Bacteria > Bacillota > Clostridia > Oscillospirales > Acutalibacteraceae > SIG587. The sequence goes on along the minus strand of JAFTPI010000104.1, from coordinate 5,225 downwards.
GCAATGATTTCCTCAAATATTTATGAAGGTCTTATGCGCCTTGATTACGATTTAAACATTGTTTGCGGCGCCGCAGAAAGTTACACCGTTTCGGGCAACACCTACACATTCACCTTAAGGGATAATCTTAAATGGAGCAATGGTGACCCGCTTACCGCAAAGGATTTTGTTTTTGGCCTTCGGCGCAGTGTTGACCCAAAAACAAATTCCCCCTCGGCCCAAAAGCTTTCCTGCATTAAAAACGCAAGCGAAATTATGAGCGGTAAGCTTCCTGTGCAAAATCTTGCAGTTACAGCACCTGATGATAAAACCGTTATTATTGAATCAGTAAACAGCGCGCAGTTGCTCAGCTCCCTCACCTGCCTTGCGGCGATGCCGTGTAACGAGGAATTCTTTAACAAATCCGCCGGAGAATACGGAATGACATCAAGCACAGTTCTTTCAAACGGTAGTTACCGAATTCGCCTTTGGGATTTTGAAAACGGAAAAATTCGCATTACCAAAAACCCAAATTATAACGGAAGTTTTGTCCCTAATAACACCTCGGTAATTTTAACTAAGGATGAGGAACTAAGCCCTATACAGCGCCTTGAAAATGAAAATGTTGACATAGCTCAAATTGATTCGCTTAGCATTTCAAAGGCAAAGGAATTGGGACTAAATTGTTTAACCTTTGAAAACACCGTGTGGCTGCTTTCGGTTAATGACACTAAATTTTCAAAGGAATTACGAAGCGTTTTCGCAATGACCTTTAACCGCGATAAATACAGCAAGAGTTTAGTTGATGGCTACCGTGTTACAAGCGATGTTTTCCCCGCTGTTGTTAAGGGTAAAGACACGGTGCTCAGCCCTATTACCTTTAGTTCTGTTTCACCGCTAACCGCCTTTAAAAATGCAACGGGTGGAAAACCCCTTGACAAAATCAGTATTATTTATTATGACGACCCTGTTATTAAAAACGCACTGGTTGACATTGCGGGAAACTGGCAACAGCTTTTCGGTGTCACAATCAATCTTGTTCCATCGAGCAATTTAATAGACCTGCAAAATCAGCTCAAAGCCAAAACTTATGATATGTGTCTTTTCCCAATTTCCGCAAATGACACAAGCATTTCAGGCTATTTAAAACAGTTTTCAGTTACCGAAAATGACCTGCAAAAGGCACAAAATTTGATTTTAGGTGATCTTTCGATTATCCCCGTTGCCGTGCAGGATACCTGCTATGCAATGACCTATAACATAACAAATGCCAATGTTTCACTTAGAAGCGAAATTATTGATTATTCTTTTGTAATAAAAAAAGATTAAAAAGCAAAATTAAGAGCGTTGCTAATTTAGCAACGCTCTTATTCTATTTAAGCTCGGCAATTGTAACGCCTGATTCGCCCTCGCCAAAAACGCCAAGGCGGAAGCTTTTAATATTCTTATGATGTCTTAAATGCTCCTGAACGGCTTTTCTTAAAACGCCCGTACCTTTTCCATGAATTATTGAAAAAGATGGCACACCCGACATAACAGCGTTATCAATGTACCTATCAAGCTCAATAATGCCTTCTTCAACATTCATTCCGCGAATATCAAGTTCTGTTGCGGCATTGCGTTCAAGTCGCGATGCTACACCGCTAACCTTCTTTTGCTTCGGCGCCTTTAAATTCTCTTTTTTCTTTTCAATTAATCTGAGATTTTTAATGTCGGCCCAAAGGTTCATATTGCCTGCTGTTACATAAGCCTTGCCCTTTTGCTCATCAATGTTTACAATGCTAGCTGTTTTTCCTAAGTCAAAAATAATAACATCATCGCCCACAATGAGCTTGCGTGGTAGCGTGTAGGCATCATCACTTTTTTTAACAACGGGGTCAGAGATTTTTTCAATATCGCTAATACCGGTTTTTACCGCACTTTTTGCTCTGCGCAAAAGCTCGGAGGCATTATTTGAACTAAAGGATTTTTTGGCTTCCTCAAGTTCATTAAGCATTGCATTGGCCTTGGCGCGAGCCTGGTCAAGAATTCTCTGTGATTTAACGCTAAGTTCCTCTGTTGATTTTTGACTTTGAAGCTCTAAATCCGCAAGAATTTTTCGACTTTTTTCCTTTTCTTTTTGTAGCTCATCTTTAAGTCTTAAAACATTACTTTTTTCTTTTTCGGCTTCAAGCCGTAATTTTTCAAGAGATGCAATAACCTCATCAAATTTTCGGTTTTCTTCGCTTATGTGAGTCTTAGCATTTTCAATAATCTCTGCACTTAGTCCTAATCTTTTCGAAATTGCAAAGGCATTTGAACTGCCCGGAACACCTATAAGCAAACGATAGGTGGGCTTTAAATCAGCAACACTGAATTCGCAGGAAGCATTTTCCACCCTGTCACTTTGGAGAGCATAGGCCTTAAGCTCGGCGTAGTGCGTTGTTGCCACGGTTTTAGCGCCTTTGTTCTTAAGTTCAATTAGAATAGCTTTAGCAAGGGCTGCGCCTTCGATAGGGTCGGTGCCTGCGCCAACCTCATCAAGGAGAACAAGAGAGTTGTTGGTTGTAAGTTTAAGTATAGAAACAAGATTAACCATATGTGATGAAAAGGTCGAAAGGGACTGTTCAATACTTTGTTCATCGCCAATATCCGAAAGAATACGGTCAAAAACAGCAATTTCACTGTCAAAATCGGCAGGAATCATTAAACCGCACATGGCCATAAGTGTTAATAAACCAAGGGTTTTGATACTAACGGTTTTACCGCCGGTGTTGGGACCTGTGATAATAAGGGAATCATAATGAGCACCAAGGCTGAGACTTATGGGAACGACCTTTTTTGCATCAATTAAAGGATGGCGAGCATTCTTTAAAATTACCCTGCCCTCGCTATTAAGCCTTGGTGTAACACCGCGCATTTTGTAGCCAAGAGATGCTTTTGAAAAAATAAGTCCTAAATTAACAAGCGCTGTAAAAGAAACAACGGCACTTTCATAAATTGAAGCCGCATCGGCCGATAACTCGAAAAGAATTCTTTGAACCTCTTCACGCTCCTCGTTTTCCAAAACGCGAAGCTCGTTATTCACCTCAACAACTGCCATAGGCTCTATAAAAAGAGTTGAGCCTGAGCCTGAAGTGTCGTGCACAATTCCCGGGAATTCGCCTTTAAATTCCGCTTTAACAGGCACAACAAATCTGCCGTCACGCTGGGTGATGATTGCATCCTGCAAAAATTTAGAGCGCTCTCCCCCACGCACAATTTTTTCAAGTTTTTCTCTAATGCTCTGTGCCGAGTTAATCATTTTACGGCGGAGTGCCGCAAGTTTTAAAGAAGCATTGTCATTAAGTTCGGTTTCGTTCTTAATTGCTGTAAAAATTTTATCCTCAAGAAATTTATTTGGGGTGAGCACCTCAAAAAACTCATCAATGCAGGTGCTGTCATCGGCACCGTTTTCCTTGCGCCAGGTTTTAACCGTGCGAATGATTTTAAGAGTTTTGGCAATATCAAGAAGTTCCTTAATCGTAAGGCAACTGCCAAGCTCCGCCTTTTTTATAAGCGGAACGAAATTGACCGCACCCGAAAAGGTGGGAGCGGCAAATTTTCCCATTAAATCATAGGCGGCGCGCGTTTGATTTTGCAGGCGCTGAACCTCATGAAAATTAAATGACGGAACGACCTTTAAAGCCATTTGTGCAACATCGGGCATGGTGGCTTCATTTGAAAGGAGTGCGAGCACCTTGTCAAGTTCCAGAACATTTGAATGTTTTTCTGCGTTATATTCCATTTAGTCCTCCGGAATACTGTTATAAAAATCCAGTGTGGCAAACTTATGCTCGGTTTGTGTAACCAAATAATCCTCTGTTAATTTTGTAAGCGCGGCGGCGCATTCATCGGGCACCGAAAAATTATAAATTTTATCAAAGGGTGAAAACAAAATGTGGCGCATTGCCGAAAGCTCGGTTTTGCTAATAGGCCTTAAGTTACCGCCCGTTTTACACTTATCACACCAAAGTGAGCCGTCACTCAAATTAAAATACATCATATCGCTTTCAAAGCATCCGCAGCCTTCACAGGAGACAAGCTCCGGTGAGTAGCCCGATAATGCGATAATTTTAAGCTCTGTAACGGCTTTAAGCAGGTTAATGTTCTTATCGCCTGCTGATAAAAAATGCAAGGAATTAAGAATTAGCCTTAAAAACTCAGCTGATTCGGTGTCCATTGGGGCCAGCACCAGCGCCAGCTCACAAAAATATTGTGAAAGCGCCAATTTTTTAATATTATCGCCCGCACCAAAAAATACTCTAATTGGTGAAACCTCACGAACTCTGTATGTATCGCCTTTTTCTTCAAGAAGAAAACTCGAAAAGGAAAGAAGGCTTGTTCCTGCGGATTTTTTGCTTTTATAGTTCTTAACACCCGAAGCAAACGCCTTTATAATTCCCTGCTCCTTTGTTAAAAGGGTTAGTAGTCGGTCGCTTTCACCGATATTCTTTTCTCTTATCACCAGCGCTTCCGCTGAAAATTTCACCCGCCTTCACCTCCGAAAAAGCATTCTTGCTTTGGGCAAATTTTAAGTAATCCTCGATCTTTCCTGTCTTTGAAAAAAGTTTCCAATATCTTTCTTGTTCCATTAAAAGCACGCCCCTTTAGGTGATGTTTTTAATGTTTCCAAAAAGAGATTTTATATAATAGGAAATTATTAGTCAAGCCCAAAATTGTGAATAAGAGAAACCGAGTTTCTCCAATCCTTTTTAACCTTAACCCAAAGCTGCAAAAGCACCTTTGTGCCAAAGAATTTTTCAAGCTCAAAACGGGAATCAATGCCAATTTTTTTAAGCATTGTACCGTTTTTACCGATGATTATCCCCTTGTGTGAATCACGCTCGGTGTAAATGGTGGCGTAGATTTCAATAATCGGCTCGCCGTTTGCATCATCACGCTCAAAAAAGCGGTCAATGCCCACGGCAATTCCGTGGGGAATTTCCTTATCCAAACGATATAAAGCCTTTTCTCGAATGATTTCCGAAACCATAACGCTATCGGGCTGGTCACTTAGAACGCCGTCCTCAAAAAAATGAGCCGAGGGTTTGGTGAATTTTAAAAGTTCCTCAAGCAAAAACTCAACGCCATCCCCTGTTTTGGCACTTAGCGGCACAACTGCGGCAAAATTATATTTGTTTGTGTAGGCGGTTATTACCGATAATAAATCGGATTTTTCTGCCAGCATATCAATTTTGTTTATAACCAAAACAGTTTTAAGGTTT
>JAFTPI010000103.1 GCA_017463345.1 Clostridia bacterium | reverse complement strand
TTAACACCGCTATAGTAAACAATGTTTTCATCACTTGCCTCAATGCCGTTATTTTTCATAACAAGGCCTACGGCCTCCCACTCACAGCGGGTGAAATCAAGAATTGTGTTGTCAACATCAAAAAGTAAGGTAGTATAGCTCATTAAAATATCCTTTATGTATTTTTAAATTCCGCTAATCGCAAAGAATGTGGGAATTGCCGAGGCAAGGTTAGATAGAGCAACAAAAATTATAATACCGAGGGCCAGCATTCCACCCGAAGTGCCGCCGCTTAAACTCAAGGTGTAAAGGCAATAGGGCGTATCACCGTGCTTTTCCCTTTGCTCCTTAATTTTTTCAAAAGTGTGCTTTTTATAATTATGTAACGCGAACATTGCAATAACTGCGCCACCGATAAGGGTTTCGGCGGTGTCTAAAATCTCGCCGATTAGAGCAAGAACGCCTGTGGGCTCACCAACAGCAGGCTCCCCCTCCTCATCAAAAAACAGTTCGGGGTTTGCAACAGAATCCATATTGCCGCCGAAAACCGATTCTATTGATGAAACAATATCCTTTGCAACCTCTATATTATTATCAAAATTAAGCGCAGTTTGCACACCTAAAACCAATGTGCCTGCAATAACAAAGGCAATGGCGGGCTTAAACATTTTTCTATAGAAAAACCAAATGGCACTGCCAAAAAAGCCGAGAAATGCCGTTAAAAGGAATACGGGCCAGCACCAAGAAATTTTGGAGCCCGAATATTCCATTTTCAAAAACTTATCATAAATTTTATCCGAATCCTTGCCAAGGAAGGCCAGCATCTCCCTTTTCTCGATGCCCTTGATTTCATCGGGCATTCCATTGCCTGAAACATTATTGCTTTTCTTTTGAGCGGCAGGGTCAAATTGCTCGGGCGTGTTAAAATCTCCGTTCAATTTTTCCTTTTGAAAGGTAAGCGATGTGCCGCAGTTTTTGCAGAAATTAAACTGCTCTTCATTTTCGGTTTTGCATTCGGGACAAAACTTTTTCATTTAAAACCCACCTTTTTAAAATAATCCTGCAATAAACATTATAATCGAGGGCAAATAGCTTGTAACAAGAAGTCCCACAAGCAGCAGGAAAAGATTACTGCCGCCACGCTTTAGCATTTGCTGGTTCTTATCCTCTGCCTCGTTTTCTTTAATTTCACGAAGCGTTGATATTGTGTGTTTATAATAAAGATAATCACCAAAAAGAGCAAAGAAAAACCTTGTGGCAAGCTCCACAAAAACGGCAACAAAGGAGAGAATTTTTGCGCCCAGCGAAATGGTTGCCAGCTGATTTGCTATTTGAACATAGGTTTCCATTGTAACCTGTCCCTGACCTGCAAAGGCAGAAAGAATGGTGTTATATTCTTCGGCAAAAGGCATCATTAAAATTCCTGCAACCACCATTAGCAAAATCGCCAAAATGCCGCTTTTATACATTTTTCTATGAAGCGCCCAGCCCTCGGGGAGTAAAAATGCCGCCCAGTTCCAAGAAATTTTACCGCCTGCCTTAAATTTTGCAAATTTAGGCATATATCTGTTTGAAGAAGACATAACAAACTTAGCGGCTTCCTTTGCTGTAACACCGCCAAGGTCAAAATCGGCAGGCACTCCGCCGAGGGGGTCAAAGCCTGCGCCGCCCATTCCTGCAGCATTAAGGCGTCCGCAATGAGGACAACTCTTAAAGCTTGCAGGATAATCCTCATAGCAAAAATAGCAGGTTATCATAGGCTCAGTTTGCGCCTTTTCTTCCTGTGCCTTATCCTTTTCGTCGTTTGCGTCGTTTTTGGTTCTGCTATATTCCTGTTCGGTGCCGTGGAATTCAGCCAGCGCGCAGTGACCGATTTTTTGATAGCATTCTCTGTGGTGAGGCGCACCGCATTCGGGGCAAAACACCACATCATCATCTTCAAAAAGATATGCCTTACAAACGGGACACTGCTGTCCCTTTAAATCAATGCTCATTTTGTCATTTCCCTTGCTGTATCCAAAATTAAAGCGAAATATTCCTTGCCGTAGTTGTGGAATTTTCCCTTTTCAACCATTTCGGTAAAGGTCTTTGTATCAACCCACCGTGCTAAAGCAACCTCGCCCTTTTGAAGCGTCAGGTTTTCTACAGGTGTATCGCACAGGATAAACCACACATCAACAAGTGAATTGCGGCGCTTAATGCGCTTTATAAAGCGGAGGTCATTTTCCTCTGCCTTAATGCCAAGTTCCTCAAAAAGTTCTCTTTTAGCGGCAGAAAGCGAACTTTCGCCCGAAAATGCAGAGCCGCCAGTTGCTGCCCATTCGCCCGGCATAAGCTTTTTTTCTTTGCTGCGCTTTTGAATGAGCAATTCACCCTTTGAAGACACTATCCAAATATGCACCACAAGATGATATTCTCCTGGGCGCAAAAAGGTGCGACCCCTGACAACTGTTTTACCTGTGGGTGTGCCCTGTGCATTTAATATGTCCCATTTTTCCATATATTCACCCAATTTAAACTTTTCTTAAAATTAATTATACCAAAACCGCCGCTCTTTTACAACAATTTTCGAAAATAAATGGAAAAATGGTATTGTAAATAATCCAGTATTATAGTATAATATATAAAACTCGCGTGATAAGGCGTGCGAATGGGCGGGTCCTGTGCGACGGGAGGCTATGAACCATGTCAGGCGGGGAACCGAGCAGCATTAAGTAGTTTTTCTCGTGCGCCGCAGTAAATCGGTCCATTCGTACACCTTGGCACGTGAGCTTTTTTAATTCGACAGCACTTTTTTTAAAGGGGAATATTATGGGTTATCAGGCTTTTTATCGTAAATACCGACCGAATTCCTTTTCCGATGTTTTGGGTCAGGAGCACATTACCGATGTTTTACGCCGCCAGCTTGCAGGTGGCAATGTTTTCCATGCCTATCTTTTCACAGGAACAAGAGGAACGGGTAAAACCACCTGTGCAAAAATTCTTGCAAAGGCGGTTAACTGTTTAAACCAGACCGACGGAAACCCCTGCGGTGAGTGTGAGGCCTGCCTTAACATTGCGGCGGGTGAAGTTACCGATATTGTGGAAATTGACGCCGCTTCAAACAACTCGGTTGATAACATAAGAGATTTGCGTGACAAGGTTAACTTTGCCCCCTCCTCGGTTAAATACCGTGTGTTTATTATTGATGAGGTGCATATGCTTAGCATCAGTGCCTTTAACGCGCTGCTAAAAACCCTTGAAGAGCCCCCTGCACATGTTATTTTTATTCTTGCCACAACCGAGGTGCACAAGCTTCCCGCAACCATTCTTTCGCGCTGTCAGCGTTTTGATTTTAAACGAATTGAAAATGATAAGCTTGTAAGCCGCATTAACTTTGTTTGCGAAAAAGAGGGTCTTTCAATCAGCGAAACCGCCGCATCACTTATTGCCTCTGCGGCCGATGGCGGAATGCGTGATGCCCTCTCCCTTTTAGACCTTTGCGCATCAAAAAGCAACGACATAACCGAAGAAATTGTTATGGCGGTTTGCGGTCTTACGGGAAATGAATATTTAAACGACCTTGCCTGCCTTTTCAAAGACAGAGATACAAGTTCTGCTTTAGCCCTTATTGACACCTTATATTTAAACGGTATCGATATGCTTCGCCTTTGCAGTGAGCTGACCGCATTTTACCGCAATTTAATGATTATTAAAACGGTTAAAACGGGAGAACTCCCCATTGTTTGTTCGGCGGCACAGCTTGAACGCTTTAAGGAAATTTCCGAGGGCTATGAGCTTAAGGAAATTTTAAGGACCCTTTCCCTGCTTCAGGAAACCACCGTTAATATGCAAAATTCTGACCGCCGTTGCGAGTTCGAAATGTTTGCGGTTAAGGTGTGCACACCTTGCCTCTCGGCAGATTTTGCGGCCCTTGAGCAAAGAATAAGCGACATTGAGAAAAAGCTTCAGTTTGGTGCTCCTGCCCCCGCCGCCCCTAAAGCTGCCGAAACACAGGAAAAGGTTGAGGAAAAGGCAGAAGGAAAATCAGAGAAAAAGGCTCCCGAACCCGCCGCAAAGGCAGAAGAAAAGCCCGAAATCAAGGCTATAGAAAACGGCGAGCTTAAGCAGTGGGGAGAAATTGTTGAGGTTTTAAAAACCACCTGCCCCCTTATGGCAGGCGCTCTAAGCTCCGGCTCAAGAGCCTTTGTGAAAGATAAATTCCTTCTCATTGACTGCAAAAGTCAGCAATTTTTAAACCTTATGCGAACCAACGCAACCTATAAAAATCACATTAAAAACGCAATATTTAAGGTGCTTGGCGAAAACTACAGCATCGGCCCTTACAAAGAGGAAAGCGAGGGCAAGGAAACTGACCCATTATCAATCCTTGCCGACAAGCTTAAGCAATTAGAGATTTAAAGGAGATTTAAAGAATATGAAGGTAAGAATTCCTAACCAAGGCGGCGGACAAAATATGAACGCCATGCTTAAACAGGCACAAAAAATGCAGGAGGATATGGCAAATCTGCAAGCCGACCTTGAGCAAAGAGAATTTAAAGGTTCTGCCGGCGGCGGAATGGTTGAGGCCACCGTTACAGGAAAGCACGAACTGGTTTCACTTAAAATAAATCCCGAGGCCATTGACCCTGACGATGCAGAAATGCTTGAAGATTTTGTTATGCTGGCCGTTAACGAAGCTATCAGCAAAGCCACAAAAACTCAGGAAGAGGAAATGGGCGCCATCACAAGTGGTCTTAATATGCCCGGTTTGTTTTAATTATGGCTTACAACATTGTTCCGTTAAATGAACTTATAAACCAGTTTGAAAGATTGCCTGGAATCGGCAAAAAGACCGCCACCCGCCTTGCCTTTTCGGTGCTTGCCGCACCAAAGGAGCAGGCACAGCGCTTTGCCGATGCCCTTGTTAACGCAAGAGAAAAAATTCATTTTTGCGCCTGCTGTCAATCCTTTACCGACCTTGAAATCTGCCCCATTTGCGCCGATGAAGCAAGGGATAAATCGGTGATTTGCGTTGTGAGCGAGGCAAAGGATGTTCTCGCTTTTGAGCGCACAAGGGAATACAGCGGCCTTTATCACGTGCTCCACGGTGTTTTATCCCCCCTTGACGGCATAACCGCCGAGCAACTGAAAATTAAAGAACTGATGAGCCGCCTTGCCGACGGCACCGTTAAAGAGGTTATAATGGCAACCAACCCCACCGTTGAGGGCGAGGCAACCTCA
>JAFTPI010000102.1 GCA_017463345.1 Clostridia bacterium | reverse complement strand
AATTTCTCCGTATTTCATAATTTTAATCATTGCTGTTTTCCTCCAGAATTTTGCCAAGGCCTTTTACGAGGGCATCGATTTTTTCATTTTTAAACTTGTAGCTTGCCTTGTTTGCAATGAGCCTTGCGCTTATATCAACAATGCTCTCCTTAACCTCAAGGCCGTTTTCTTTAAGGGTTGTGCCCGTTTCCACAATGTCAACAATAACATCGGAAAGGTTTAAAATGGGGGCAATTTCTATTGAGCCGTTTAAGTGGATAATGTCAATGTCACGGCCGAGGGTATCATAGTAATTTTTTGCAATGTTTGTAAACTTTGTTGCAACCTTAAGGGTTTTTTTAGGGTTGTCTCTAAACTCTTTTTTAGCGGCAACCGCCATTTTGCAAATCCCTGTTTTAAGGTCTAAAAGTTCGTAAACATCGGGGGAATATTCCAGCAGAATGTCTTTGCCCGCAACACCGATGTCTGCGGCGGCGCGCTCAACATAAATGGCAACATCGCTGGGCTTAACCCAGAAATAGCGAATGGCAAGTTCCTCGTTTTCAAAAATGAGCTTTCGTGAATTTTCCTTTATTTCGGGGCAGGGGAAGCCTGCCTTTTCAAACATGGAATAGACCTTTTCACCAAGCCTGCCCTTTGGCAGGGCAATGTTAAGTGTTGTCTTCAAGAATGCTCACCTCCGAGCCCATAATTTTATAAACCTTGCGGCATTTAAGCCGTTCGGGAAGTGCTTTAAGAGCGGTGGCGTTTAAATTTTCACCGTTAAGCTGCGAAATTAAATTTGAAAGGGTGACTAAATCGCTGTTTTCATCATATAAAACGGCGGCATCAATATCAAAGGGCTGGGATTCATTTTGCAGGTTTTCCAGCAAATCAAGGTAAATTGCAAAGCCGATAGCACCCTTTGATTTACCCATTTTATAAAGCAGATTATCATATCTGCCGCCCGACAAAATATCCTTGTTTATGCCATCAACAAAGCCTTTAAAAACAATGCCGTTATAATATTTAATGTCGTTTATAACCGAGAAATCAATTCTCACCTTGTCCGAAAGACCAGCGAAATTCAGCAGAGCGCAAACGCTTTCAAGCTCACAAAGTACATCGCTTTCCACAAGGCCGTTTAAAATGTCTTTAAGCCTTTTTAAAACCGTGTCGGGCTTGCCCGAAATCAGGGCAATTTCTTTAATGGCTGCAAGATAAGCGGCATCGATTTCATCGGAAAACTTGTCAATTTCGTGGGCGCTTTTGGTGCCGATAAGCCTAAAGATTTGCTTTTTAACATCGGCATTTTCGGTGGCCCTGTCAAGAAGGGCAGACAGCACCTTTAAATCCGAAAGGTCAAGCACGCAGGAATCGCTTATCATAAGCAGGCTTTTGGCGGCTAAAGAAATTACCTCAAAGGTGAGATAAGTGTCAATGTCGCCAATGCACTCAAGACCCACCTGCATAATCTCCTTAAAGGCGCCTGTGGACTCACTTACGCGGTAGACATTTTCATTATAATAAACCTTTTTAAGACCGTCTTCATCCTTCACGTTTTTAACAATGGAAAGGGTGACGTCGGGCTTTAAGGCAAGGAGCCTGCCGCCGATGTCGTTAAAGGTTATAATGTTATCGGAAATGAGGAAATCCTTATTTTTAACATATAAATCATATTCCTCGAACTTGCTCATTTTAAAGCGGTTGTAGCCGTTTAGCTCATAAAGGCTTGAAAGGGAAGAAAGCATTATTTTGTTTCCTCCTTTAAAAGCACGGCCTCGTAACCACCTGTGCCGTAATTTAAACAGCGGCTGACCCTGCTTATGGTGGCAGCACTTACCCCTGTTATGGCGGAGATTTCCTGATAGCTTTTATTTTGCTTTAAAAGGGAGGCAACCTGCAGGCGCTGTGCCATCTCCCGAATTTCTTTAACAGTGCAAAGGTCCTCTAAAAACATATAAGCCTCATCACAGTCTTTTAAATCAACAATTGTTTTAATAAGACGGTCGGTGACCTCATTGTGCCATTTAGCCATAGCAAAATACCTCACTTGTAGTTGATTTCACTATGATATCACATTAGTGCACTAAAGTCAAGAGGTAAAATGTATTTTTTAATATAATTAAAAAATACTGTTTATATCAAGGCTTAAATCGTTTAAAATAAGGCGCTGGGGCACAGCGCTGAGCAGGGGAGGAAAGCCGCAAAAATTTGCGACAAGGGTGAAAAATGTTTCTTTAGGCACACCGCTGGGGCAAAGGGACTGTGCCTCGGGGCAGGAAACCGAGGCTATATCTGCCCGAAATCCACCATGACCCAAAACAAATTCACCGTTTTTCGTCTTAAAGCGGTAGGAAATGCCGCAGGCGCTTTCGGCACAAACCACGGGGCAGGTGCCGAAAAGGGATAAAAGCCGCTCACAGCAGTCCTCATAAGAAGCGGTGTTCTCGGTTAAAATTTTAAGGCACGACAAATTTTTAACTGCGCTGTCAAGCTCTTCGCAGAGCCTGCCCTCGGGGTCACAAACCGTGGCTTCTCTTAATTTTTTGCTTTGGCAAAGGGATAAAAACAGGTTATATTCAAGAAGCTCGGCATAGTCTTTATAAAGTGAATTTGGGAGCGTCTCACCGCTTAAAAAGGTGTCAAGGGGGATTTTTTTAGAAAGCTTTTTTGCCTTTTTTAAAAACCGTTTATTATTATATGTAAGGCGGTAGACCGAAAAAGAGATGCCATTTTCCTTTATTTTCTCAAAATATACCCTGTTTTTGGAATATTTTTTAAAATTTTCTTCTCTAACAATAAGGGTAAAAATTATCAGCACCGCCTGTCGAATAAATCTTTAAAACCTTGACTTTTCAGCGCAAATATATATACTATATTATGTAATGTAATGCCAACATATTAAAGGTGATGAAATTGAAATTTACAAAAATGCACGGTATAGGCAACGATTACATTTATTTTGACTGTACCGAAAATGTTATAGAAAACCCCGAGGAATTGTCGGTCAGGCTTTCTGACAGGCACAAGGGTGTTGGCGGCGACGGTATTGTTCTTATTATGAAAAGTGACGTTGCCGATTTTAGAATGAGAATGTTCAATGCAGATGGAAGCGAGGGCAAAATGTGCGGTAATGCAACCCGCTGCATTGGCAAGTTTGTTTATGATAAGGGCTTAACCGATAAAAAGGAAATCACCCTTGAAACCTTGAGCGGAATTAAATATTTAACCCTTAAAACCGAAAACGGCAAGGTCCAAGAGGTCACCGTTGATATGGGCAAGGTTTCATTTGATTCAAAGGAAATTCCCATTGATGCCGAGGGCGAGTTTGTAAAGAGAGAAATCACCGTTGACGGTAAATTTTATGAGGCGACGGGGGTAAATGTGGGTAACCCACACTGTGTTGTTTTCGTTGATGACACCGATTCTTTCCCCTTGCACACCGTTGGCCCCAAATTTGAAAATCATCCTCTTTTCCCCGAACGTATTAACACCGAGTTTGTAAGGGTTATTGATGAAAACACCTTACAAATGCGTGTTTGGGAGAGGGGAAGCGGTGAAACAATGGCCTGCGGAACAGGCGCCTGCGCCACCGCTGCCGCCGCGGTTAAAAACGGCATCTCAAAGGCCGACACTGAAATTACGGTTAAACTTTTGGGCGGCGACCTTAAAATTGTTGTTAAAAGCGATAAAACCGTGTTTATGACAGGCCCTGCTGAATTTGTTTTTGAAGGAGAACTTATCAATGGCTAAAATCAACCCTTATTTTTCTGATATTAAGCAAAACTACCTTTTTGCAGAAATTGCCAAAAGGGTTAACACCTTTGCCGCCGAGCACCCTGAAAAAAGCATTATTAAAATGGGCATCGGCGATGTAACCCTGCCCCTGCCCGCCGCCACGGTTGAGGCTCTTAAAAAGGGCGCCGAGGATTTAAGCCGCAAGGAAACCTTTAAGGGCTACCCCGATTATGAGGGCTATGATTTTGTAAGAAACGCTATCAGCGATTATTACAAGGAATTCGGTGCTGAGGTTAGCGCCGATGAAATCTTTATTTCCGATGGCGCAAAGAGCGACTGCGGCAACATTGGTGACATTTTTGCACAGGATAACACCGTGCTTGTTACCGACCCCGTTTATCCCGTTTATGTTGACACAAATTTAATGTCGGGAAGAAAGATAATTTATGCCGATTCTAACGAGGCAAACGGCTTTGCCGCTATGCCCGATGATAATATAAAGGCCGACATTATCTACCTTTGCTCACCCAACAACCCAACGGGCAGCGCTTATAATAAGGAGCAGCTAAAAGCCTGGGTTGATTATGCAACCGAAAATGATGCCGTTATCATTTACGATAGCGCTTACGAAGCCTTTATAACCGAGGATTTGCCCCGCAGCATTTACTGCATTGAGGGTGCCAAAAAGTGTGCCATTGAAATCTGCTCACTTTCAAAAACCGCAGGCTTCACAGGCACCCGTTGCGGCTACACCGTTGTGCCCAAGGAATTAGAGCGTGAGGGCGTTAGCCTTTATAAACTGTGGTATCGCCGTCAGGCAACCAAGTTTAACGGTGTTTCCTGGCCTGTTCAGTGCGCCGCCGCCGCGGTGTTCACAAAAGAGGGAAGGCGCCAGGTTGAGGAAAATCTTAACTACTACCGCGAGAATGCCAAAATCATTGCAGACACAATGGATGAGCTGGGCATTTTCTACACCGGCGGCAAAAATTCGCCCTATGTTTGGTTTAAGTGCCCGAATAAAATGTCCTCTTGGGAATTTTTCGACTATATGCTCGAAAACATTGGTGTTGTAGGCACCCCCGGTGAGGGCTTTGGCAAAAACGGCGAAGGCTTTTTCAGATTAACCGCATTTTCAAGCAGAGAGAACACTGTGGAAGCAATGCGTAGACTTAAGGAACTGCTGAAAAAATGAAACATTTAATTAAATTCAGAAAATCAATAATGCTTTGTGCCAAAATTCTAACCGTTTTAGCTGTCACCTGCGGCTTTGTTGAGATTTGGCAGTCGGCATACCCAAACACCCTTATGAGTGGCAAGGGAAATTACATTGTTCTTTTTATGTACCTTGTGCTGTTTGTGGTTTTTGCCAACCTTTACGGTGGTTTTAGAATAGGTATCAACCGCCTGCACGAGATAATTTACAGTCTATCCCTAGCGGTGGTTTTTACAAACTTTATAATGTACTTGGCGCTGAGCCTTATTCTCGGAGACCTTATTGTAATCCCACCGTTCCTCCTTGGCATTGTTTATCAGATAGGCGTTGTATTTATAATGTCCTACTGCTGTAATAGAATTTATTTCTCTCTTTACACCGCACGAAAGATGCTTGCTGTTTTTGCCGATGATGAGCAGGGCAAAACCCTCATTCGCAAAATGAGAAAAATTCCCGAACGCTTTAAAATTGAGCGCGGCGTTTCCCTTAACCGCCATTCGGTTGAGGAAATCAAGGAGCTTATTGATTCCTATGAGGCTGTTATTTTAAGCGAGTTTGAAAAATCCGCCAAGGATGAGCTGCTGCGTTACTGCTACAGCAACGGAAAGCGTGTTTATCTGCTGCCCTCCTCCACCGATATTATTGTTAACAACTCGGCAACCATTCAGATTTTTGATACCCCCGTTTTAATGTGCCGCGCCCGCGGTCTTTCAACCGAGCAGGCAATGATTAAACGCGCAATGGACATTTTTGTGTCGGCGGTGGGCATTCTTATCACCTGGCCCATTATGCTGGGCTTTGCGATTGCCATTAAGCTTTGCGATGGCGGCCCCGTGCTCTTTAAGCAAAACCGTATCACAAAGGACGGCAAGGTGTTTAATGTTTTAAAATTCCGTTCAATGATTCCCGATGCCGATAAAAATGAGGTTAAGGGCACCGTTGATAACGACGACCGCATTACACCTGTTGGTAAAATAATGCGCCCCATAAGGGTTGATGAGCTACCTCAGCTGTTTAACATTCTGTTCGGCGATATGTCCCTTGTTGGTCCCAGGCCCGAAAGAATTGAAAATGTTTATGAGTATACAAAAGCCTATCCCGATTTTGATTTAAGGCACCGTGTTAAGGGCGGTCTTACGGGTTACGCTCAAATTTACGGTAAGTATAACACAAGCCCCGAGGACAAGCTTAATATGGACCTAATCTACATTGAGCAGTATTCCCTTTTAATGGATATTAAACTGATTTTAATGACAATTAAGATTTTGTTCATGAAGGAGTCCACCGAGGGCTTTACCGAAAAAAACAATGTTGTTATGAAAAAAAGTAAGAAGGAAGTTGAATCAAATGAAATTTAATGCAACACTTGTAGTTATGGCAGCAGGCATGGGCAGCCGCTTTGGCGGCCTTAAGCAAATTGAGCCTATTGGTCCTAAGGGAGAAGCACTTTTAGACTTTTCGGTTTATGATGCAAAAAAAGCAGGCTTTACCAAGGTCGTTTTCGTAATCAAGCACGAAATCGAAAAAGACTTCAAGGAAATCGTTGGCAAACGCGTTGAAAAGGTTTTGCCTACCGAATATGTTTTTCAAGAGGTTAACGATTTACCTGAGGGCTTTACCTGCCCCGAGGGCAGAACCAAGCCTTGGGGAACAGGCCAGGCAATTCTTTGCTGCAAGGACGTTGTCAAAGAGCCCTTTGCTATTATCAATGCCGATGACTACTATGGTCAAAGTGCATTTAAACAGATTTATGACCAGCTTAAAGCAGATAGCGAAAACTACTGCGTTGTTGGTTACCGCCTTGCCAACACCTTAACCGAAAACGGCACCGTTTCAAGAGGTGTTTGTGTTGTTGAGGATGGCTTCTTAAAGAAAATTGATGAGCGCACCAAGATTAGGGACTGCAAGTACACCGAGGACGATGGTGAAACTTGGGTAGAGATGCCTGAGGATACCGTTGTTTCCATGAACTTCTGGGGTCTTAATCCTGATATTTTTGATTTCCTTGAAAGAGAATTTAAGGCATTCTTAAATGAAAAAATCAATGTTCCCAAAAGCGAATTTTATATTCCCATTGTTATCGGCGACCTTGTTAAAAACGGCGAAAAGGCTGTTAAGGTTTTGGTTGCTGAGGATAGATGGTACGGTGTTACATACAAGGAGGATAAGCCTGCCGTTGTAAAGGCACTTGGTGACATTGTGGCTTCAGGCGCTTACGAGAATTTATAGTTGTTTTTGCGGCAGGGGAAACCCTGCCGCATTTTTTAAGGCATTTTAAAATAAACTTTTTATTAAGGATAAAAGTTTTTGACTAAAAAATATTGTAGAAATTATTGACTTTAGCGCAGTAAAATGTTAAAATAAGTCATATTTTTTAAATTTTATATCCTGAGGAGGAATTTACAGTGTTTAAAAGTGAGTATTTAAATCGCGTTTACAGTGATGTAAGCGCACGCAATGCAGGCGAGCCTGAATTTTTACAGGCAGTAAGAGATGTTTTGGAATCTTTAGAGCCCGTTATTGCGCAGAACCCCAAATTTGAGGAGTGCGGTATTATTGAGCGTATGTGCGAGCCCGAGCGTATGATCAGCTTCCGTGTTTCCTGGGTTGATGACAACGGCAAGGTTCAGTGCAACCGCGGCTTCCGCGTTCAGTTTAACTCTGCCATTGGTCCCTACAAGGGCGGCCTTCGCTTCCACCCCAGCGTTAACGCGTCAATCATGAAGTTCTTGGGCTTCGAGCAGACCTTTAAAAACAGCCTTACCGGTCTTCCTATGGGCGGCGGTAAGGGCGGCTCTGATTTTGACCCCAGAGGCCGTTCCGATGGTGAAATTATGCGCTTCTGCCAGAGCTTTATGACCGAGCTTGCAAAGCATATCGGTGCCGACACCGACGTTCCCGCAGGTGACATCGGCGTAGGTGCAAGGGAGGTTGGCTATCTCTATGGCCAGTACAAGCGCCTTCGCAACGAGTTTACCGGCGTTTTAACCGGTAAGGGTCGCTCCTATGGCGGTTCTCTTATCCGCCCCGAGGCTACCGGCTTTGGCGCAGTTTACTACACCGCTGAGGTTTTAAAAACCGCAGGTGAGGACATTAAGGGCAAGACCTTCGCAGTTTCCGGCTTCGGTAACGTTGCTTGGGGTACCGTTAAAAAGGTTACCGAGCTTGGCGGTAAGGTTGTTACCATTTCGGGTCCCGATGGTTATGTTTACGATAAGGACGGCATCAACACCGAGGAGAAGATTGATTTCCTCCTTGAGATGCGCGCTTCCGGCCGCGATAAGGTTAAGGATTATGCCGATAAGTTCGGTGCACAGTATTTCGAGGGCAAGCGCCCCTGGGAGCAGAAGGTTGACGTTGTTATGCCTTGCGCTACCCAGAACGAAGTTGGTCTTGCGGATGCTAAAAACATCGTAGCCAACGGCGTTAAGTATTACATAGAGGTTGCTAATATGCCCACTACCGATGAGGCTGTTCAGTACCTTCGTGAAAACAAGGTTCTCATTGCTCCTTCAAAGGCAGTAAATGCAGGCGGCGTTGCAGTATCGGGCTTAGAGATGAGCCAGAACTCAATGCGTTACTCCTGGACTGCTGAAGAGGTTGATGCAAAGCTTCACCAGATTATGGCTGATATCTACAAGAACTCCTACGAGGCTTCCAAGAAGTACGGTATGGAGGGTGACCTTGTTGCAGGTGCCAACATTGCAGGCTTTGAAAAGGTTGCTGAGGCAATGATTGCTCAAGGTATTGCATACTAATAGTTATTAAACACAAAAACACCGAACGTTTGAGCGTTCGGTGTTTTTTATTTGCTTTGAATTT
>JAFTPI010000101.1 GCA_017463345.1 Clostridia bacterium | reverse complement strand
TCCTTTAAATTCTTTTCAAAACTTGGTAGAAAAAAGGAGGAAAATTAAATGAAATTCAGCGTTAACTCGCCCATTTTATTTGTTATTGTGGGCGCAATTATTGCCCTGGTTCTTGCCCAATCGATTTATTTTCTTTTAAAGGCAATAAAACGGGCAAAGGAGCTTGGCATTGCTTCTTCCACAATCAAAAAGACCATTTCATCATCCGCCGTGTTCACCATTGCCCCCGCCATTGCGGTGCTTGTGGGCGTTGTGGCACTTTCTCAAAGCCTTGGCATTGCCCTGCCCTGGCTTCGCCTTTCGGTTATCGGCTCAATAACCTATGAAACCGTTGCCGCAGGAAATGCACTTGAGGCGGCAGGTCAGGCGATGAGCAGTCAAATTTCCGACCCATCGATTTTCATTGCTGTTGCCTGGGTTATGACCATTGGCATTGCGGCAGGTCTTGTGCTTGTGCCCTTCCTTACAAAGAAAATTCAAAGCGGCGTTTCAAAAATCGGAATGAAGGATAAAAAATGGGGCGAAATTTTTAATAACGCCATGTTCCTCGGTATGATTTCGGCATTCCTCGGTTATGTTTTCTGCGATATCGACCGCCTGTGGAAGGCTGTTGAGGGCGTTGTCACAAAGGTTGTTGACGGCGTGAGTGTTACATATTCCGCAACATCAGGCCTTATCCCCGCCTGCGTTATGGCTGTTGCCGCTTTGGTTATGGCAGTTTGCGGCGGCCTTGCCACAAAGCTTAAAATCCGCTGGCTTACCGACTATGCCCTGCCACTGTCACTCATTTGCGGTATGGCATCAGCAATTCCCCTCACCGCGTGGCTGGGCTAGGAAAGGAGAGTGTGTGAAATGAAAAAGAATTTATCTTATATGGAATCTGTCCATCGTGACGGTCGCCTTTGGGGTATTGTTGTGGGCCTTGCGCTTCTCTGCTTCCCCCTTGCCCTTTCCCTCATTTTCGGCGCCGCTCCCAACACCGATATCCTTTTAAAGGGCGTTATTGCAACCGCCCCAATGTATTGGGCTGTGGGTATTGTTGAAATTTTCACCTATGTTCCAATGCTGGGTGCAGGCGGTACCTACCTTTCCTTTGTAACGGGTAATATTTCCAACTTAAAGCTTCCCTGCGCCATTGATGCAATGGAAAGGGCAAATGTAAAAGCATCAAGCGAGGAGGGTGAGGTTATCTCCACCATCTCCATCGCCGTTTCCTCAATTGTTACAACACTTATTATAATTATAGGTGTTATCTGCATTGTACCCCTTACCCCAATTTTGGAATCACCCGTTTTAAAGCCCGCCTTCGATATGATTCTCCCTGCACTTTTCGGCGGTCTTGCTGTTGTGTTCATTTCAAAGAATGTAAAACTTTCCATCGCCCCCATTGCTTTAATGCTTGCACTCTTCATTTTTGTTCCTGCCCTGAATGCAGGCACCGTTGGTATTATGGTACCCGTTGGTGTGCTCTTCACCGTTGGAGTGGCAAGAATTCTTTATAAGAAAGGAATCATTTAATTATGTGGTGGCTTATTATCCCTGCTGTAATTATTGTGTTTTTGCTGGTCCTCATTATAAGGGCGCTGAACTTTAACCCCAAGGCACAGCCCAAGGTTTTCGAAAATGAGGAGGCCTTTGACGGCGACAAGGCAATTAAAAATCTCCAAAGCCTTGTTCGCTGCAAAACCGTGTCCTACTGCGACCCCGCTTTAGAAGATGAGGCCGAGTTTCAAAAGCTTATCTCCCTGCTTCCCACACTTTATCCAAATGTTTTTAAGGTTTGCGAGTTTAGGCAGCTTCCCGACCGTGCCCTGCTTTTTTTGTGGAAGGGCAAAAACGAGGGCGACCCTGCAGTTTTAATGGCTCACTATGATGTGGTGCCTGTGAATGCGGATATGTGGGAGCATGACCCCTTTGGCGCCGAAATCATTGACGGTGTTTTGTGGGGCCGCGGCACACTTGACACCAAGGTCACCTTTAACGGCGTGCTCTCTGCCGCCGACCACCTGATTGCCGAAGGCTTCACCCCCGAAAAGGATATTTATTTTGCCTTTTCTGGCGGTGAGGAAATAAACGGCAAGGGCGCTGTTAACATTGTGGACTTTTTCGAGGAAAAAGGTATTGTTCCCTCCTTTGTTGTTGATGAGGGCGGCGCAGTGGTAGAAAATGTATTCCCCGGTGTTAAAAAGCCCTGCGGCCTTATCGGCATTGCCGAAAAGGGAATGATGAATGTGCAGTACCGCGCCCTTTCAAACGGCGGTCACGCCTCGGCACCAAAGCCTCACACACCCGTTGGTGTTTTGTCGGCAGCCTGCGCAAAAATCGAGGCAAAGCCCTTTAAAATTCACTTGACCAAGCCCGTAAAAGAGCTGTTTGACACTCTGGGCCGCCATTCTTCCTTCGTTTTTAAAATTGTCTTTTCAAATTTAAAGCTGTTTTTACCATTACTTGATGCCTTTATGTGCAAAAAAAGCGGCGGCGAGATAAACGCCCTGCTTCGCACCACCGTGGCCTTTACACAAATGGAGGGCAGCGCCGCCCCAAATGTTATCCCGCCTGAGGCAAAAATGGTTTCCAACATTCGCCTTAATCCTGAGGATACGGTGGAGAGCGCCAAAGCTTACCTCACAAAAAAAGTCAGTGATAAAAATGTCGAGGTAAATGTCCTTATGGGAATGAACCCCAGCCGTATCTCGAAAACCGACTGCGAGGAATGGGACAAGGTGGCATCATCGGTTGCCTCCACCTGGAAGGGCTGTATTGTTTCCCCTTACCTTATGGTGCAGTGCTCCGACTCCCGCCACTATGGCAGAATTTCCGACAAGGTTTACCGTTTTTCGGCAATGGATTTGTCAAGTGAGGAGCGCGCCACAATCCACGGCAACAACGAGCGCATTCGTTTGAGCACCGCCAAGAAAGCAGTTGAATTTTATATTCGGTTAATTAAACAGTGTTAAATAAAAAAAGACCTCCGTTGCACAGTGCAACGGAGGTCTTAATTTTTAATTAGTCATTTACATAGGGCAATAAAGCAACCTGTCTTGCGCGCTTAATTGCAGTTGTAAGCTCCCTCTGGTGCTTGGCACAGGTGCCTGTTGCACGGCGGGGAAGAATTTTTGCACGTTCAGAAATGAACTTGCGAAGCTTAGCAATATCCTTGTAGTCAATTGCTTCTACACGGTCAACGCAGAAATGGCAAACCTTCTTATGGGGCTTTCTGCGTGCGGGTCTTTCGTTATTCTCCACGGGATATCCCTCCAATTATTTTTATTTTGTGCGCCTTTAATTAAAAGGGCAGGTCGTCATCACCGGAAATTTCAGCAAAATCGTTTGCGCCGGTGTTGGAATAAGATGCAGGAGCATCTGTTGCAGTATCAGTGTTACCGCCGTCACGCTTAGATTCAACGAACTGAGCGTTGTTGGCAACAACCTCGAATACTGTGCGGTTTTTACCGTCCTTATCAACATATCTACGGGTTTGGATAGAGCCCTCAATGCCTATCATAGTACCCTTTTTGAAGTACTTAGTAATGAACTCAGCGGTTTGGCGCCAAGCAACAATGTTAATGAAATCAGCCTGAGTTTCCTCACCTGCACGATAGCGACGGCTTACTGCGATTGAAAATGATGTAACGCTTACACCGTTAGGAGTGGTTTTAAGTTCGGGGTCGGCAGTTAAGCGACCTGTTAAAACAACCAAGTTAAACATTTAGTTTCTCCTTTTACTTTTTAATAACCATTACGCGAAGAACGCCGTCGGTAATACCGGCAACACGTTCAAGCTCTGCGGGGAAGCCTGCTTCACTGGTGAAAACAGTGAAAACATAGTAGCCTTCGGTCTCGTAGTTGATGGGATATGCCAAACGGCGCTTACCCCAATCGTCAACGGATTCGATGGTACCATTCTCCTCGATAAGTGTCTTGAATTTTTCACATAAAGCATTAACAGCGTCGTCGCCGTTCTTTACGGAATAAACAAGAGCAACCTCGTACTTATTTGCCATCTTCGTTGCACCTCCTTTTGGTCTATTGGTCCTGCCTCTTAGGGCAGAACAAGGGGCTAATTTCTCATATTAGCAACCGATATTATATCATTTGTGTTTTATAAAGTCAAGCATTTTTAACTTTTTATTGACATTTAATTCATTTAGGATAAAATAATAAAGTAATGAACTATTAACTTGATTTGGAGGGAAATCACAATGCTTCTTACAGCAGATGTGGGAAACACCAACATAACCCTTGGCGTTTTTGAGGATGAAACCCTTAAATGCACCGCTCGCCTTGCCACCGACACAAAGCTGACGGGTGACCAGTATGCCATTTCTGTTAAAGATGTTCTCGCATTAAACGGGGTTAACACCTTTGACATTGAGGATGCCGTTATCTGCTCGGTTGTGCCCAGTGTTACCACAGCCCTGTCTTCCGCCATTTCAAAGCTTTTCAGCATTGTGCCCTTGGTGCTGGGCCCCGGTGTTAAAACGGGTCTTAACATTAAAATTGACAACCCCGCCCAGCTTGGCGCCGACCTTGCCGCAGGCGCGGTTGCCGCAATGAACGAATACACAATGCCCTGCGTTATCATTGACATGGGCACCGCCACCACCATCAGCGTGCTGGACAAAAACGGTTGCTTTTTAGGCGGTAGCATTGGGGCAGGTGTAAGGCTCACCCTTAAAGCCTTAACCCAGAATACCGCACAGCTGCCTGAAATTTCCATTTCCGCCCCCGCAAAGGTAATTGGCACCAACACTGCCGATTGTATGCGCTCAGGCCTTATTTTTGGCACCGCCGCTATGCTTGATGGTCTTCTTTCCCGCATTGAAAGGGAGCTGGGCGAAACCCCCACGGTTATTGCAACAGGCGGCCTTTCTAAGGATATTATCCCCCTTTGTGAAACCGACATAATCTATAACGAAAACCTGCTGCTGGAGGGGCTTCGTTATATCTACGAAAAAAACACCTGATAAAGGGTTTTAAATAATGAACTGTATCCTTTTGGAACAGTATCTGAGGTAATTTAATATGCAAACAACAAAACTTCAAACTCAGAAGCTGGTTTTAGGCGCAATAATGACGGCGCTTGTCATCATTTTGCAGCTTATTGGCAGCTTCACAACCTTTTTCGGTCCCTTTTCAACCGCCGTTGCCCTTATTCCCATTGTTTTGGGTGCGGCTATGTGCGGCACCGCCATTGGTGCCTGGCTGGGCTTCGTTTTCGGCGTGGTTGTCATCGCCTCAGGCGGTGCGGCGCTGTTTTTCGCCTTTGACATTCCCGGAACAATTATAACGGTGCTTTTAAAGGGTACACTTTGCGGTCTTGCTGCAGGTCTCGTACATAAGGCTCTTAAAAAAATTAACGAGTATCTTGCCGTGCTTGCCGCCGCCATCGTTTGCCCCCTTGTTAACACGGGAGTGTTTTTACTCGGTTGCTATATTTTCTTTATGGACAGCGCAACCCAAATTGCCCAAACACTTAGTTTGCCCCTTTCGGGCATGGCGGTTTTCTGGGCCCTTGCCATGGGTAACTTTGCGCTGGAAATAATTTCAAACGCCGTTTTATCCCCCGTTATCACCCGCGTTTTGAGGATTTTCAAAAAGGAAGTTTAAATTAAAAAAAGACGGAAGAATCCGTCTTTTTTTTGTTATATAAAAACCTCGCTCAAAAAAAGCGAACGAGTAAAAGTTATTTTCCGTTAGTCTTGTTTTCTATAGTAATACAAGAAGCGGTTAACATTCTGCGAATTCTTCCACAAAGATTTCGTTGTTTCTTATATGTAGTTTCATCAATGCTGCCAACCGAAAACAAAAGTTTAAGCCAACTTTCCGTTTCCACACACTCTTTGCGCGCGATTTTGAATTTAGAAAGCATATCAGCAAGACTTTG
>JAFTPI010000100.1 GCA_017463345.1 Clostridia bacterium | reverse complement strand
TAAAACCTATAAAACTGGTGATGAAAAGTTTGATGCATTAAAAGGGGTCTATATCTCTTTCAGAAAAAAAGAGTTTTTCGCTATTCTGGGCCATTCAGGCTGCGGTAAAACCACAATGCTTAACATCATCGGAGGTCTTGATAAGTATACTTCAGGTGACCTTATCATTGACTCAAAATCCACTAAAAATTTTAGTGACCACGATTGGGACACCTACCGAAACCTTCGGGTTGGCTTTGTTTTCCAAAGCTATAACCTTATTGAACACCAAAGCGTTCTTGCCAATGTTGAACTTGCCTTAACCCTTTCGGGTGTGTCACGTAAGGAACGTAGAGAAAGGGCTAAAAATGCCCTTATAAAGGTTGGCCTTGGTGACCAGCTAAACAAAAAGCCCAACCAAATGTCGGGCGGTCAGATGCAGCGTGTTGCCATTGCCCGCGCCCTTGTTAACAATCCCGAAATTCTCCTTGCCGATGAGCCCACAGGCGCCCTGGATTCCGCAACCAGCGTTCAGATTATGGAGCTTATCAAGGAAATTGCCAAGGACCGCCTTGTTATAATGGTAACCCACAATCCCGAGCTTGCCGAAAGCTATGCCACAAGAACGGTGCATTTACTTGACGGCAACATTGTTTCCGACTCCGACCCCTTTAATGAAGAGCAGGAAATTAAGAGTGATGAAAAGAAAAAGAAGAAGAGCAAAAAGGATAAAAAGGTTTCAATGTCCTTTTTTACCGCTTTGTCACTTAGCTTTAACAACCTGCTAACCAAGAAGGCCCGAACCTTTTTGACCGCCTTCGCAGGCTCCATCGGCATTATCGGCATCGCCCTTATTCTTGCCATTTCAAACGGAATTGACGCCTTCATCAGCTCGGTTGAGGAGGACACCCTTTCAAGCTATCCCATTGAAATTCAGGAATCCACCGTGAGTATGGGAGATATGCTCTCTAATATGTCCAGTGAAAACACAGGCAAAACGCCCCACGATATGGATAAAATTTATTCCAACAACATAATGGGCGAGCTCTTAAATGTTATGACAAGTTCTCTCAGTCAAAACAATCTTACCGCCTTTAAGGAGTTTTTAGATGGCGGAAAATCGGGCATTGAGGAGCTTACCAGCGGTGTTCAGTACAAATATTCAACAACCCTTAATGTTTATAAAGCCGACACCTCAAATTCCGTAACCCAGGTTAATCCCAACAAAATTATGGAAACCCTGGGCTTTATGCCCACTTCAAACCCTGCGATGTCAATGGGAATGCCCTCCTCTCAAATGAGCTCCACCGATGTTTGGCAGGAGCTGCTTGATAACGAGGAGCTGCTCAAAAAGCAATATGACATTATAAAGGGTAGAATGCCCGAAAAATATAACGAGGTTGTTATCATTGCCGATAAAAATAACGAAATCAATGATTTTACAATCTATTCATTAGGTTTAAAGGATGCCTCGGTTCTCCCCCAGCTTATGGAGGATATTAAAAACGGCAAAGAGGTGGATACCGAGCAGACCAGCTACACCTATGATGAGCTTTTAGGCCTTGAATTTAAGCTCCTTTTAAACACCGATTATTATGAAAAGCAGGGCGATATCTGGGTTGATAAATCCAAAGATAACGACTATTTAAGGCAGAAGCTTAAAGACAGCGAAACCATTAAGGTTGTAGGTATCCTGCGCCCCAGCGACGAGGCTGTTTCCTCGACAATGAGGGAAGGCATCGGCTACACTGCCTCTCTTATGGAGCACCTTGTAAACGAGGTTAACAAAAGCGAAATTGTAAAGGCTCAAAAGGATAACGAGGAAATTGATATTTTCACAGGCAACCGCTTCCCCACCGAGGAGGACAAAAAGCTTAACGAACAGCCTATTACAATGGACACAATAAACGCCTATCTTGAAACCCTGCCTGAAAAGGAAAAGACAGAGTATCAGGGTGCCATTAAACAAATGCAGATGATGGGAATGCCTGAGGAGCAAATTATTGAAATGTTCAAAAAGGCAAAGGAGCAAAACTCTACCGATGCCACCTATTCGGGCAACCTTGCAGCCCTCGGTGTTGCTGATTTAAGTAAGCCCTCCTCCATTCTTATCTACGCCAAGGATTTTGCCTCAAAGGAGGAAATAAACGAACTCATTGCCGACTATAACGAAAGCGTTGTGGAGGAGGACGAGATTGAGTACACCGATTATATCGGCCTGCTTATGTCCTCGGTTACCACAATTATCAACGCCATAAGCTATGTGCTTATCGCCTTCGTTTCAATTTCCCTTGTGGTTTCCTCAATTATGATTGGAATTATAACCTACATTTCGGTTTTGGAAAGAACAAAGGAAATCGGAATTTTGCGTGCAATCGGTGCCTCGAAAAAGGATATTTCCCGTGTGTTCAACGCCGAAACCCTTATTATCGGCCTTGCGGCAGGTGCCATAGGTATTGGGCTCACATTGCTTATGAGTATTCCCATCAATGCAATAATTTATCACTTCACCACCATTGCAAATGTGGCCTCCCTCCCAACCGTTGCCGCCGTTGCACTTGTGATAATAAGTATGGCATTAACCCTTATTTCAGGTCTTATCCCCGCAAAAATCGCGGCTAAAAAGGACCCCGTTGTGGCATTACGCTGCGAATAGTTGACTAATTTGGTAAATTTTGGTATTATAAATGCGGCAAGGAAACTTGCCGCATTTTTTGTTTGAGGTGATTTAATTGAAGGAAACAGGCATTGTTCGCCCCGTTGACAAGTTGGGCCGAATTGTTATCCCTAAAGAACTCAGAAAACTTATGAATGTGGAAAACGAAAAGGACAGTTTTGAAATTTTTGTGGAGGGCGACTCCCTTGTCCTCAAAAAATACAAGGCTGGCTGCGTTTT
>JAFTPI010000023.1 GCA_017463345.1 Clostridia bacterium | reverse complement strand
CGCCACCGCTCTTAAAGCACTTCCCGAACGGCTTAAATGCCGCAAGGTTTATAAAATTATGGGCTCGGAGGTGAGCATTCTTGAAGACAACACTTAACATTGCCCTGCCAAAGGGCAGGCTTGGTGAAAAGGTTTATTCCATGTTTGAAAAGGCAGGCTTCCCCTGCCCCGAAATAAAGGAAAATTCACGAAAGCTCATTTTTGAAAACGAGGAACTTGCCATTCGCTATTTTTGGGTTAAGCCCAGCGATGTTGCAATTTATGTTGAGCGCGCCGCCGCAGACATCGGTGTTGCAGGTAAGGATATTTTGCTTGAATATTCCCCCGATGTTTACGAACTTTTAGACCTTAAAACAGGGATTTGCAAAATGGCGGTTGCCGCTAAAAAGGAGTTCAGAGACAACCCTAAAAAAACCCTTAAGGTTGCAACAAAGTTTACAAACATTGCAAAAAATTACTATGATACCCTCGGCCGTGACATTGACATTATCCACTTAAACGGCTCAATAGAAATTGCCCCCATTTTAAACCTTTCCGATGTTATTGTTGACATTGTGGAAACGGGCACAACCCTTAAAGAAAACGGCCTTGAGGTTAAGGAGAGCATTGTTGATATAAGCGCAAGGCTCATTGCAAACAAGGCAAGCTACAAGTTTAAAAATGAAAAAATCGATGCCCTCGTAAAAGGCCTTGGCAAAATTCTGGAGGAAAACAGCAATGATTAAAATTATGAAATACGGAGAAATTTCAGAGGATGAAATTTTCGCCCGTGTTACCCCTCAATTTGATGTAAGCGGTATTGTAAGCGGCATTTTGGCCGATGTTAAAGAAAACGGCGATAAGGCACTGCTTGCCTACACCGAAAAATTTGACGGCGCAAAACTTGATAGTTTAGCCGTTACAAAAGAGGAAATTGATGAGGCGTTAGGCCTTGTTGAGCCGGAGTTTTTGAGGATTCTCAAAACCGCCGCCGAAAACATAACAAAATTCCACAAGCTGCAGGTGCGCGAGCCCTTTGTTATTGACGAAGGAAACGGCGTTATAATGGGTCAAAAAATTACCCCTGTTGATGCGGCAGGTCTTTATGTTCCGGGAGGAACCGCCGCCTACCCCTCAACCGTTTTAATGGATGCCATTCCCGCAAAAATTGCAGGGGTTAGACAGGTTGTTATGGTTACCCCGCCCCAAAAAAACGGCAAGGTTAACCCCGCCATTTTAGCCGCCGCCAGCGTTGCGGGCATTGATAAAATCTTTAAGGTTGGCGGCGCCCAGGCCATTGCCGCTTTAAGTTTCGGCACCGAAAGCGTTCCGAAGGTTGATAAAATCGTGGGTCCCGGCAACGCCTTTGTGGCAGAGGCCAAAAAGCAGGTTTTCGGCACCGTTTCCATTGATATGATTGCAGGACCAAGTGAGATTTTAATTGTGGCCGACGGCAAATCGGACCCCAAATGCGTTGCCGCCGATTTGCTCTCCCAGGCCGAGCACGACAAATTAGCAAGCGCAGTTTTAGTTACCGATAGTTCTGCTTTAGCAAAGGCTGTAAGCGAGGAGCTTGAAAAGCAAATTCCCCTTTTAGAGAGAAAGGAAATTGCCCGCGCCTCCATTGATGCAAACGGCAAAATCATTGTGGCTAAAAATCTTTCGGCGGCCATTGAAATTGCCAACGAAATCGCTCCCGAGCATTTAGAGCTTTGTGTGGACAACCCCTTCGACTACCTGGATTTAGTTCGCCACGCAGGAAGCATCTTTATGGGCAGAAACTGCCCCGAAGCCCTTGGCGATTATATGGCAGGCCCCAACCACACCCTGCCAACCTCAGGCACGGCAAAGTTTTCTTCTCCCCTATCGGTTGATGATTTTGTCAAAAAAACACAGTACACCTATTTTACTAAAGAAGCGCTTAAAGACATTGCCTATGATGTTGAGTTCTTTGCCAAAAAAGAAGGACTTACCGCCCACGCCAAAAGCGCAGTTATCAGATTAGAGGAAAACGATGAGTAAATTTTTAAGTTCAAAATTCAGCGCCCTCACCCCGTATACACCGGGTGAGCAACCGCAGGATATGAAATATGTAAAACTTAACACCAACGAATCACCCTTTGCACCCGAACAAAATGTTATCGAGGCGGCAAAGGCGGCTGCAGGGTCTTTAAATCTTTACAGCGACCCTGAGTGTAAAAAACTCGTTGCAAAGCTTGCCGAAACCTACGGTGTAAAAAACGAAAACATTATAGTCACAAACGGCTCCGATGAGGTTTTAAACTTTGCATTTATGGCTTTTTGCGATAAGGACAAAGGCGCCGCCGCACCCGATATTTCCTACGGATTTTATCCTGTTTTCGCGGCAGTAAACGGCGTGGCCTTTGAGGGAATCCCCCTAAAAGAAGATTTTTCTATTGACATAACCGATTATTTAGGGCTTAATAAGACTATCTTTATTGCCAACCCCAACGCCCCAACAGGTATTGCGCTAACCCTTGACCAGATTGAACAAATCCTTAAAGCGAATGAAAATAATATCGTTGTTATTGATGAAGCCTATGTTGATTTCGGCGCAAACTCGGCAGTAAAGCTCATAGAAAAATATGATAATCTTCTTGTTACAATGACCTTTTCGAAATCGAGAAGTTTAGCCGGTGGCAGATTAGGCTTTGGCATTGCCTCAAAGGAGATTATAAGGGATTTAAACACAATAAGGTACTCAACCAACCCTTATAATGTTAACTCTATGACCCTTGCCGCAGGTCTTGCCACCCTCGATAACGAGGAAAAGGTGAGAAAAAACTGCGAGACCATTATTAAAAACCGTGAGTATACCGCCGCCGCTTTAAAAAATTTAGGTTTTACTTTAACCGATTCCAAGGCTAATTTCATTTTTGCCAAAAGTGATAAAATTGGTGGCGAGGAGCTTTATTTAAAGCTTAAAGAAAGAGGCGTTTTAGTTCGCCACTTTAATTCGCCGAGAATTAAAGATTTTGTGCGCATTACCATTGGCACTAAAAAACAAATGGACATTCTCATTAAAACTGTGGAGGAAATCTTATGAGAACTGCAACAATAAACAGAAAAACAAATGAAACCGACATTTTCCTTTCCCTTGACCTTGATGGCAAGGGTAACTGCGAAATTAACACTGGATGTGGCTTTCTTGACCACATGCTAACACTTTTCGCCCGCCACGCAAGGTTTGACCTTACCATTTCCTGCAAGGGTGATACCTTTGTTGATGACCACCACACAGTGGAGGACATCGGCATTTGTTTAGGAAAAGCCTTTAACGAGGCTCTAGGGGACAAAAAAGGTATTGTGCGCTACGGTGACATCACCCTGCCTATGGATGAAGCCCTCATTTTAGCCGCAGTGGATATTTCGGGCAGAAGCCTTCTTTGCTATAATCTCGTTCCCGGCAAGGAAAAGGTTGGCACCTTTGACACCGAGCTTGTTGAGGAGTTTTTCTATGGCTTCGTAAGAAATGCCAACATAACACTTCACATAAATCAGCTTAGCGGTTCCAATGCTCATCACATTATTGAGGGCGCCTTTAAGGCGGTTGCCCGCGCTCTTAAAGCGGCGGTAAAAATTGATGAAGATTTTGCCGATGAGGTTATGTCCACGAAGGGAGTTTTATAGTTTTGATTGCCATTGTTGATTATGGTGTGGGTAACCTTTTCTCCCTTAAAAGCTCTCTCT
>JAFTPI010000099.1 GCA_017463345.1 Clostridia bacterium | reverse complement strand
TTCCGTGTCAAGGGCGCCGAATTTGCCAAATGCATCGGCAGAAAAAAGAATTTTATCTGTGTTGTCATAGGTCATAATAACCTCAGGCCAATGAACCATAGGAGCAGTAATAAAGCTAAGATTATGCCTTCCAAGGCTAAGGGTATCCCCTTCGCCTACAACAACCTGATTTTCGGCAAAATCATTACCAAAAAAATTTTTCATCATAACAAAAGACTTTGATGATGAAACAATTTTGGTTTTTGGATATTTATCTAAAAACTCTTTAATGCTGGAAGAATGGTCGGGCTCCATATGCTGAATAATAAGATAGTCGGGCTCTTTACCATCAAGAGCTTTTTCAAGATTTTGAAACCACTCATCGGCACAGCGAATGTCAACCGAATCAAAAACAGCAATTTTCTCATCTAAAACAACATAGGAATTATATGCAATACCCTTCGGTATAATATACTGACCCTCAAATAAATCAAGCTTTTTATCATTAACTCCAACGTATTTAATATCATTTACAATTTGCATTTTGATTCCCTTTCAAGACTTATTATGTTTATTATAACATAAAATTCATAAAAATAAAGAAAAAGGCAAGGATTTTTCCTTGCCTTTTAAAATTTTGTTTAGAAAAGTCCCGAAATTTTGCCGTTTTCGTCAACGTCAATTTTTTCGGCGGCGGGAACCTTAGGAAGGCCCGGCATTGTGAGAATGTCGCCTGTTAAAACAACAATAAAGCCTGCGCCTGCTGAAATTTTAACATTTCTAACGGTTACTTTAAAGCCCTCGGGCGCACCCAGCTTTGTGGGGTCATCAGAAAAGCTGTACTGTGTTTTAGCAATACAAACAGGACATTTATCAAAGCCCAGTGCAGTTAAAGATTCGATTTGCTTCTTAGCCGCAGGGGTGACAATTATACCATCGCCGCCATAAACCTTTTTAACAACCGATTCAATTTTTTCTTCAATTGTGGAATCAAGCTCATAGGAGAATGTGAAATTGCCCTTTTCCTCTTCACAAAGGCGAACAACCTCTTTAGCCAGTTCCTCGCCGCCCTTGCCGCCATCGGCCCAAACGGTTGAAAGAACGGTGTTAACACCAAGCTCACGACACTTTTTGATAATAAAATCAATTTCGTTATCGGTGTCGGTTGGGAAACGATTAACTGCAACAACACAGGGTAGCTTATAAACATTTTTCATATTAGAAACATGTCTTAAAAGGTTTGGAATGCCCTTTTCTAGAGCGGCAATATCCTCGGTGCCCAAATCATTTTTAGCCTTTCCGCCGTGCATTTTAAGAGCGCGAACGGTGGCGACAACAACAACTGCATCGGGTGTGAGGCCTGCCATACGGCATTTAATATCAAGGAATTTTTCAGCACCCAAATCAGCGCCGAAGCCTGCCTCGGTAATAGCATAATCACCCATTTTAAGGGCAATTTTGGTTGCCATAACCGAGTTACAGCCGTGAGCAATGTTTGCAAATGGGCCGCCGTGAACAAAGGCTGGGGTACCTTCTAAAGTCTGAACAAGGTTCGGGCGAATTGCATCCTTTAAAAGAGCAGTCATTGCGCCTGCAGCTTTAAGTTCGCCACAGGTAACAGGTTTATCATCATAGGTGTAGCCAACGATAATTCTTGATAAACGCTCTTTTAAATCAGAAATAGAATTTGAAAGACACAAAACAGCCATAATTTCACTTGCAACGGTGATGTCAAAGCCATCTTCTCTGGGCACACCGTTTGCCTTGCCGCCGAGACCGTCAGTTATGAAACGGAGCTGGCGGTCGTTCATATCAACACAGCGCTTCCAGGTGATTTTGCGAACATCAATGCCTAGCGCATTTCCCTGCTGAATGTGGTTATCAAGCATTGCTGCAAGGAGATTGTTCGCAGCACCAATGGCATGGAAATCTCCTGTAAAATGCAGGTTAATATCCTCCATAGGAACAACCTGAGCATAACCACCGCCTGCCGCGCCGCCCTTAACACCGAAAACAGGGCCTAAAGAAGGCTCACGCAAAGCAACAGTTACATTCCTGCCAATTCTTTTAAGACCGTCAGCAAGACCGATTGTTGTGGTGGTTTTTCCCTCACCTGCAGGGGTGGGAGTGATGGCAGTTACAAGGACAAGCTTGCCGTTTTTACGGGTTTCATCCTTTAAAATTGATAAATCAACCTTTGCTTTGTATTTTCCGTATTGCTCAATCATATCCTCATCAAGGTGGGCAGCCCTTGCAATTTCGGTTATGGGGCGCATTTTACATTCCTGAGCAATTTCAATGTCGGTTTTATAGGCCATTCTTAAACCCTCCGTTTATTTTAATAAATGGGGAACTTTGCGCAAAGCTCCTGTACTTCATCGCTTACTCTCTCTTTATTACCCTCAAAATCGGTAATAATGGCGGTAAGCCAGTTTGCGATAAGTTTCATTTCGTTTTCCTTAAAGCCGCGGGAGGTTACAGCAGGTGTGCCGATGCGCAGACCACTTGTAACAAAGGGGCTTCTCGGGTCGTTAGGAATTGTGTTTTTGTTTGCGGTTATATGAACTTCATCAAGTCTATGCTCGAGTTCTTTACCGGTAACATCGAAGTTCAGAAGTTTTAAGAGCATAAGATGATTATCGGTGCCGCCTGAAACAATTTCAATTCCGTTATCCATAAGGCTTGAGCACAAAACCTTTGCATTTTTAACAATTTGTTGCTGATAGGTTTTAAAATCATCGGTTAGTGCTTCGCCTAAAGCAACAGCCTTTGCGGCGATAATATGCATTAAGGGGCCGCCCTGTGTGCCGGGGAAAATCGCCTTATCAATTTGTGCGGCAAGCTCCTTTTTGCAAAGGATAAGACCGCCTCTGGGGCCGCGCAGAGTTTTGTGGGTTGTGGTTGTAACAACATCAGCATAAGGAACGGGAGAAGGATGAACACCTGCTGCAACAAGACCTGCAATGTGAGCCATATCAACCATTAAATAGGCGCCAACCTCATCGGCAATTTCTCTGCAACGAGGGAAATCAATAATTCTCGAATAGGCGCTGGCTCCTACAACGATGAGCTTGGGTTTGCACTCAAGAGCAATTTTTCTCATTTCGTCATAGTCAATCATTTCGGTGATTTCGTTAACGCCGTAAGGTACAATGTTAAAGTACTTACCCGAAATGTTAACGGGTGAACCGTGGGAAAGATGACCGCCCTGTTGGAGGTTCATACCCATAACGGTATCGCCCGGATTTAAAAGGGCAAAGAATACCGCAAGATTTGCGTTGGCACCTGCGTGGGGCTGAACATTGGCGTGTTCTGCACCGAAAAGCTTTTTGGCACGCTCACGGGCAATGTTTTCAACGATATCAACACACTGACAACCGCCATAATAACGCTTATCAGGATAGCCCTCTGCATACTTATTTGTAAGCACGCCGCCGGCGGCGAGCAAAACAGCAGGTGAAACAATGTTTTCCGAGGCAATAAGCTCAATGTTGTGGCGTTGACGCTTAAGTTCTAAATCACAAGCGGCAGCAACCTCACTGTCGTAATTTTTAAGCTCCTCAAAAAAGTTCATTTTGTTTCCTCCTATTTAAAATATTTAACGGCTGCTTTAAACATACCAATGTCATAATTGCCGGGAACGTTTTTATAAAGACCTGCGCCAATTCTTTCACTGTGACCCATTTTACCGAAGACACGGCCATCAGGCGATGTAATACCCTCAATAGCATACATTGAATCATTGGGATTAAAGTGAATATCGGCAGTTGCGTCACCATTAAAGTCAACATATTGTGTGGCGATTTGACCGTTTAGGCTAAGTTGTTTAATAAGCTCTTCACTTGCGAGGAAACGACCCTCACCGTGGGAAATGGGAACTGCAAAAACATCGCCCACGTTAGTATCTGCAAGCCAAGGAGATTTATTAGATGCAACGCGGGTGTAAACAATTCTGGACTGGTGTCTTGAAATGGTGTTGTAGGTTAGTGTGGGGCAGTTTTCATCGGTATCAATAATCTTGCCGTAAGGCACAAGACCAAGCTTAATAAGAGCCTGGAAGCCGTTGCAAATACCACACATTAGACCGTCACGGTTATCAAGAAGGTCAGAAACACCCTCTTTAATTTGAGCATTTCTGAAGAATGCAGTAATAAACTTACCGCTTCCATCAGGCTCATCGCCGCCCGAGAATCCGCCGGGAATGAAAATCATTTGAGCATCTTTAAGCTTGGTTGCGAAGGTTTCAACACTGCGCTGAATTCCTGCGGCACTCAAGTTGTTGATAACAATAATTTCAGGCTCGGCGCCTGCATCGCGCACTGCCTTTGCGGAATCAAATTCGCAGTTTGTGCCGGGGAATGCGGGAATGAGAATTTTCGGCTTTGCAACCTTAATTGCGGGAGCAACACGCTGGCTGCAGTTAAAGCTGAAGGTTTCTACATTCTTTGCAGTGTTCTTAATATTGCAAGAATAAACGCTTTCAAGTTTGTTTTCATAAACACTTAGTAGTTCATTGATGCAAACCTTTTCGTCATTGTAAGAAATATATTCCTTATCAGTAACGGTACCAACCATAGTTCCAATGGCAACATCATCGGTAACCTCTAAAACGAAGGAACCGTAGGAATAGCCGAAAATATCCTTTAAGGTAAGGGTGCTGCTAAAATCAAAGCCAAAACCGTTACCCATTGCCATTTTCATGACCGCTTCCCCGATGCCACCAAGGCCTAGAGCATAGCAGGAAAGCACCTGACCGTCACGCATAAGGGTGGTGATTGTGTTAAACAAATCAATAAGGGATGCAGTTACGGGCAGGCCGTTTTCATCAAATTCGGGTGAAAGTTTAATAACCTTGCTTCCTGCCTTTTTGAATTCATTGGAAACAACATCGCTTGTTTTGCCTGTTGTAACCGCAAAGGAAACGAGGGTGGGAGGGACATCAAGGTCTTCAAAAGAACCACTCATTGAGTCCTTACCGCCGATAGAGCCGATACCAAGTTCCATTTGTGCTTTAAAGGCACCAAGCAAAGCAGCCAAGGGTTTGCCCCAACGCTTGCCATCCTTACCGGGATGCTCAAAATATTCCTGGAAGGTTAAATAAACATCCTCAAAAGAAGCACCGGTTGCAATAAGCTTTGAAACCGATTCAACAACGGCAAGGTAAGCACCGTGATAGGGACTTTGTTCGGTGATGAACGGGTTATAACCCCAAGACATAAACGAGCAATCATCGGTGTGTTTTTTCTCAACAGAAATCTTCTGCACCATTGCCTGAATGGGAGTTAACTGATTTTTACCGCCAAAGGGCATAAGAACTGTGCCCGCACCGATAGTGGAGTCGAAACGCTCGGAAAGTCC
The DNA here is from genome assembly GCA_017463345.1 of Clostridia bacterium. Classification (GTDB taxonomy): domain Bacteria; phylum Bacillota; class Clostridia; order Oscillospirales; family Acutalibacteraceae; genus SIG587. The sequence goes on along the minus strand of JAFTPI010000099.1, from coordinate 12,444 downwards.
GCGTTTTGAGCAAATGTTAAGGTCATCGGCCATCTTTTTAAGGTTTTCACCAAAGGAACCCACAACCTCTTTTTCTTTAAGTGCAGGAGCAGCGGGTGTGATTTTAATATGCTTATCAGCACCGTTTGAATTAAGGAATTCGCGGCTGATATCAACAATTTTTTTACCGTTCCAATTCATAACAAGGCGAGGTTCTGCCTTAATAACTGCAACGGGGCAAGCCTGCAGATTTTCCTCACCTGCAAGTTTCAAGAATTTTTCAACATTTTCTTTTTCAACAACAACTGCCATACGCTCTTGTGATTCGCTTATGGCAAGTTCGGTGCCGTCAAGACCGTCATATTTTTTGGGAACTGCATTAAGGTCGATTTCAAGACCATCGGCAAGTTCGCCGATAGCAACCGAAACACCGCCTGCGCCAAAGTCGTTACAGCGCTTAATCATTAAGGTTGCTTCCTTGTTTCTGAAAAGGCGCTGAAGTTTTCTCTCTTCCGGGGCGTTACCCTTTTGAACCTCTGCACCGCAGGTTTCAATGGAGGAAACGGTGTGAGATTTTGAGGAACCGGTTGCACCGCCGCAACCGTCACGGCCGGTGGAACCGCCAAGTAAAATTACAACATCGCCTGGGGTAGGAACCTCACGGCGTACATTTTCAGCAGGGGCAGCGGCAATAACTGCACCAATTTCCATACGCTTTGCGGCATAACCGGGATGATAAATTTCATCAACAATACCCGTTGCAAGACCGATTTGGTTACCGTAGGAAGAATAACCTGCAGCAGCGGTTGTAACGATTTTTCTTTGGGGTAATTTACCCTTAATAGTTTCACTTACGGGCTTTAGAGGATCAGCAGCGCCAGTAACACGCATTGCGCCGTAAACATACGCACGACCTGAAAGGGGGTCACGAATTGCACCGCCGATACAGGTTGCGGCACCGCCAAAGGGCTCAATCTCGGTAGGGTGGTTATGTGTTTCATTTTTAAAGAGAAGAAGCCAAGGCTCTTTAACACCGTCAACCTCAACATCCATTTTAACGGTGCAGGCATTGATTTCTTCGGATTCATCAAGTTTATCAAGCTTGCCGTTTGCCTTTAAATATTTAACGGCAACTGTAGCAAGGTCCATAAGACAAATGGGTTTTGTTCTGCCAAGTTCTTTCCTTACCGCAATGTAATCGTTATAAGCATTTTGAAGAAGCTCATCTTCAAAAGCAACATCATCAATAACGGTTAAGAAGGTGGTGTGGCGGCAGTGGTCAGACCAATATGTATCAATCATACGAATTTCGGTGATAGTAGGATCTCTGTGCTCGGATTTAAAATAATCCTGACAAAAAGCAATATCATCGGCATCCATTGCAAGACCATATTCCTTAACGAAAGCCTCAAGACCTGCTCTGTCTAAACCGATAAAGCCGTCAAGGGTTTTAACAGTTGTGGGAATTTCATAGTTGGTCTTTAATGTGTCATATTCTGCCATTGTTGCTTCTCTGGCTTCAACGGGGTTGATAACATATTTTTTAATTTCTGCAATTTCGGCTTCATTCAAATCACCGTAAAGTGCATAAACCTTTGCAGAACGAACTGTGGGGCGTTCCCCTTGAGAGATAATTTGAATACACTGCGCTGCAGAATCGGCACGCTGGTCGAACTGACCGGGCAAAAACTCAACAGCAAAAACAGTGGCTCCCTCAAGAGAAATTTCCTTGCTTGCATTATCAAGCTGAGGCTCGGAAAAAACAGTTTTAACAGCATAGTCAAAAAGTTCTTCTGTAATGTTTTCAGCATCATAACGATTGATAATGCGAACATCCTTTAAGGCGGTAATACCAAGGAGTGTGTTAGCATCATTTAAAAGGGCCTTTGCCTCGTTTGCAAGTTCTTTTTTCTTTTCAACAAAAATGCGATATACCATTTTTACTATTTCTCCTCCAAAGCATCAAGTGCGCGTTTGCCAATGTCACTTCTATAAAAAGCGTTGTCAAACTCAATTTCCTTAACCTTTTCATAGGCACCACTGATTGCAGATTTTAAATTTTTGGCAACAGCAGTAACACCAAGAACTCGTCCACCGTTTGTAACGAGCTTGCCATCTTTATTTGCGGCACCCGCAACATAGGTATCATTTTTAACCGAATCACCGATTTTAAGTTCAAAGCCCTTATCATAGGCCTCGGGATAACCCTTTGATGCCATAATTACACAGCAGGCGCTGTCATCTCTGAACTCAACAGCAGTATCCTTTAAGGTGCCGTTTGTTACAGCCTGCATAACGGTTAGAAGGTCACTTTTTAAAAGTGGCAGAACAACCTGCGTTTCTGGGTCACCGAAACGGCAGTTGTATTCAATTACCTTGGGACCCTTCGGAGTGAGCATCAAACCAAAGTAAAGACAGCCCTTAAAGGTTCTTCCCTCTTTGTTCATAGCGTTCATTGTGGGCAGGAATATTGTTTCCATACACTCTTTGGCGATATCCTCGGTGTAATAGGGGTTGGGAGCAACGGTACCCATACCGCCTGTGTTAAGGCCTGTATCGTTATCCCCTGCTCTTTTGTGGTCCATTGAAGATACCATTGGAACAAGAGTTTCGCCATCTGTAAAAGCAAGCACCGAAACCTCGGGTCCTGTTAAAAACTCTTCAATAACAATGTTATCACCGCTTTTACCGAAAACCTTATCCTCCATCATGGAGCGAACGGCCTCTTTGGCTTCTTCCCTTGTCATGGCGATTATAACGCCTTTGCCAAGGGCGAGTCCATCGGCCTTAATAACGGTGGGAACGGGGGCTGTTTCAAGATAATGGAGTGCCTTTTGCATATCGTTAAACACTTCATATGCTGCGGTAGGAATGGAATATTTTTTCATAAGATTTTTAGAAAAAACCTTGCTGCCTTCAATAATTGCAGCATTTGCTTTTGGGCCAAAGCAAGGAATTCCCTTATCTTCCAGAGCATCAACAGCACCGAGCACAAGCGGGTCATCTGGTGCGACAACGGCATAGTCGATTTTATTATCGGTAGCAAATTCAACGATTTTGTCAATTTCCTTTGCCCCAATATTTACACAAACAGCATCCTCGTTCATTCCCGCATTACCGGGTAAAGCAAAAATTTGCCGAACTTCGCTGTTTTCTTTAATTTTTTTAATAATGGCGTGTTCTCTGCCGCCGCCACCTACAACTAAAACCTTCATTTAAAAATCTCCAAAAAATTAGTGATGGAAGAGACGCATTCCTGTGAATGCCATTGACATTCCGTACTTATTGCAGCAATCAATAACAATATCATCGCGAATGGAGCCACCGGGTTCAGCAATGTAGGAAACGCCACTCTTTTTGGCTCTTTCAATGTTATCATCAAACGGGAAAAATGCATCGGAGCCCAGGGCAACGCCTGTAATGGTGTCAAGATAGGCTCTCTGCTCGGCAAGGGTGAAGGGTTCGGGGCGAACGGTAAAGTACTTTTGCCAGTTACCCTCTGCGCAAACATCCTCCTCGTTTTGGTTAATATATCCGTCGATAACATTATCCCTATCGGGTCTGCCAAGTTCAGGCTTAAAGGGCAGGTTTAAAACCTTATCATGCTGGCGAAGCTGCCAGGTGTCGGCCTTGCCACCCGCAAGGCGAGTGCAATGAACGCGGGACTGCTGACCGGCTCCTACGCCGATTGCCTGACCATCCACAGCATAGCAAACCGAGTTGGACTGTGTGTATTTAAGAGTAATAAGAGCAACGATAAGGTCGCGTACAGCACTTTCGGGCATATCCTTTTTCTCGGTAACAATATTCGAAAGAAGTTCGCGGTTAATTTTAAACTCGTTTCTTCCCTGTTCAAAGGTAATGCCATAAACCTGCTTATGTTCGGTTTGTGCAGGAACATAGTCGGGGTCAATCTTAACTATATTATAGGTGCCCTTTCTCTTGGATTTTAAAATTTCAAGAGCCTCGGGCTCGTAGCCGGGGGCAATAACGCCATCGGAAACCTCGCGCTTAATAAGGTTTGCAGTTGCAACATCGCAAATGTCAGAAAGTGCAACCCAGTCACCAAAGGAGCACATGCGGTCGGTGCCGCGGGCTCTGGCATAAGCGCAGGCAAGAGGCGATTCATCAAGACCCTCAATATCATCAACAAAGCAAGCCTTTTTTAGTTTATCAGAAAGAGGTAAACCGATAGCCGCGGAGGTGGGGCTAACATGCTTAAAAGAAGTTACGGCAGGCATACCGAGCGCCTCCTTCAGTTCCTTAACAAGCTGCCAAGAGTTAAAGGCATCAAGAAAGTTAATAAAACCGGGTCTGCCGTTTAAAATTTCAATGGGCAGCTCGCTTCCATCGTGCATAAAAATTTTTGCAGGCTTTTGGTTAGGGTTACAGCCATATTTAAGTTCAAATTCTTTCATTTTAATATCCCCTATTATTTATTTTTGTTAACAACTCTGGTTTCGCTCTCGCCTGTTTCAATATCAATATAGCGAACAAAAAGAGAAACCTTGTTATCGTCATTTAAATTCTTCCAAATAAGGTCCGTAAGTTCATCGATGGAAACATCGGGGAGTTCCAGTGTTTTAGGCTCACCCTCAAAGGAAGGCAACGGATTGCCATCGCAGTTGTAGGTGTGGATAAACTTTGCACGACCGGGAATTGGATTTGAATAAGCGTATGTAAATCTTTCACAGGAGGAATCATCACCCTCGGCAGATTTTAAAATTGACATTGCAAAGTTCATACCATCTGCCTCACGGCGAATGATGCCCGAAATGCGGGGGGTGAAGTTTGGCTTATCATCTTCAAATTCGCGGGTGCGAAGAGCCTGTTCAAAGGTCATCTGCTTGTCCATAAGGTCATAAATCGTATCGGTTTGGTCACCATTTGTAACAATAGTTTTATTACCGAGCACACGAACGGGATAATAAATTATAAGATGAGGATCGGTCATTTTGGATTCATCAAAGGCCTTTGTCCTCATAGCATCGCCCTCAAGCACAAAAACACGGTTGCGACTGTTTTCGCTTCTTCCCATAATGAAATAGGCGGTAACAGCTTTTTTAGAATCAGCACTCTTGCCGATTATAATACCTCTGCCATGGTAGGCCAATGAATTTAATTCGTTTGCGATTGTTGAAACCTTCATTTATTTTTCCTCACCTTTTAAAATTTGTTTGCATACCATTTCGCAGGCTTCGGGCAATATCTTCCATTCAGCCTGTTCCATTACTCTTTTTTGTAAAACCTCGGGGGTATCCCCTTCTTTTATCTCAACGGCCTTTTGTAAAATAATTTTACCGCCGTCGGGAATTTCGTTAACAAAATGCACCGTAGCACCAGTCACCTTAACACCGTAGCTAAGGGCCGCTTCATGAACGCGGAGTCCATAAAAACCCTCACCGCAAAAGGATGGGATGAGGGAGGGATGAACATTTATAATGCGGTTTTCAAAATGTCTTGTGAAATTTTCGCTTAAAATGCACATAAAGCCTGCCAGCACAATAAGGTCAATACCTTCGGCATCAAGGGTGTTTATAAGCTGTTCCTCAAAGTCAGGATTACCCTTCTTTTCAATAACTGCCGTTTTTATATTGGCATTTGCGGCACGGGTTAAAGCATAGGCATCACTTTTATTTGAAACCACAAGTGTAATGCTTCCGCTTTTTATAATATCGCTTTGCTGAGCATTTATCAGTGCCTGAAGATTAGTGCCACCGCCTGAAACAAGCACGGCAATACGGGCCTTTTGCATAACTACACCACCGAGTTTTTTATTCTAAAATAACGCCCTCGTCGCTCTTAACAATTTCGCCGAGGATGTAAGCAGTTTCGCCGTTAGCGGTTAAAATTTCAACTGCCTTTTTGGCATCATCAGCTTTAACAACAACGCTCATACCAACACCCATATTAAAGGTGTTATACATATCGCGCTCGGGAATGTTGCCAACCTTTGCAATAAGGTTGAAAATAGGAAGCACGCGAACATCGCTCTTGTTTATCTTTGCAGAGTAACCCTCAGGCAGGCTTCTCGGAATGTTTTCATAGAAACCGCCACCTGTAATGTGGGAAACGGCCTTTACCTCAACCTCTCCCATTAAAGCCAGCATTGACTTAACATAAATTTTAGTGGGTGTTAAAAGGGTTTCGCCAAGGGTCTTGCCTCCAAGTTCCTCGGAATAGGCGTTAAGGTCGGCCGATTCAATATCGAACACCTTTCGAACTAAAGAAAAACCGTTTGAGTGAACACCTGTGGAAGCAAGGGCGATTATAACATCACCTTCTGCAACCTTTTTATTGTCAAGAATTTTCTTTTTATCAACAATACCTGTGCAATAGCCTGCCAGGTCATAGTCATCTTCAGGCATAAGACCGGGGTGCTCGGCTGTTTCACCGCCGATGAGGGCACAGCCAGCCTGAACACATCCCTCTGCAACGCCGCCAACAATATCGGCGATTTTTTCAGGATAATTCTTACCGCAAGCAATATAGTCAAGGAAGAAAAGGGGCTTTGCTCCGCAACAAATAATGTCGTTTACACACATTGCAACGGCATCAATACCAATGGTATCGTGTTTGTTAAGAAGTTGTGCAAGCTTAACCTTGGTACCACAGCCATCGGTGCCTGCAACAAGCACGGGCTCTTCAATACCCTCAAGGTTAAGACCAAAGCAACCGCCGAAGCCGCCAACATCATCAAGGCAACCCTCGTTTTTGGTGCGGGCAATATGTTTTTTCATCAGTTCAACCGACTTATAACCTGCAGTGATATCAACACCTGCTGCGGCGTAACTATCAGATTTGGATTTATTATGCATAGTTTTTTATTCCTTTCCGTTCCAACAATATGTGCACAAATCGCACTCATCAATTCCAATGGCCTTTATAATGCCTTCAAGACTTTGGAATTCAAGAGAGGCAAAATTAAATTTTTCTGCGATTTTTTTCCGCAGTTCCTGACCGCGCTGAGTTGAAGAATCGGTGTATTCCTCAATGTGCTTAAAGCCCTCTTCACCCTCAAGCTCAAGGATAACCCTGCGGGCAATAAGTTCCATATCGCTTGTTGCACGGGAGAAGTTAAGATATTTGCAAGCATACATTATAGGTGGGCAGGCAGAACGCATGTGCACCTCTTTTGCACCGCTGTCATAAAGAAAATCAACCGTTTCTTTAAGCTGAGTGCCGCGAACAATTGAATCGTCAACAAAAAGAAGCTTTTTATCTTTAATAAATTCGTGAACAGGGATTTGCTTCATCTTTGCAACCCTGTTGCGTTCCTTTTGGCTTGTGGGAATAAAACTTCTTGACCAGGTAGGTGTGTATTTAATGAATGCACGGGCGTAAGGCACCCTACTTTTATTAGCATAGCCGATTGCGTGAGGAATGCCTGAATCGGGAACGCCGCCCACATAGTCAATATCCTGCGCCAAGCCTTTTTTTGCATCGTTTTCGGCCATAATTTCGCCGTTTTTACAACGCATCATTTCCACATTCACACCCTCATAGGTGGAGGTGGGATAACCATAATAACTCCAAAGGAATGAGCAAATTCTTTTTTTGTTTCCGGGGGCAACAAGCTGTGTGCAGGAATCGGCTGTGAGTTCTATAACCTCACCGGGACCCAGTTCCCTTTCGGGCTCATAACCCAGCTTCATACAGGCGAAGGACTCAAAGGTTACACAGTAGCCATCCTCATTCTTGCCGATTAAAACGGGGATTCTGCCAAGCTTATCCCTTGCGGCAAGTAATTTACCGTCATTTTTAAGGATAACAATGTTGGCACTGCCCTCAATAACACTTTGGGCAAATTTAATGCCATCTGCAAAATCGCTTTTTTGGTTTATGAGTGCGGCAACAAGCTCAGTGCTGTTTATGGCACCGCCTGTCATTGCACAAAAATGACCGCCGCTGTTTTCAAAAAACTTATTTATCAGTTCAGCAGCGTTGGTAACCGCACCAACAATACAAATTGCATAGGTGCCAAGATTTGAACTGATTATGAGAGGTTGAGGGTCAAAATCACTGATGCATCCGATTGCAGAAGTGCCCTGCATTTCATCGAAAACCTTTTCAAATTTTGTTCTGAAAGGTGAATTTTGTATGTTGTGAATTTCCCTTTGCAAACCGATTTCTTTATCCCATGCGGCAATACCGCCACGTCTGGTGCCAAGGTGTGAATGATAGTCGGCACCGAAAAAGACATCGGAAATTGCATCGTTATGGCTTGCTACGCCAAAAAATCCGCCCATTTAATTTGCTCCTTTGGAAAAATGAAACATAAAAATTATGCAAAGAAAAGTTTAGAAAGAGTCATGGGGTCGATATATTCGCCGTTCTTGTAAACGCGCATATTACCCGATGCAATTTCGTCAATGAGCATTACATCGCCATTGGCATCGTAACCAAACTCGAATTTAATGTCATAAAGGTCAAGACCCTTTTCTTTAAGGTCATCAGCAACAATCTTGGTGATTTTGCGAGTCATATCCTTAATATCATCATACTGCTTTTCGGTCATAACGCCGATAGCAACAAGACCGTCCTTTGTGATAAGGGGGTCGCCCTTAGCATCATCCTTAAGAGTGGTTTCAACATAAGCATCAAGGTCAGCACCGTCAGCAATGTAAGCACCGTAGCGGCGGATAAAGCTGCCAACAGCCTTGTAACGGCAGATAACTTCAAGTCCGTGACCGAAAACCTTTGCCTTTAAAACCTCCATTGTGGTATTTTCAAGGTCAGCATTAACATAATGAGTTTTAATACCTGCAGCATTGATTTTTTCAAAGAAATAAATTGACATACGAAGGTTAACATCGCCAACACCGTCAATTGTGAGACCAACGGAGTTCTCACCGGGATCAAACACACCGTCTTTACCGGTGCAGTCATCCTTAAATTTTAAAAGACAGTTTCCGTTGTCAAGTGCGAATACATCCTTGGTTTTTCCTCTGTAAAGCAATTTGTTTTCCATAAAAAATTTCTCCTTTGAAATTTATAAAATTATTATTGTAACGCGGCATCTTTTGCAAGAACCGCCTTAGCATCGTTTACGCGTTTATTGTTGAGTTTTTCGGCAAGGGTTTTATCCTCAACCGCTAAAATTTGTGCGCAAAGAAGTGCTGCGTTTGCGCCGCCGCCAACTGCAACAGTTGCAACTGGGATACCCGAAGGCATTTGAACGGTTGAAAGCAAAGCATCAAGGCCGCCGAGGCCGCCACTGCTGCAAGGAATGCCAACAACGGGTAAAGTTGTATTAGCGGCAACGGCACCTGCTAAATGAGCCGCCATTCCTGCCACAGCAATGATTGCACCAAAACCGTTTTCGCGGGCATTAACAGCAAAATCTCTTGCCTGCTCGGGTGTTCTATGAGCCGAATAAATGTGAACCTCATAGGGAATTTCGAAATCCTTTAAAACATCAATTGCCTTCTCGACAATCGGCATATCGGAGTCGCTTCCCATAACAATACCGACTTTTTTCATTGTTTTTTCCTCCAAAATAAAAAAATGGGCACAATTAAACTCGCTATTTGAGTTTAATAATGCCCAGACGGTCGACTGAAAGGGTTTTTAAACCCAAGCTTCCCTGCTCCATGTGGTGCTCCACTTTAATCCGTCAGTCGCAGGGACTATATGTTGTGTCATTAACAAAAAGATTATAGCATATCTACTATATTGTGTCAAGGCACTAATTGTTGCATTTTGTCTTAAAAAATCACTATTTGTTGTACAAAAAAGCTAAATTTCTGCTTTGGTTTCACAGTATAAACAACGGTAAACATTGTTCTGACTATCGGTAAGTTTAAAAATGTGGTCAAGCTCCTGCTCGGTTGTTGTAATACAGCGCGGATTTTTGCATTTAATTACATTCGTTAGGGTTTCGGGCATTGCGATTGAACGCTTTTCTACAAGCTCACCATTTTTAATAATATTGACAGTGGCATCAGGGTCAACAAATCCGATAACATCAAAATCAACAGTTATATCTGCATCAATTTTAATTATATCCTTTTTGCCCTGCTTTTTGCTGTTTACATTTTTAATAATTGCAACCGAACAGTCAACACTGTCAAGACCCAAAAGCTCATAAAGGCGCATTCCGCGACCTGCTGTTATATGGTCAATTACAATTCCGTTTGTGATTGAATCAATATTCATCTTTTTGCCTCCTCAAGAAGTTTTAAGATGAGCGCCATGCGCATAAACTTGCCGTTAAGCACCTGCTTAAAATAACAGGCTCTGGGGTCAGAATCAATGGCAACACTGATTTCGTTAACCCTTGGCAGCGGATGCATTATGCTTAAATCAGACTTAGCATTTTTAAGCTTTGAGGGCTCTAAAATATAGCTGTCCTTAAGTCTTAAATAATCTTCCTCGTTAAAGAAGCGTTCTCTTTGAACACGGGTCATATAAAGAATATCAAGGTCACCGATGACCTCCTCAAGGTCGGTGGTTTGCACATAGGGAATATTATTTTTCTTTAAGGTGTCCTTTTTAATGTAGCTTGGGAGTTTTAGTTCCTCGGGAGAAATGAGTACAACCTTGATTCCGCTGTACCTTGATAGAGCATTTATAAGAGAATGCACGGTTCTACCGAATTTCAAGTCGCCGCAGAAACCAACGGTTAGGTTATTAAAACCGCCCTTTTCTCTGTAAATTGTAAGAAGGTCAGCAAGGGTTTGGGTTGGATGGCAGTGACCGCCATCACCTGCGTTTATAACAGGAATTGTGGCATTGTTTGCCGCAACCAAAGGCGCGCCCTCTTTAGGATGGCGCATTGCAATGATATCGGCATAGCAGCTTATAGTTTTAGCTGTGTCGGCAACACTTTCTCCCTTTGCGGCAGAGGAGCTGTTAGCCTCACTAAAACCAATAACATTGCCGCCCAGTTCATACATTGCGGCCTCAAAACTGAGCCTAGTTCTAGTAGAAGGCTCGAAGAAAAGCGTGGCAAGTTTTTTGCCCTTGCAGCTTTCACTGTATTTTTCAGGATTTGCAATGATATCACAAGCTAGTTCTATAAGCTCTTCAAGCTCTTTCGTTGTGAAATCTGTAATATCAATTAAAGAACGCATTAAAAACTTCCTTTCGGATAAAATTTATGCCTTAGCGCCGTTTACCTCAAGATATTTCTTGATTCTTTCTACATTTTCTCTATTTTTATCGTCCTCTTCAAGGTACTCAATAATGTCATATACATCAACAACTGAGTAAACGGGGAAGCCATACTCCTCCCCTACCTCTGCCATTGCAGACTTTTCGGTTTGGCCCTTTTCCTTGCGGTCAACCATAACAAATGTGGCGGCAACCTTTGTGCCCTTAAGGCCTGATAAAATTGACATACTTTCTCTTATTGCGGTACCTGCGGTGATAACATCCTCAACAATAACGATTTCTTCGCCCTCGGTAGGTTTGTAACCAACAAAAACGCCGCCCTCTCCGTGGTCCTTTTCCTCCTTGCGGTTAAAGAAGAAAGGAACATCAAGGCCGTTTTTAGCAAGCGCAACAGCAACCGAGACAGCAATGGGAATACCTTTATAAGCAGGCCCGTAAAGAACAGTTTTCTTATTGCCTACCTTCTCGAAATAAGCCTTTGCATAAAATTCACCAAGCTTGCAAATCTGCTCGCCTGTTTTAATATCGCCTGCGTTAATGAAGTAAGGAATTTTTCTGCCCGACTTTGCAGTGAAATCACCAAACTTAAGAACACCTGCGCCCTCTAAAAACTGAATAAACTCTCTTTTGTAGCCTTCCATTTCAAATTTCTCCTAATCAACAAATTCATTAACACAGCGTTCATATGCTGCAACGGGGTCGGCGGCTGCTGTAATAGGACGACCTACAACAATGTAATCAGAGCCGATTTTCTTTGCCTGCGCAGGGGTCATAACACGCTTTTGGTCACCAACATCACCGTCGGCAAAACGAACACCGGGGGTAACGGTTAAAAACTTATCGCCGCAGGTGTCGTGAACCTTTTGGGCCTCAAGGGGTGAGCAAACAACACCGTCAAGACCTGCCTTTGCGGCATTTGCGGCATAGTGCATAACAACCTTATCAATGGGCTCCTTAATTAAAAGGTCATTTTCCATACTTTCCTGATCGGTTGAGGTAAGCTGTGTAACGGCAATTAAAAGAGGTCTTGTGCCGTCCTCACGGGTAAGGCCTTGTAAAGCTGCCTCCATCATACGAACTGTACCGCTTGCGTGAAGATTTGTTATATCAACATCAAGGTTAGACAGCACCTTCATTGCCTTTTTAACGGTGTTGGGAATGTCGTGAAGCTTTAAATCAAGAAAAATTTTATGACCGCGCTTTTTAATATCTTTAACAATGCTTGGTCCCTCGGCATAAAAAAGCTCCATACCGATTTTAACAAAAGGCTTTCTGCCGGTGAATTTATCAAGAAATTCAAAGGTTTCCTTTGCACTTGAAAAATCGCAAGCAACGATAACATCCTTACCC
>JAFTPI010000049.1 GCA_017463345.1 Clostridia bacterium | reverse complement strand
TACCTCTTTTCTTTAGGGTAGAGCGAATAATCCAAACCCGCCTCAAAGAGGCTTATTTTGGCGCTTTTTACCCAATTCATTCTTGTAAGGCGTCAGCCTTGCTGCGCCTGCATTGAATAAAAATCACTCAAAATCTTCTCTCTTTGAGGTCAAAGATTTTTAAAAGAGCGGATTTTTGTTCAGACGCGGCGCAAAACGCAGTTAATCCTGACGGATTAACGAGTATTTTAACAAAGTATGAGCGAAAATCCGCCTTTTAAAAACGGAGTTCGGATTATTCGCTCTACCCTAGGCATTATCGGTTAGCAATAAATCCAATACCGAAGCCGTTTTCGGCACTCGATTTACCGCTAAACCGCAATAACGCCATTTTTAAAATCTTGCTTTTTATTACAATAAGGCAGACCGCTTTTTAAAAAACAGTCTGCCCTCTTTGTAACATGAATTACTTACGGATGCCGAGCTTCTTGATGATTGCACGGTATCTTTCAATGTCAACCTTCTGCAGGTATGCAAGAAGGTTTCTTCTGTGACCTACCATTTTAAGAAGACCGCGACGGGAGTGGTGGTCTTTCTTATGAACCTTTAAATGTTCGGTAAGCTCATTGATGCGGGTTGTGAGCAGAGCAATTTGAACTTCGGGAGAACCTGTGTCACCCTCGTGAGTAGCATAGGTCTCGATGATTTGCTGCTTTTGGTCCTTCATCATTTCGGTTGCACCTCTTTCTTTAATATTTTTCCGAAAACCAAGCAAAGGGTTGGTGCTTCCACATTGTGGCAAACGCCCAAAGCATAGTAGTCGGTCTTAACGATTATAACACAAATGTGTCAAATTGTAAAGTACTAGATTTTGTGTTTTTTATAGAGTAAATACTATATATACATATTATATATAATACACTAATCAACCTTTTCAAATCTTTTAAAGGTTTTGCCGTTTCTTGTTACGGTGCCGCAAAATTCCTCGGCTTTTCTCACCCAAATTTGGTTATCACCGTAAAGTGCCTTGTAAATAACGACTTCGCTTTCATCATCGCAGTCTAGGGCGGTGAACAAAACCTCATAGAGATTACCCTTAAAATGGCGGTAAATTCCCTTTTCTATCATTTGCAAAACTCGTACATTGCGCGGTAGCACATATAAACATCAAGCTTTGCGGTGGTTTCAAAGGGGGCGTGCATTGAAAGCACGGGAACGCCTAAATCAACGGTGTCAACACCTAAATTTGCAATGTACATTGCAACGGTGCCGCCGCCGCCTGCATCAACCTTACCAAGCTCGCCTGTCTGCCAGATAATGCCGCTGTCATCAAGCATTTTTCTTACAAATGCAACATATTCAGCGCTTGCATCAGAAGTGCCGCTTTTGCCACGAGCGCCTGTGTACTTTGTAACAACAACGCCGTAGTTAACAAAGCTTGCGTTTCTTCTTTCCATAACATCCTGGAAGGTGGGGTCGGTTGCAGCGTTAACATCGGCAGAAAGGCACTTGGAATTTCTTAAAGCAACACTTCCTCTGCCGCCCTGCATAACGGCCAAATCCTCGGCAAAATCGCGGATGAAATCGGAATTCATACCTGTGTTGCCATCGGAGCCAACCTCTTCCTTATCGGCAAGCACTGCAACGGCGGTGAGTTCAGGTGTGCCAATGTCAATAATTGCTTTGAGCGCAGGGTATGCGCAAACGCGGTCATCCTGACCGTAAGCGCCGATTAAAGAGCGGTCAAAACCGATATCACAAGCCTTTTGAGCGGGAACACACTCAAGCTCGGCAGAGAGGAAATCCTCCTCCTTTACGCCGTATTTCTCAAAGAGAATTTTTAAAATGTTAAGTTTAACAAGTTCACTACCCTCATCATCCTTAAAGGGGCAGGAGCCAACCAGGACATTGAGTTCCTCGCCGCGAATGCCATCGCTTAAGGTGCGCTTGCTTTGCTCTTGAGCCAAGTGAGGCAAAAGGTCGTTAACAACAAATTTAGGCTCATCATCCTTTTCGCCGATGCAAACCTTAACCACTTCGCCGTTTGCCTTCACGATAACGCCGTGGAGAGCCAGAGGAACAGCAGTCCACTGGTATTTCTTTATTCCGCCGTAATAATGGGTTTTGAAAAGGGCAAGCTCAATTTCCTCATAAAGGGGGTTGGGCTTCAAATCAAGGCGGGGGGAGTCAATGTGGGCGGCGGTGATACGCAGTCCCTTTTCTACAGGCTGTTTGCCGATAACCGCAAAGGCAACGCTTTTTCCTCGGTTGTTAACATAAACTCTGTCGCCTGCATTATATTTTTTTCCGAGCTGGAACTCGCTGAAGCCTGCAGCCTTTGCCAAACGAATAGCCTCTTCGGCTGCCTCACGCTCGGTCTTTGCGGCATCTAAATAAGCCTTGTAGTCCTCACAAAAGGCATTTGCTTTTTCCATTTCTTCGGCGCTTATTTTAAGCAGACCGTTCTTGCGGCCGAGGGTTAATTCCTCTGCCCACTGTTTTGCTGTTTTAACTTCGCTCATTTTAAGTTTCCTCCTTTAAAATCCTCCAAAAAAATCTCAAAATCCTTTTGCAGGGTTTTAATATCCTCATTATTATAAATAATTTTTTGCGCTTTATTAAGGTAAAACTCATCATCTTTACCAGCCGAAAGACGAAGTGCGGCGGCCTCATCGCTTAAATTATCGCGGCTGATAATCCGCCTTGTTCTCGTTTGTTTATCTGCCAGCACCGCAATGGTAACACAGCAGATTTCGTCAATGCCGCTCTCATACAGGGTTGGGGCATCAAGAATAACAATTTGTTCTTTTTTTGCCGAGATTTCCTTTAAAATGGCATAGGTCACAAAGGGAAAAACCGTTTCGTTTAAAAGCGCGGTGCCGTCCTCACTTGCAAAGGCTTTAAGGGCTAGTGCTTTACGGTTTACCCTGCCGTTTTCCACAGTGTCCTCCCCAAAGGCGGCTTTAATCGCCCTTATGCAGTCGGCATCGGTTTCAAAGATAGAGTGCACCACGGTATCGCAGTCAATAAATGCGGCGCCAAAATTTTCAGCAACCTCTTTAAGGGAGGATTTTCCTGACCCTGTGGGGCCTGTCAGTCCGATTATATTTTTCATAAACTTATCACCTTAAATGCGGCGGCACGAATAAGCCTGTTATAAACCGCAAGACCGACCCCTGTTTTTTCGGGGGCGTGAACATAGGCTTTCTCAGCCTCCAATTCATCAATTTTTCTTAACGCGGTAAAAAGATTTTTTGCTAAAGTTTCGGCGCAGTGGGAACTGCCGTAAACAATTTTTTCGGTGGTGATTTTTTCGGCTTCACTTTCAAAGCAAAGGGCAACGGCGTTTTCCTGCCCGTTTACATAATCACAAAACGCCCTGCTCTCTCCTTCCACCAAAAAGACCTGTTTTTTGG
Source organism: Clostridia bacterium (assembly GCA_017463345.1). Classification (GTDB taxonomy): domain Bacteria; phylum Bacillota; class Clostridia; order Oscillospirales; family Acutalibacteraceae; genus SIG587. The sequence goes on along the minus strand of JAFTPI010000049.1, from coordinate 106 downwards.
GTGCATAGTGCTTGTATTTCATTCCGGGAGATGCCGCCTTTTGTCCCTCCTCCAGCTCGTTTAAAACGGCGGGGTCAATGACCAAATCGGGTAAAAATTCTCTTAG
>JAFTPI010000022.1 GCA_017463345.1 Clostridia bacterium | reverse complement strand
AAGCGGAATAAAGACTAACTCCTATGCCGTTTCGATACCGCTTACAACAGGAGCGGAGTACACCCTTTTTGTTTATTACGAAATCCCCAATGTGGAAACAGGCCTTATCGGCGGAGTAAGCGAAGAGGGCATTAAGGTTATTCCCCAAAAGCAAAACGGAAAGTATTATTTTGACGGTGGAATTTCCCTTGATGTTTTAAATAACTATTTAAATAGGGCAATGACCTTTTGTCACGTTCGCAGTGAAGAAGTTAGCCTTTTAAAGAAATCCATTGTTGATGCCGGGGTTAAATATGTTCAGCGCGCCGACAGCGCCTGGATTCCTGATCCGTGGGATTACACACTGGAGGACCAGATAAAAGGCAAGCTCAAAACGCTTCACAATATGGACCCCGACATTATTTTTGAGGCCTGCATTTTTGAATATGTTGACCAACGTGTGAATGATATTCCCATTCCTGCCGAAACCTTTAAGGCTTTCGGACTGCCGGTAGAAAACCGAAACTTCAGTTACGACAAAATGCTTTCTCCCGATGGACAATATGTTAACGCTTGGGGCAAAAACGCCTCGATTCCTAACATTACACAGAGAGAGACCCAAATGTTTTTCTATCACCGAGCCTGTTTTTTCATTGATATGGGCTTTGAGGCAATTCATCTCGGTCAGGCAAAAAGCATTGGCCATAACGACAAAAACAACGAGTGCTGGACAAAGGTTATAAAGCTCATAAGGGAATATGCCAAGAAAAACGCAAGAAGGCACTATGTTGTTATTGATGCTCATTATCCGGGACAGAAATTTGTTGATAAAAACGGCAACAGTCTTGTTGATTTTAACGCCTCCCCCACCAGAATGAAGGTGGCAGATGGCCAGACGAGTCACGCCCCCAGTGAGGGAAATCCGCAGGAGTGCGTTATTGAACAGGGTCACAAGGACTCGGTTTATGGGCTTACCAGAAAGCTCAATTCCCCTTCGGGCTGGTATACAAATAAATACCCCTATTTGGTTGAAATTGATAACTACGGCGTGGAGGAGAAAAAGCTTAACAAGGCGTCGGCGGATATTTGGGGTTATGATGAAATCACCTGGTTTGCGATTCAGCCTCAAAGCTACCGCCAAAAGTTCACCGAATATTTAATTAAAGAAATTGACTCATTCGACGAAAACGGACACGCGGCCATTGTTGGCAAACGCTGGATTACCAGCTTCCCCGGTTGCGATGATAAATTAACCACCTACTATGCGTTAGGCAAAGCAGGCGATATTAATTTCTTCGGCGACCTAGAGTTTTATAAGGATATGTGGAAAAGGCTAGGCAAATAAGGGGAATTTTAGTGAAAAAGATAATTTTAAAAGTAATTTCCTGTTTGTTTTGTATTGTGCTTTTGTTTTGTCTTACATCCTGCAATGGTGGTAAGCCCACAATTTCCACCGCTTTTGCTCATTATGATGGAATTTACCCAAAATTCGAGTGGACAAATCTGGAGGGCCGCGAGGGCTGGAGTGCAAAGGTTGTAATTAAAGATTTAAAGGGTGAAACCGTTTTAGAGGAAAGCGGCATTACCCAAAATACATACACCGTGAAGGCTAATCTGAATGCGGGTCAGGAATACAAAGTTTTTGTTTACTTTAAAAACCCACAGGGAGCAGAGAGCCTTTTCGGTGGAATTAACGATGACGGCATAAGAGTTATTTACAATAAACCACAGGGCAAGTATTACTTTGACGGTGGAATTTCCCTTGACACCCTTAATAATTACCTTAATCGGTCAATGCACTATGCGGGTCTTGATCCGGAACCGGAAAAGTACGAGGTGGTAGAGGAGTCAATTATCGGCACCGGCGTAAAGTATGTTCAGCGCGCCGCTGGTTCGTGGCACCCATCCGCTTGGGATGAAACCGGCGGCAACCTTGCAGGAATTGTGGAAAGGCTTCACGCCATTGACCCTGAAATTATTTTCGAGGCCTGCATTTTTGAATGCATTACCACAGCGGTGGAGGACATTGCAATTCCAAAAGAGGTTTTTGAAGCCTTTGGTTTGCCTTATGAAAACCGCAATTTCGATTTCGAAAAAATGGTCTTCCCCAGTGGCTACGGTTTAGGCCAATGGGGCGAAAACAGCGGCATTCCCGATATTACACAGCTTGAAACCCAAATGTTTTTTTATCACCGAGCAAGGTTTTACATTGATTCGGGCTTTGAGGCGCTGCATCTCGGTCAGGCTAAAACCATAGGCCGCAAAGACAAAAACAATGAGTGCTGGACAAAGGTTATAGGTATGATTAGGGACTATGCCAATGAGAACGCAAGAAGACACTATGTTATTATTGATGCCCATTACCCAGGCCAAAAATTTTTGGATACAAACGGCAACAGCCTTGTTGATTTTAATGCCTTCCCCTCAAGAATAAAGGTAGCAGAGGGTCAAAATGACCATGCGCCCACAGAGGAAAATCCGCAGGAGTGTGTTATTGTTCCCGGCCATAAGGATTCGGTTTATAAACTCGGCATAAAGGGCACTTCACCGGGCGGTTGGTATACAAATAAATTCCCCTATCTTGTTGAAATCGATAACTACGGCGTTGATAAGGAAAAAAATCAAAACAAAGCGTCAAAGGATATTTGGGGTTATGATGAAATCACCTGGTTTGCAATTCAGCCCCAGTGGTATCGCCACGAGTTCACCGAATATTTAATTAAAGAAATTGATTCATTCGGCGAAAACGGACATATGTCGGTTGTTGGAAGACGCTGGATAACACCTGTTGACGCATCAAATGGCTCAGACTGTTACTACGCCGCAGGTGGAATAGGTGTTAATTACTACGGAGATTTGGAATTTTACCGAGACATGTGGGACCGCCTCGGCAAATAAAGAAAGTTTAATAAGCAGATAAACCGAAAAAGGACTTAATTGTCGTTGACAATTAAGTCCTTTTGGGTTAAAATTAGAAATACCGAAAAAATATGCGCCCGTAGCTCAGCAGGATAGAGCGTTCGCCTCCTAAGCGAAAGGCCGCGCGTTCGAATCGCGCCGGGCGCGCCAAAAAAGCACTGCGAAAGCAGTGCTTTTTATCCAATCCGACAGGATTGGTATGTCATTCGTTGCTTGCAACGGTATGTAATCGCCGCAAGGCGTATGGCATCATCCGTAAGGCTGTATTTAAAAATTCTGTCGTATTGATGACATACCACCTTCGGTGAACGACATACAACACTTCGCGTTGATTACATGCAATGCTTACGCATTGATTTGGAGGCGATTCCTTGAAAGAAAATCTGCTTATGAAATATTCCGAGCAGTTAGCGATAGATATTGAGTGTATTTGTAAAGGGATTAAACACAATTCAAATACAGTATTCCAATTAAAAAAATCTTCTTCAAGTGTTTTTGCTAATATTAGTGAAGCCCAATATGCCCAAAGTCTTGCTGATATGCTTTCTAAATTCAAAATCGCGCGCAAAGAGTGTGTGGAAACGGAAAGTTGGCTTAAACTTTTGTTTTCGGTTGGCAGCATTGATGAAACTACATATAAGAAACAACGAAATCTTTGTGGAAGAATTCGCAGAATGTTAACCGCTTCTTGTATTACTATAGAAAACAAGACTAACGGAAAATAACTTTTACTCGTTCGCTTTTTTTGAGCGAGGTTTTTATATAACAAAAAAAAGACGGATTCTTCCGTCTTTTTTTAATTTAAACTTCCTTTTTGAAAATCCTCAAAACGCGGGTGATAACGGGGGATAAAACGGCGTTTGAAATTATTTCCAGCGCAAAGTTACCCATGGCAAGGGCCCAGAAAACCGCCATGCCCGAAAGGGGCAAACTAAGTGTTTGGGCAATTTGGGTTGCGCTGTCCATAAAGAAAATATAGCAACCGAGTAAAAACACTCCCGTGTTAACAAGGGGGCAAACGATGGCGGCGGCAAGCACGGCAAGATACTCGTTAATTTTTTTAAGAGCCTTATGTACGAGACCTGCAGCAAGACCGCAAAGTGTACCCTTTAAAAGCACCGTTATAATTGTTCCGGGAATGTCAAAGGCGAAAAACAGCGCCGCACCGCCTGAGGCGATGACAACCACGCCGAAAACGAAGCCCAGCCAGGCACCAATGGCGGTGCCGCACATAGCCGCACCCAAAACAATGGGAATAAGGGCAACGGCGGTTGAAAAGGGACCGAAAAAGGTTGTGAAGCTGCCAATAAGCTGCAAAATGATGACAAGCGCCGTCATTATTGCGCCTAAAACCAGCTTCTGAGTTTGAAGTTTTGTTGTTTGCATATTAAATTACCTCCGATACTGTTCCAAAAGGATACAGTTCATTATTTAAAACCCTTTATCAGGTGTTTTTTTCGTAGATATAACGAAGCCCCTCCAGCAGCAGGTTTTCGTTATAGATTATGTCGGTTTCACAAAGGGGGATAATATCCTTAGAAAGGCCGCCTGTTGCAATAACCGTGGGGGTTTCGCCCAGCTCCCTTTCAATGCGGGAAAGAAGACCATCAAGCATAGCGGCGGTGCCAAAAATAAGGCCTGAGCGCATACAATCGGCAGTGTTGGTGCCAATTACCTTTGCGGGGGCGGAAATGGAAATTTCAGGCAGCTGTGCGGTATTCTGGGTTAAGGCTTTAAGGGTGAGCCTTACACCTGCCCCAATGCTACCGCCTAAAAAGCAACCGTTTTTGTCCAGCACGCTGATGGTGGTGGCGGTGCCCATGTCAATGATAACGCAGGGCATTGTGTATTCGTTCATTGCGGCAACCGCGCCTGCGGCAAGGTCGGCGCCAAGCTGGGCGGGGTTGTCAATTTTAATGTTAAGACCCGTTTTAACACCGGGGCCCAGCACCAAGGGCACAATGCTGAAAAGCTTTGAAATGGCGGAAGACAGGGCTGTGGTAACACTGGGCACAACCGAGCAGATAACGGCATCCTCAATGTCAAAGGTGTTAACCCCGTTTAATGCGAGAACATCTTTAACAGAAATGGCATACTGGTCACCCGTCAGCTTTGTGTCGGTGGCAAGGCGAGCGGTGCATTTAAGGGTTTCATCCTCAAAAACGCCAAGGGTTATGTTGGTGTTTCCCACATCTGCTGTAAGAAGCATTGTGATTTCCCTCCAAATCAAGTTAATAGTTCATTACTTTATTATTTTATCCTAAATGAATTAAATGTCAATAAAAAGTTAAAAATGCTTGACTTTATAAAACACAAATGATATAATATCGGTTGCTAATATGAGAAATTAGCCCCTTGTTCTGCCCTAAGAGGCAGGACCAATAGACCAAAAGGAGGTGCAACGAAGATGGCAAATAAGTACGAGGTTGCTCTTGTTTATTCCGTAAAGAACGGCGACGACGCTGTTAATGCTTTATGTGAAAAATTCAAGACACTTATCGAGGAGAATGGTACCATCGAATCCGTTGACGATTGGGGTAAGCGCCGTTTGGCATATCCCATCAACTACGAGACCGAAGGCTACTATGTTTTCACTGTTTTCACCAGTGAAGCAAGCTTCCCCGCAGAGCTTGAACGTGTTGCCGGTATTACCGACGGCGTTCTTCGCGTAATGGTTATTAAAAAGTAAAAGGAGAAACTAAATGTTTAACTTGGTTGTTTTAACAGGTCGCTTAACTGCCGACCCCGAACTTAAAACCACTCCTAACGGTGTAAGCGTTA
>JAFTPI010000098.1 GCA_017463345.1 Clostridia bacterium | reverse complement strand
GGTTGGCGCATTGCCTCCATAACATCACGGTGAAATTCGGGAAGTTCATCCAAAAACAGCACACCGTTGTGGGCAAGAGAAATTTCACCAGGCTTTGGTACAGCACCGCCGCCCGTAAGCCCCGGTGCTGAAATTGTGTGGTGAGGCGACCTGAATGGGCGGGAGGTTATAAGTGGATTTTCAGGGTCTAAAATTCCTGCAATGGAATGGATTTTTGTTGTTTGAATGGATTCATCAAAGGTCATTTCAGGGAGAATTGTGGGAAGCCTTTTGGCAAGCATACTTTTACCTGACCCCGGTGGGCCGATAAGCAAAATGTTGTGACCGCCTGCCGCCGCAATTTCCAATGCACGCTTTGCAAGGGTTTGTCCCTTTACATCAGCAAAATCCAGCCCTACATAGTTATCACTTTTCTCGGTTTTAATAGGCAGTGCCTTTTCAATTTCCCATTCGAAATTGAGATGGGAAACAATATCCTTAACCGTTTCAACGGGATAAATTTCAATTCCCTCAACAACGGCGGCCTCGGCAGCGTTTTCCTTTGGCACAAAGAATTTTTTAATTCCTGTTTCCTTTGCGCAAATAGCCATGGCGAGAACGCCGTTAACGCTTCTAACATTGCCGTCAAGAGAGACCTCGCCGATAAAGGCGCAGTCGGAAACATTTGCCGTTAACTGCTTTGTGGCAAGAAGAATTCCAAGCAAAATGGGCAGGTCATAAATAGGGCCCTCCTTTTTAAGGTCGGCAGGGGCGAGATTAACCGTTATTCTGCTAGGTGGAAACTTAAACCCGCAATTTTTGAGAGCGGAACGCACCCTGTCCCTCGATTCCTTAACCGATGTATCGGGAAGCCCTACAATATCAAAGGCAGGAAGTCCGTTGGAAATATCGGTTTCAATTTGTAAAAGATAGGTTTCCATTCCAAAAACTGCAACACTGTTAAGCTTTGCAAACATGAAATCACATCCCTTTTTTCCATTATATAACAATTTTGTCCTTTTCACAATGACATATTTGATTTTTTATCTGCTATATTGTATAATCAATTAGAAAATAAATTTAAGGTGGATTTTATGCCCTTTTTACCCATTACAAAAAAAGAAATGGCCGCTCTCGGTTGGGAGCGCCCCGATATTGTTATAGTAACAGGTGATGCCTATGTTGACCACCCCAGCTTTGGCACCGCTGTTATTTCCCGTGTGCTGGAAAGCGCAGGCTTTAAGGTTGCCATTATTTCACAACCCGTGAACGATAGTGATTACCTTGAATTTGGTCGCCCCGAACTTGCGTTTTTTATAAACGGCGGCAACATTGACTCAATGGTGGCTCACTACACCGCCGCAAAAAAACGCCGCAGTGATGATGCCTACACCCCCGGAAACAAGGCGGGTAAACGCCCTGACAGAGCAACTATTGTTTACTCGAACAAGGTGCGTGAGCTTTTCGGTGATATACCCATTGCCATTGGTGGACTTGAAGCATCGCTGCGCCGCTTTGCTCATTATGATTATTGGGATGACAAGGTGCGCCCCTCAATTCTCATTGACTCAAGGGCCGATATTCTAATGTACGGCATGGGCGAAAAGCATTGTGTGGAAATTGCCCAGCGCCTTAGAAAAGGCGAAGCAATAAGCGATTTAAACGATATTTTAGGCACCTGCATTGCGGTAAGCACTAACGACTACACCCCACGGCCCTGCCAGGAGTGCCCCTCATTTGAGGCGGTTAGTGAAAACTCTGAGCAAGGAAAGAAGCAGTACGCCATTTCCTGCCGAATTCAGCAGGATGAGCACGATGCCGTAAGAGGCAAAACTGTTATTCAGCGCCACTCAGATAAAATCGTTATTCAAAATCCCCCAATGCCACCCCTTACAACCGAGGAAATGGACGAGGTTTATGCTCTGCCCTTTATGCGGGATTACCACCCCTCCTACGAGGCACTGGGTGGTGTTGAGGCCATAAAGGAAGTTAAATTTTCGGTTATTCACAACCGCGGTTGCTTTGGTGCTTGCAACTTTTGCTCACTTGCCTACCACCAAGGCAGGCAGATTTCCTGCCGCAGTCACGAATCGGTTATCAGCGAGGTTGAAAGGATTACCGAATATCCCGATTTTAAGGGATATATCCACGACATTGGCGGCCCTACAGCGAATTTCAGGGCCCCCTCCTGCGAAAAGCAGTTAAAGCACGGCCTTTGCAAGGGCAAAAAATGTCTTGCGCCCACCCCTTGCCCTGCACTTAAGGTTGACCACAGTGATTATCTTTCTCTGCTTCGCAAACTCCGTAAAATCCCAAAGGTTAAAAGGGTATTTATTCGTTCGGGCATTCGCTTTGACTATCTTATTGCCGATGAAAATGAGGAGTTTTTCAAGGAACTTGTTTTGCATCACACAAGCGGTCAGTTAAAGGTTGCCCCCGAGCACTGTAGTGCAAACGTGCTAAAGAGAATGGGAAAGCCTGCAATTTCAACCTACAACAAATTCAAAAAACGTTTTTATGAGCTTACTAAAAGTGTTAATAAAGAACAGTTTTTGGTACCTTATCTTATGTCCTCTCACCCGGGCAGCACAATAAACGATGCCATTGAACTTTCCCTTTTTCTAAAAAAAGAGGGGCTTCACCCCGAACAGGTGCAGGATTTTTATCCAACACCCGGCACCGTTTCAACCTGTATGTTCTACACCGAGCTTGACCCCTACACAATGGAAAAAATTTATGTGCCCAAAACCATGAAGGAAAAGGCACAGCAGCGGGCGCTTTTGCAGTATTTCAAACCTGAAAACCGACCACTTGTGCTTTCTGCGCTTAAAGCGGCTCACCGCACCGACCTTATCGGCACGGGGCCAAACTGCCTGGTTTTACCCGATAAAGGCTTTACACCCAACAAGCCAAAGAAAAAGACAATTCGCAACATTCATAAGAAAAAGAAGAAGTAAAAAATTATGAAACAAATAAAGACACGGCTCCACCTGCTTGATGCCTTGCGGGGAATAACAATTATCAGCATGGTTATCTACCACGCCCTTTGGAACCTTGCCTATCTTCATGGTGTTCCCCTGCCCCGGTTTTCGGGTCAGCCAAGGATAATTTGGCAGCAAAGCATTTGCATCACCTTCATTTTCCTTTCGGGTTTTTGCCGCGCCCTTGGCTCAAAGCATTTAAAAAGAGGACTTATTGTGTTTGGCGGCGGCGCGCTTGTAACCCTAACCACCCTTGTTGTTATGCCCGATTTCCCCATTGTTTTCGGCGTTCTCACCTTTTTGGGCACTGCAATGCTTGCTGTAATTCCCCTTGAAAAACTTTTTAATAAAATTCCACCTGAAATAGGTGTTGTAATTTCATTGCTGCTTTTTCTATTATTTAAAAACTGCAATTTAGGCTTTTTAGGCTTTGGCACAATTAATTTAATAAAACTGCCCGAATTTCTTTATGCAAACTATTTAACCGCATTTTTGGGGTTTCCAAGCAACACATTTTATTCCACCGATTATTTCTCATTTCTCCCCTGGTTTTTTCTTTTCCTTTGCGGTTACTTTTTCTGTCTGCTTTTCAAAAAGCAAAATCTTTTAAGATATTTTACAACAAAACCTGTTTTTTTGCTAAATTTCATTGGTCGGCATTCACTTATCATTTACCTTGCGCACCAACCGATTTTATATTTGATTTTCTCAGTATTATTTTAAAAAGCAGCAACCGTTTGGTTGCTGCTTTTTTAATCTATATAACAAATTTTTCTTCTAGTTTTTTAAATGTTGGTTTAATTTCAAAAAATTTATCAATCAGCTTTCCTGCCGCGCCGATTGCAACACCGTTAACACAAACAATAGCCATGGTGCCAATGCCGATGCCCCTAATTTCGCCAAAGAAAACAAGAGATAGAATTAAAGCTAGCAAAAGGAAAGAAAAGTCGAACGCAATTTTAAACCTTGATTTATTGATACCAAACTTTTCACAAATGCATTTAACAAAGAAATCATAAACCTGTGGAAAAATGTAGCATCTAAAAAAGATTGCAATGGAAATTGCGGTAAGAAGCTCGCCGCCCGCAAAAAGTGCAATTCTTGCCCCAAAAGGAATACTGGCCGCTGGTGTTAAATCAGGATTAAAAAGCGGCACAACGATTCTCCAAAAATCAAGGACAGCGCCATAAATAAGACAGCTCAAGAATGAGGTGAAATAGATAAGTTTAATCCTTCTTACTATAATGCAAAAAAGAATAAAAACAATTGCCTGAATTATGTACTCACTTTGTCCAAAGGTGAACATATTAAATTTTAGGCTAAAAATGTAGGCAGGTGCAACAATCATAGAAACACCAAAATCGGCGGCGGTTAGCATTGCCACCGAAAAGGCTAAAACCACTGTTGCCACAAGGTACATAAGTTCACTTGAAAGGGTTATTTTTTTAGACTGCATTAATTGTTCCTCATTTATAAAGCTCGTTTAAATCACTTAACCGGTTTTTTATCATTTCTCT
>JAFTPI010000097.1 GCA_017463345.1 Clostridia bacterium | reverse complement strand
TCTTCGGGAAGCCCCTTTGTTTCCTTGCCGAAAAAGAGGTATGCGTTATCGGGGTAGGAAACATCGGAATGGGTGTTTAGCGCCTTTGTTGTAAAAAAGAAAAATTCACCCTGATTTTTTGCAAAAAAGTCCTCTAAATTTTCATAATAAGTTATGTCTAAAAGGTGCCAATAATCAAGACCTGCTCGCTTTAGCTTTTTGTCATCAACGGTAAATCCCATGGGGCCAACCAGGTGCAGCCTTGCCCCTGTTGCGGCGCAGGTTCGCGCCACATTTCCTGTGTTTTGGGGGATTTCGGGTTCAACCATTACAATATTAAGTGTTGCCATAATTTTAGAATTCCTTTCAATCTTTACAACTATTTTTATTTGTGTTAAAATAAACAAGTTGGCGAGAGTCGAACCAGTTACGCCTTCAAAACAAAATTTTCGGTAATAGTTTGCCTCAAAACTTGAAATACGCCGGTATCCTCAAGTTTTGTCGGCTTCCTCTAACACAAAAATTTTAGTTTTGAAAGGTCGAAGAGTTTCTGCCAACGAATTTATTTAGTTGACAAAGCGTAATTTTGCCGCAAGGCTGACGCCTTGCAAAAAAATACGCAAAGTCAGATGATTAAAGGCGGTGAGCGAAACCGTATCGGGTTCGACTCTCGCCAACTTGATGGTGATAAAAATGAAAATGAACGAAACCATTTTAGCGCAGGTAAAGCGCAGCGAGGAAAAATATAACATTCGCTATGCCAAAAAGGATGGCGCTCTTTACGGCGGTTTCAGGGTGGCTTACCTTGTGAGCTACATTTACGCCGCAGTTTTTGCCGCAATGGTTATTTTGGGAATTTGGTTTAACGATGAGATTTCTACAAACCTAAACACCGTTTACACCATTGGCGCATTTTTGGTGCTGGGTCTTGGCGGCGCTGTTTTCGGCGGCTTTAAAATTCCCATTGGCACTGCCATTTGCAGCCTGCCTGTTAGTGTTTGGACTGTGATTTGTTTTGGAAAATTGCTGATAGACCCTGCAGGTATTTTAGGACTAAACGGCAAATTTTATTGGGCGCATCTGCTGCCCATTTTAGGGGTGGTTGTAAGCGCCACCGTAATGCTTATAATCGACCTTCGTGCAAGGTATATTTTAAAGAAGGGTTATGAAAAAATTTCTAATCGGCTCTATGCCGAATATTCCGCCCACGCCGAAAATTTAAGCGAGGAAGAATGGGAGGAGTTTTTAAAAACCTACGACCCAAGACCGAGCAAAAAGAATAAAGAAAACAAAAAAACCGAGGAATAGTTTCCTCGGTTTATATTATAAGCGCAGGCGGCAAAATTGTAAATATTTTAAAAGAAAATTTATTTTCTTGACATATTTGTAAATTATATATATAATATTGAAATATGACTGTGTATATTGCACGGCAGTTCGATTGGTCACGGAAGGGTTCCGTTATAATTATTATTTTTAAGGAGTTCATTCACAATGGCTAAGGTAATCAAACTCACTCCCGACGGTCTTAAAAAGGTTCAGGAGGAGCTGGAAAACTTAAAAACAGTCGGCAGAGCCGAAATTGCCGAAAGAATTAAAATCGCCCGTGGTTATGGCGACCTTTCGGAAAACAGCGAATACGATGAGGCAAAAAACGAGCAGGCTAAAATTGAAGCTAGAATAGTTGACCTTGAGGTTATTCTCAACAACTATGAGCTTATCTCCGATACTAAGGGCAAGCCTAAAGCAGTTCAGGTTGGCTCAAAGGTTAAGGTTTTAGACATTGAATTTGAAGAGGAAATGGAATTCAAGGTTGTTGGCTCCTCTGAAGCTGACCCTGATAACGGCTTTATTTCCGATGAATCCCCCGTTGGTAAGGCTCTTATCGGCGCAAAGGTTGGAGATAAGGTTACCGTTGAAGTGAATTCAAATGAATTCGTTTACGAGGTTCTTTCCATTTCGAAATAAAAAATTTTTCTTAAAAACAGCGCGAAGGATGTGAAGAAAAATGTCAGAAAACAACAACAATGTTAATGCTGAGGTTAATGTAAACGAACTTATAAAGGTGCGCCGCGATAAACTTAGCCTATTAAAAGAGGCAGGAAACGACCCCTTTGTTATCACAAAGTTTGATTTTGATGCAAAGGCTCTTGATATTAAAGAGAACTTTGAGGAATATGAGGGCAAAACCGTTAAAATTGCAGGCCGCATTATGAGCCGCCGCATTATGGGTAAGGCAAGCTTTTGTAATATTCAGGACACCTCTGCTAATATTCAAAGCTATGTTCGCCGTGATGATGTTGGCGAGGAGCCATATGCCGCATTTAAAAAGATGGACATCGGCGACATTGTGGGTTTAGAGGGTTTTGTGTTTAAAACCCAGACAGGGGAAATTTCTATTCACGCACAAAGCATTAAATTGCTTTCAAAATCCCTTTTGCCCCTGCCCGAAAAGTTTCACGGCCTGAAAGATACCGACCTTCGTTATCGCCAGCGCTATGTTGACCTTATTGTTAATCCTGAGGTTAAGCGCAACTTTGTAATCCGTTCAAAGTTTATAAAATTTATGAGGGAATACCTTGATAATATGGGTTACATTGAGGTTGAAACACCTGTACTTAACACTATCGCAGGCGGCGCATCTGCCCGCCCCTTTATTACACATCACAACACCCTCGATTTAGATATGTATATGAGAATTGCCACCGAGCTTCCCTTAAAGCGCCTTATCGTTGGCGGAATGGACAGGGTTTATGAAATCGGTCGCATTTTCAGAAACGAGGGTATGGACCCGAAACACAACCCCGAGTTCACCTCCATTGAGTTATACCAGGCCTATGCCGATTTCCACGATATGATGGACATCGCCGAGGGCATTATCTCAGGCGCCGCAAAGGAAATTCTCGGCACCTACCAATTAGAGTGGATGGGTGAAAAAATTGACCTCACCCCCGGCTGGCGCAGGCTCACAATGGTTGATGCCGTTAAGGAATATGTTGGCATTGATTTCGGCGCTATTTCGGACGATGCCGAGGCAGTTGCCGCCGCAAAGGCAGTTGGCGTTGAGCTTAGCCCCACCGCTGATAAAACCTGGGGCAACGCCCTTTACGCTTGTTTTGACCAGCGCGTTGAGGAAAAACTTATTCAGCCTACATTTATAACAATGTATCCCGTTGAGGTTTCCCCTTTAACAAAGGCATCGCCTTTAGACCCCAGGGTAACCGAGCGTTTTGAGCTTTTTGTTTGCCACAGCGAGCTTGCAAATGCCTACAGTGAGCTTAACGACCCCGATGTTCAGCGTGAACGCTTTGAAAAGCAGCTTGAACTCAGGGATCGCGGTGATGATGAAGCCGAAATGCTTGATGAGGATTTCTTAACTGCGCTTCAATACGGTATGCCCCCCACAGGCGGTATGGGAATCGGTGTTGACAGAACGGTTATGCTGCTGACAAATTCCGACACCATTAGGGAAGTAATTTTGTTCCCCACAATGAAACCCTTGGACTAATAACAAGTTATAAGAACTTATAAGAAGATATAAGAACTTCCCAAAATCTTCTTACCGCAGTTTAAGTAAAAAGGACTATGACTTTTAATGTCATAGTCCTTTTTGTATGTAACGGCAGGTGTTAAAATTCATTGAGAATATATTGCTTTGTTTTCAAATCAACCATAAAAAACTCATCGGCAGGAACAGGGTCTGCTTCATAATCAACGAGTTTGGCTCTCCGTTTTTCCAACGGGTTTCGTTCTTCCCATTCCATAAAGGCAAGTAAACGTTCTTTGATTAAGGACTTATTTGTCCATTCTTCGCACCATTGCTCAAAATCGCACAACACCTTTTCGGGGGTGGTTTGCTCAATCTGTGTCATCCAATGCCCATAAACCAATTCTGTGGGTAACAACGAATTGACAAAAACACCAGGTCGAATATAATAATTTTCTTTCGAATAGCAACTGCCTTGAATATAAAAGCAAAGAGTAAATTCTCCGATGTCTTTCGTCCATCGCTTGTTCTTTTTCTTGAAGCCATTTGCTTTTAAGTATGGTTTTGCATATTCAATCAATTGTTCTTCGGGCAAAATGTGGTGCATATATTCACCCTCCTTTAATATAAATTATTTTACCACAATTTTACCACAGTTTCAAACCAAATTATGAGAATTTATAAGAAGATATAAGAAAAATTTGATTTTTAGTGTTTTCCAAAGGCGAGTTTTAAGAGGTTATAAGAACTTATAAAACTTTATTAATATCATTTTGAGCATCTCCCCACAATGAAACCCGAAAGCAAATAAAAACAAGAAATAAAAAAACCGACCGTTTTTAAAAACGGTCGGATAATCTTTTTTAAGGTTATTAGAATTCGAGTTTTTCCTCAATGTATTTTTTAAGCTCTGCAATAGGCAGTCTTACCTGCTCCATTGTGTCACGGTCACGAACGGTTACGCAGCCGTCAGTCTCGCTTTCAAAATCGTAGGTAATACAGAAGGGTGTGCCGATTTCATCCTCACGGCGGTAACGCTTACCGATGGAGCCTGCATCATCATAATCCACCATAAAGTGTTTGGAAAGTTCAGCGTAAACCTTGCCTGCGCCCTCGTTCAGTTTCTTTGAAAGGGGGAGA
>JAFTPI010000048.1 GCA_017463345.1 Clostridia bacterium | reverse complement strand
TATTGCCGTAAGGCGCAAGGGTACCGATAACGAGGAGTTTGATAAAGCGGTAGAATTTCTAAAAGCCAAGGGCGGCAAAGTTTTTGTTCTTGAAATTACGCCGGCAGAAATTTCCTCTAGTGAAATTAGGCAGATGAAATTCAGCGAAATGAAAAAGCATATTCCCGCCTTTATTGCGGAATATATAAGCGAAAATGGTCTTTACGGTGGTGAACAATATGCTAAGTGAAAACGAAATAATTGAAATTTTGCGGCAGGATTTAAAACCCAAAAGATTTGAGCATTCCCTTTGTGTTGCAAGGGAGGCAAAGCGCTTAGCGGCTAAATACGGTGCCGACCCCGAGAAGGCGTATTTAGCAGGTCTTGTCCACGATGCCACAAAAAATCACAGCACCGAAAAACAGTTGAAAATATTTGAGCGTTTTGGTATAATACTATCCGATGTTGAGGCGGGGAGCGAAAAGCTGTGGCACGCCATTTCGGGCGCCGCAGTTGCCAAAAATGTTTTTGGGATTTTAGATGAGGAAATTATAAGCGCCATAAGGTGTCATACAACCGCAAAGGCTAATATGACAAAGCTTGAAACGGTGCTCTATATTGCCGATTTCACTTCATGTGACAGGGATTATGATGATGTGGATATAATGCGCACTTTAGCCGATGAATCCCTGGAATCCGCCCTTCGCTACGCCCTTTGTTATATGGTTAAAGATTTGTGTGAAAGGGAGCTTGCAATTCACCCCGACACACTTTGTGCATATAATGAAATTCTTTTGAGAGGTAAAATATAATGAACGAAAAACTGCGCATAGCACTTAATGCGCTTAACGAAAAAAAGGCAATGGAGCTTGCCGCAATTCGCGTTGGCGATTTAACAAGCGTTGCAGACTATTTTGTCCTTGCAACTGCAACCTCAAACACCCACGTTAAAACCCTTGCCGATGAGGTAGAATTTAAACTATCCGAAGCGGGTGTTCAGCCCCACCACGTTGAGGGCCGTGCAACAGGCTGGATTTTAATTGACTATTGTGACATTGTAGTTCACGTTTTTTCACGTGAGGCAAGGCAGTTTTATAACCTTGATAAAATGTGGTTTGACGGTGAAGCCGTTGACATTTCTAAATATCTTGAAAGCAGTACGGAGGAATAAAAGTGAGATACGATTTTACTTCAATTGAGAAAAAGTGGCAGGATAAATGGGATGATAACCAAACCTTCGCCGCAAAAAATGATTATACATTGCCTAAGTTCTATGCCCTTGTAGAATTCCCTTACCCCTCGGCACAGGGCCTTCACGTGGGACATCCCCGTTCGTACACCGCTCTTGACATTGTAAGCCGTAAAAAGCGTTTAGAGGGCTACAATGTTCTTTATCCCATGGGTTGGGATGCATTTGGACTTCCCACCGAAAACTTTGCAATTAAAAATCACATTCACCCCGAGGTTGTCACCGCTGATAATGTTAGAAACTTTAAGCGTCAGCTTAAATCTCTCGGCTTCTCTTTTGATTGGAGCAGGGAAGTGAACACCACCGACCCATCTTACTATAAATGGACCCAGTGGATTTTTCTCCAGCTTTACAAAAAGGGCCTTGCCTATAAAAAGCAAATGGCTGTTAACTGGTGCACCTCTTGTAAATGCGTTTTAGCAAATGAGGAGGTTGTAAACGGCGTTTGTGAGCGTTGCGGCAGTGAGGTTGTTCACAAGGAAAAAAGCCAGTGGATGCTTAAAATTACCGACTATGCCGAAAAGCTTTTAGAGGGTCTTGACACCGTTGATTTTATCGACCGCGTTAAAACCCAACAGAGAAACTGGATTGGTCGTTCAACAGGTGCCGAAATCAAATTTTCAACCACCGCGGGCGATGTTTTAGAGGTTTTCTCAACCCGTGCCGATACACTTTTCGGTGCAACCTATATGGTTGTTTCTCCCGAACACCCCTTAATTGAAAAATGGGCCGATAAGCTTACTAATATTGATGAGATAAGAGCATATAGGGAAGAGGCTGCTAAAAAGTCCGACTTTGAGCGCACCGAACTCGCAAAGGATAAAACCGGTGTTGAGCTTAAGGGTGTTCGCGCAATTAACCCTGTAAATGAAAAGGAAATCCCCATTTTCATTTCCGATTATGTACTTATTTCTTACGGCACAGGCGCCATTATGGCCGTTCCCGCCCACGACACTAGAGACTATGATTTTGCTAAAAAGTTTAATTTGCCCATTATCGAGGTAGTTGCAGGCGGCGATATCGAAAAAGAGGCCTTCACCGATTGCGCAACAGGCACAATGGTGAATTCAGGCTTCCTGAATGGCCTTAGCGTTGATGAGGCAAAGGTTGCCATTATCAAGTGGCTTTCCGATAAAAATCTTGGTGCCGAAAAGGTTAACTTTAAGCTTCGTGACTGGGTGTTCTCCCGCCAGCGTTATTGGGGCGAGCCCATTCCTATGGTTCACTGCGAAAAGTGCGGCTATGTTCCTCTTGATGAAAGCGAGTTGCCTTTGCTGCTTCCCAACGTTGAAAGCTATGAGCCCACCGACAACGGTGAATCACCCCTTGCTAAAATCACCGATTGGGTGGAAACCACCTGTCCTAAGTGCGGCGGCAAGGCACACCGCGAAACCGACACAATGCCTCAGTGGGCAGGTTCCTCTTGGTATTTCCTGCGTTACTGCGACCCCCACAATGACAAAGAGCTGGCAAGCAAGGAAGCCCTCGAATACTGGTGTCCCATTGACTGGTACAACGGCGGTATGGAGCACACAACTTTGCACCTGCTTTACAGCCGTTTCTGGCATAAATTCCTTTATGATATCGGTGTTGTGCCCACTGCCGAGCCTTACGCTAAGCGCACAAGCCACGGTATGATTTTGGGCGAAAACGGCGAGAAAATGTCAAAGTCCCGTGGCAACGTTGTTAACCCCGATGAAATTGTTAACACCTACGGTGCTGACACAATGCGCCTTTATGAAATGTTCATTGGTGATTTTGAAAAGGCCGCTCCCTGGAGTTCTAATTCAATCAAGGGCTGTAAGCGCTTTTTAGAGCGTGTTTGGTCCCTTGCCGATATCCTTGCCCCCGGCGATGAATATAGAAGTGAGCTTGAAAGCGAATTCCACAAGACCATTAAAAAGGTAACAGGGGATATCGACACCCTTAAAATGAACACCGCCATTGCGGCCCTTATGTCACTTCTTAACACCGTTGTTGGAACAGGCAAGATAAATAGAGCCGAGCTTAAAACCGTTCTTGTTCTTCTCAATCCCTTTGCACCTCATTTAACCGAGGAAATGTGGGAGGTTTGTGGTTTTGAGGGAATGCTCAATGAGACAAAGTGGCCCACCTTCGATGAGGCAAAATGCGTTGAAAGCGCCATCGAGATTGTTATTCAGGTTAACGGCAAAATTAAGGCAAGAATTAACATCCCTGCCGAAATTTCTGCACCCGATGCCATTGCTCTTGCTAAAGAGCAGGATGCCGTTAAAGCCGAAATGAATGGCAAAACAGTTATTAAGGAACTTTATGTTCCCAAAAAACTTGTTAACATTGTTGTGAAATAAAACAAACTAAAATCCCGACCGCTTCAAACGGTCGGGATTTTTTAAAAACATATTGCTACAAATTTTAAGGTGTGGTAAAATATATATAATAATACTCCACGGAGGAATTTTAATGTTAGCAAACTACCACACCCACACCTACCGCTGTAATCACGCCAGCGGCACGGAGGAGGAATATATTTTACGTGCCATTTCTTGCGGAATTCAGATTATGGGCTTTTCCGACCACGCACCCATTCCTTTTGAAGAAGGCTATAACACAGGCTGGCGTGTGCCGAAGGAAAAGGCGCAGGAATATGTTGACACCATAAATGCTTTAAAGAAAAAATATAAGGATAAAATAGAACTCCATGTGGGATTTGAAATGGAATATTATCCTGATTGTTTTGACGTAATGCTCCGATTTGTAAAAAGCGTTGGTGCAGAGTATCTTATTTTAGGTGAACATTATTTAGGCAAAGAAAATGATGGCCGCCGTTCCTCGGGAATGCCCGGTCACACAGGGGACAGCATCACGGAATATGTTGACCTTATTATTGAGGGGATGAAAACAGGTAAGTTTTTGTATGTCGCTCATCCCGATATTTTAAATTATATCGGCGATGATGAGCGGTGGGAAAGGGAAATGACCCGCCTTTGCAAGGTTGCAAAGGAGCTTAATGTCCCACTTGAAATCAACTGCTTAGGTATTAGAGATAACCGCACCTATTCCAGCGAAAAATTTTATAAAATCGCAGGGCAGGTGGGCTCTAAAATGATTGTGGGCTTTGATGCTCACGATGTGGCCAGTGCCTATGACGGTGAGTCGCTTGAAAAGATTAAGGTTTTAAAAGAAAAGTATAACCTTAATATTATCGATAAAGTTGAGATTAAGGGATTATAAAAAGCAAGGACAGGGTTTCCTGTCCTTGCTTTTTGTTTTAATACATTTTAATAAACTTTGCAGCAGCTTTAACCTTTTTAGTCCTGTCAAAAACGATTTCCAGTTTTGTGGTGTTTATTGCGGGGAAGAAGCAAATTGCCTTGTGGCCTATGGTTGTGCCTCTAAACACCGAAATGGGCGCGCCGTAGGGATAGGGGTAAGCGAAAATTTCAAAATTTTCAATTTCATCGGTGGAAATTTCTTCCTCTAAAATAACGTGGTTTACAAGCTGTAAATCCTGCTCAAGAATCAGTTTGTTGTCCTCATTGGTTATCTTTGAATCAATGAAATTTGAAAAATCTTCACGAATTCTTTGGCCAAACTTAATAATTGCTTCCTTGTCCTCAGCGGGCAACTTTCCGCGTCGGTCAGGGCCAATATTTATAAGAAGATTTGCGCCGCGGCCCACTGAATAGTAATAAAGTCCCATAAGCTCATCAAGGCTTTTAACGGTGTGGGCATCGAAATCGCTGTAGAACCAATTTTCAAGTCTCATTCGGCAATCACATTCGCCGGGTAAAAACAGGCTTTCTTCCAAAGCGCGCTTTTTATCATCGTTAATAGAAAAATCCAGAGCGCTAACAACCGATTTGTTGGGGCTGTGTGCAACACCTGCCTCGTTGCCAATCCAACGGGTGTCAGGGTCCCACATATTAAAGAGAAGAATGTTAGGCTGGCATTCTCTGATTGCGGCCACAATCCTTTCGGTATCGTAGTTGTGGTTTTCACTGCCGCAACCGTCAAACCAAAGGTAACTGATTTCTCCGTAATTAGTAAGCAATTCCCTAATTTGGTTAATGAAATAATCATCATATTCCTTGCCGTTCATATTAACCGAGCCGAACTGGGCAGGGGAGTAGTATAATCCAACCTTCATATCATATTTATGGCAGGCATCAACAAACTCTCTAACAACATCACCCTTACCATCTTTCCAGGGCGTATTTTTAACCGAATAATCGGTGTAGGCCGAGGGCCAGTTGGCAAAGCCATCGTGATGCTTGCAAATGAGAACGGCATATTTGGCGCCCGCATCCTTTATGGTTTTAATCCATTCATCGCAGTCAAGTTCAGTTGGGTTAAAGGTGGAAAGCTCCATATGGTCCATATCCCAGTCTTTGTGTCCTTCATTAAAGGTGCGAATGCCGAAATGGAAAAACACACCGAATTCCCAATTCAAAAAATCAAGTTGTTCTTTTTTAATGTTAATCATTATATTTGCTCCTTTTTGCAGAAAAATGCCGAAATTAGCTTTTGATAATTGTATTATATCATAGCCCGCCGCAAATGAAAAGGTTTTTTAGAAGGAATACTTAAATTTAACAGATATTGCACAGACTGACTTTTTATGTTACAATAAAACAATCATAGGTGAGTTTGAAAAAAGGAGCACTAAATTGGATATTAAGGAAAAAGCATTAAATAAGCATTATCAGTGGCAGGGCAAAATTGAGGTTGTCTCCCGTGCGAAAGTCGAAAACAGCGATGATTTGTCGGTGGCTTACACCCCAGGTGTTGCTGAGCCTTGCCTTGAAATTGAAAAGGATTATGATAAATCCTTTGAGCTAACCCGCCGCTGGAACCTTATCGGTGTTATAACCGATGGCTCTGCTGTTTTGGGTCTTGGCAACATTGGTCCCGAAGCGGGAATGCCTGTTATGGAGGGCAAATGCGTTCTTTTTAAGGAGTTTGCAGGGGTTGATGCTTTTCCTCTTTGCATTCGTTCTAATGATGTCGATGAAATTGTTAACACAATTTATAATATTTCAGGCTCATTCGGCGGCATAAATCTTGAGGATATTGCAGCTCCTCGTTGCTTTGAAATTGAGAGAAAGTTAAAGCAGCGTTGCGACATTCCCATTTTCCACGATGACCAGCACGGCACCGCCATTGTTGTTGCGGCGGCAATGATTAACGCTCTCAAATGTGTTAAGAAGGATATCGGTAAAATTAAATGTGTTATTAATGGCGCAGGTGCGGCAGGCACCGCCATTGGCGAGCATTTATTAAAGCTGGGTGTTAAAAATCTTATAATGTGCGATAAATTCGGCGCCATTGCAAAGGGAATGGAGAATTTAAGCGATACCCATAAGGCTCTTGCCGAAATCACTAATCCAAATGGCGAAACAGGAACTCTTGCCGATGTTATAAAGGAAGCCGATGTGTTTATCGGTGTTTCAGCGCCTAAAATTGTAACCGCACAAATGGTTTCTACAATGGCTCAAAAAGCAATCGTTTTCCCAATGGCAAACCCCGTTCCCGAAATTATGCCCGATGAGGCAAAGCTTGGCGGAGCTTACATTGTAGGCACAGGCAGGTCGGATTTCCCAAACCAAATTAACAATGTGCTTGCTTTTCCTGGTATCTTCCGCGGTGCGCTGGATGTGCGAGCAAGTGATATTAACGATGATATGAAAATGGCGGCATCCTACGCCATAGCAGATTTAGTTTCAGACGGCGAGCTCTCGCCTGAATATATCCTTCCAAAGGCATTTGACAAACGCATTGCTTCTGCAGTTGCAAAGGCCGTGGCCGAGGCGTCAATTAAAAGCAGCGTTGCAAGGAAATAAAATGCAAAAAACCTCTTTGGAAACTCCAAAGAGGTTTTTATTTTTGCTATATAATTTAAAATGCGATTAACCGTTTACGTTATAATGTGCGTTCATTTTGTTAACTGCCTTGAACATTTTATGTAAATATACAAAAGGTCCAACAACTATAAGGCTACCGAGAACATTCCAAAGCCAGAAGTCTGTAGCGCTGAAGCTGTATGCTACACCACGGCGCTTAAGTTCGGCACCGATACGATTAGAGATTTTATGGTACCATACAATACCGGCAATGCCAAAGGTAATAGGAGCAACAATGAATGCTAATAAACAAAAATGCATAGTCTTTTTACCGTCATACCTTGAAGCCACAACGTTAATATCGTTAGAAACGGACGACATAACAACCAGCGGATAAATTCCCAATGTAATGAGGGAGAGTAAAATAGTTTTTAATAATCCTTTGTTAGTTTTAAGTTGACCAACGGGAGCAGTGTTTACAGTGTTTTCCATAATAAATCCCCTTTCTCTTGACTAGAAAATATGAACTATTTGTTAACTAGTCTGTTTGCAGTATAACATCTATGATGTAATCTGTCAATAAAATCCTACAAAAATCCCCACCGATTTTTCGGTGGGGATTTGATTTACCTTATAAAGTCAGAAATTTAGACCGAAGGTCGCAAGGTTCTCGGGACCCATCAAAATCTTTGATTTTGCTAATGGGTGAGGTTCTTACTTGCCAGACTTTATAGCAGCCTGTGGTGCTATACACAAAAGGGGGGAAATATATACATATTAAAGATAAAACTATAAATTTACTGAATAATCCTTTTTAAAACCGTGCGCTCCGAAAATCTGCCACTTCCCTACGCCCAATCGTTGTAAAATAGCATTTCTTTCCTCTGAACATAATTTGGGGTCTGTATCAACAGATGTCATTAGTATTGGTGCATATCTGTTATATTTTTCCTGTTCAGCCGTAAGACCATGCGTGTTAATATAAATATCTCCTGTAATAGCAATGTGATTCGCATAATCTATTAAAACGATTTCCCCAGGCAGATGTCCGCCTTTTCCTTCATACACTTCAAAGTTTAGCTCACCAAAATTATAAAAACCTGTTTGGGTAAGAGGTTTGTCATATGTTTGTGCACTTTCCCAAAGTTTAACAACCTTTTCAGGATTTATCGGCTTGTACTCAGTAAGGATTTTGCATATGTTAATATACGGCTTATGTAAAGGATTTTCCTCGCGGTATCCATCAAGTCCATTATATTCCTTTTCTAGGCACTTCGCTGTTTTTTCATTTGTAATTATCTCATCAAAAATTGGCAAGAGTCCGCAATGGTCTACATCCGCATGGGTGATAAGTATTTTCTTTTTTATAGTACTAAATTCAGGAATAATTTTGTTAAAGATATTAACCATTTCATTTTGATAACAAGCATATCCGCTATCAATAAATAAATACTCCCCATTACTATTTATGATTATAGTGTTGCTGCCACAGGGCGGCTCAACTAAAGTTATTTCAGTGTTTTCGGAAATTTTGTGTGTGCTTATACGTGGTGCAAAGTTTTTTCCTTTTGAAATACTTAAAAGTTCAGCAAACTTACTTATACTGTCAAACGTTCTATAAGGCGATAAACCTTTTTCATCTAATGTTTGCATAGCAAGATTAATATTTATTAAAAGTTCCTGTTTTCCATCTGCAGAAAGTCCCATCATTTGTGATAAACCTAAAACATAGGTGTTATAAAAAATACTGTTATCGTACACATTCTTAGAGCGGTTATAATCAATAACTCGCACATTGCACAACTTTTCTGCTTGACTTAAAAAATAGGCAATTTTATCAGAATCATCAACATATAATCCCATTTTAAAATATTGATAATCTGTCCCGTTTTCTTGTGAACTTATATAAGAAATATTGAAATTAAATTCACTTATAAGTTTAAGAATATCTGTAACACTACCAGGAATATCTTTTAAACAAAATTCTAATAGAACAACACTTGTTTTGTTAGCGTTGTCATTGCCTAAGTATCCGATTTTTTCAAGCTCCAAATCCGCTTTTTTAAGTTGTTCTTCTGTGCCATCAGCATCAATAAACAATATATGGGAGTCAATAGCTTTATTATAATTAACTCGGGTTATATTGATTCCCAACGAGGAAAAACACTCACTGGCTTTTAAAAAAGCGCCGATGTGGTCAGGCATAGATGTTATATAAGTCTTTTTCATAGTAATCGTCCTTAAAAAAGAAAAAGTTTTATTATTTAAGACTTATTATATCACATTAGTTGCAAAACACAATAAAAAATCCGCCCGAATTTCTTCGGGCGGATAAATTGTCTTATGAAATTTTAATTATTTCATATCCTTGATAGCAGCCTGTGCAGCAGCAAGGCGTGCGATGGGCACGCGGAAGGGTGAGCAGGATACATAGTCGAGGCCAATCTTGTGGCAGAACTCAACGGAAACAGGGTCGCCGCCGTGCTCGCCGCAGATACCGCAATGGATGGAAGGACGAGCCTTCTTACCAAGGGTAACAGCCATATCCATTAACTTACCAACGCCGTTCTGGTCAAGCTTTGCGAAGGGGTCGTTCTCATAAATCTTGCTGTCATAGTAAGCAGTGAGGAACTTGCCGGCATCGTCACGGCTGAAGCCGAAGGTCATCTGGGTAAGGTCGTTAGTACCGAAGCAGAAGAACTCAGCTTCCTTAGCGATCTCATCAGCAGTAAGACATGCACGGGGGATTTCCATCATGGTACCAACTTCATATTTAAGCTCAACGCCTGCAGC
>JAFTPI010000096.1 GCA_017463345.1 Clostridia bacterium | reverse complement strand
GGCGTTGAGCGCTCCTTTGCTATTCAGGCAGGTAGAGAAATCCGCATTGTTGTTAAGCCCGAGCAGGTTTCCGATGATGATATGGTTCTCATTGCCCACGATATTGCACAGCGCATTGAAAATGAACTTGAATATCCCGGTCAGATTAAGGTTAACCTTATTAGAGAAAACCGTGTGACCGATTACGCAAAGTAAAAAAACAAACGCCCTTGAATTTTAATTTCGGGGGCGTTTAATTTGTTTGGGGTGAAAAATGAAGCAATTTGATGTTACGGGTATGAGCTGTGCCGCCTGCAGTGCAAGGGTTGAAAGAGAGGTTTCAAAGCTTAAGGGTGTTAAAACCTGCTCGGTTAATTTGCTGACAAATTCAATGAGTGTTGAAGGTACAGCCAGTAATGAAGAAATCATTTCTGCTGTTATTGCCGCGGGCTATGGCGCCGCAGAAAAGGGCAATAAAAAAGCCGATGAGAGCGGAGCGGAAGCGCAGATTAAGAAAAGCGAGAAAAATGTAAAAAAAAGGCTTATTGTGTCTGCCGTTCTTCTTTGCGTTCTTATGTATTTCTCAATGGGCCACACCATGTGGGGATGGCCGCTTCCCGAGGTGTTAGCGCAAAATTACCTTGCTCAAACTATAATTCAAATGATTTTAGCCATAGCTGTGGCTGTTATAAATCAGAAGTTCTTTATAAACGGCTTTAAGGGAGTTTTTAAACTTTCCTTTAATATGGACACCCTGGTTGCCTTTGGCTCATCTGCCGCCTTTATTTACAGCCTTTTTGTGCTTTTTAAAATGACTGCGGCTGATTTATCCCAGCAGGCGCACCTTATTCACGATTTATATTTTGAATCCTCTGCAATGATTTTAACCCTTATAACGGTTGGAAAAATGCTGGAGGCAAGGGCAAAGGGAAAAACAACCGATGCCCTTAAAGGGCTTATGAATTTGGCTCCAAAAACTGCTACCTTGCTGGTTGACGGAGAGGAAAAAATTGTTCCCGCGGGCAGTGTTAAAATCGGCGATATTTTTGTTGTTCGCCCGGGGGAGGCCTTTCCTGTTGATGCAACTGTTTTATCGGGTGCCGGTGCTGTTGATGAATCGGCGCTAACAGGGGAAAGCATTCCTGCCGATAAGGCGGAAGGGGATAGCGTTTATGGCGCAACCCTTAATAAATCAGGTTTTTTAACCTGTAGAGCCACCAAGGTTGGGCAGGATACCACCATTTCTCAAATAATAAAAATGGTCAGCGATGCTGCCGCTACAAAGGCCCCTATTGCTCGCTATGCCGACAAGGTTTCGGGGGTTTTTGTTCCTGTGGTAATTATAATTGCCCTTATCACCGCCATCGTTTGGGCGCTTATTGGAGAAGATGCAGGATTTGTTCTTTCCCGAGCAATTTCGGTGCTTGTCATTTCTTGCCCCTGTGCGCTGGGTCTAGCAACCCCTGTTGCAATTATGGTTGCAAGCGGCAGAGGTGCTAAAGACGGTATTCTATTTAAAACGGCCACAGGCCTTGAAACGCTGGGCAAGGTTAAAACAGTGTTGCTTGATAAAACAGGCACCATAACAAAGGGTGAGCCTAAGGTTACCGATATTGTGGCTAAAACCGATGAAAAAGTGCTTTTAGAAATTGCTTACAGTCTTGAAAAGTTGAGTGAGCATCCATTGGGTAAAGCGGTGGTTGGTTTTTGCGAGGAAAAGGCGGTTGCTTTAAAGGAAGTTAAAAATTTCAGCGCGGTTGCAGGAAATGGCGTTCGCGCAGAGCTTAATGGTCAGGTTATTTTAGGCGGAAGCGCAAAGTTTATCAGCGAATTTTTGGAAATTCCAAGTGAGCAATTGAAGCAGGCTGAGGGCCTTTCGAATTTTGGAAAAACGGTGCTTTATTTTGCTAAGGATAAAACCCTGCTTGGCTTTATTGCCGTTGCCGATGTGATAAAAGAGGAAAGCCGTGAAACCGTTTTAAGGCTTCAAAAAATGGGCATTGAGGTTGTAATGCTAACAGGCGATAACGAAAAAACTGCCAAGGCAATCGGCAAAAGCGTTGGCGCTCACAAAATCTATGCAGGTGTTATGCCTCAGGACAAGGAAAGAATTGTTCGTGAATATAAGGCGAAGGGTAAAACCGCAATGGTGGGCGATGGCATTAACGATGCCCCGGCACTAACTTCTGCCGATGTTGGCATTGCCATAGGGGCAGGTACGGATGTTGCCATTGATGCGGCCGATGTTGTTCTTGTTAAAAGCCGCTTAAGTGATGTTTTGACGGCGGTCGGGCTTAGCCGCAAAACCATTAAAAACATTAAAGAAAATCTATTTTGGGCGTTTTTCTATAACTGTGTGGGCATTCCCGTTGCCGCAGGTGTGCTGGTACCCTTTGGAATCACACTTACTCCAATGCTTGGTGCCGCCGCAATGAGTTTATCCAGCTTTTGCGTTGTTACAAACGCGCTAAGACTTAATTTCTTTAAAAGTGAAACTAAATTCCGAAAGGAAGAAAATAAAATGGAAAAGACCTATAAAATTGAGGGTATGATGTGTTCTCACTGCGAAGCAAGGGTTAAAAGCCTTCTTGAGGCGTTGCCCTTTGTTGAGGCCGCCGAGGTTTCTCACAAAACTGGAACAGCAAAGCTTACATTAAAAGATAACGCCGATGACAGCGCTATAATAAAAACCGTTACCGATGCGGGATATAAAGTTTTATAATGATCATGGTTTGTCGAAACGCTTTTTAGCGTTTCGACAAACCGATAAAATCGGCCTTACACAATTAAATTATCAAAAAATTTAATTGTGTACGATATTCATTGTAATGGGTTTAGTCAAATTATCGCGGATAATTTGACCGCAAAGCTCATATTTGCGGTCGAAACAGTAATTGAAGTTACTGTTTCGACTAACTAAAACTATTATAAAGGAGAGAAAATTATGTATCCACTAATGTTAAAACCCACCGTTAAGGATTATCTTTGGGGCGGCACAAGACTTAAAACAGAATTTGGCCTTGAAACCGAAACGCAAATTGCCGCTGAGGGCTGGATGCTTTCCTGCCATAAGGATGGCGCCGGCGTAGTAGAAAACGGTGAGCTTAAAGGCAAAACTTTGCCCGAAGTGTTAGAACTTTGGGGAAGCAAAGCGGTTGGCGAAAAGGGTGCC
>JAFTPI010000095.1 GCA_017463345.1 Clostridia bacterium | reverse complement strand
CAGAAGGGTGTGCCGATTTCATCCTCACGGCGGTAACGCTTACCGATGGAGCCTGCATCATCATAATCCACCATAAAGTGTTTGGAAAGTTCAGCGTAAACCTTGCCTGCGCCCTCGTTCAGTTTCTTTGAAAGGGGGAGAACTGCCGCCTTGAAGGGAGCAAGTGCAGGGTGCAAACGAAGAACAACACGTGTGTCGCCCTTTTCATCGGTTTCCTCATCATAAGCGTTGCAAAGGAATGCGAGAAGCACACGGTCAGCGCCTAGAGAGGGCTCAATAACATAGGGAACGTATTTTTCATTTGTTTCGGGGTCAAAATATTCCATACCCTCGCCCGAATGGTTGGCATGCTGGGTTAAATCGTAATCGGTGCGGTCGGCAACGCCCCAAAGTTCGCCCCAACCGAAGGGGAATAAGAACTCAAAGTCGGTTGTTGCTTTTGAATAGAAGCAAAGCTCATCCTTGTCGTGGTCGCGAAGTCTAAGGCTTTCCTCATCCATACCGAGATTTAAGAGCCAATCGCGGCAGTAGCCACGCCAGAACTCAAACCATTCAAGGTCGGTGCCGGGCTTGCAGAAGAACTCAAGCTCCATTTGCTCAAATTCGCGGGTTCTGAAAATAAAGTTGCCGGGGGTGATTTCGTTTCTAAAGGATTTGCCAATTTGTGCCACACCAAAAGGAACCTTTTTGCGGGTGGTGCGGGCAATGTTTTTAAAGTTTACGAAAATACCCTGTGCTGTTTCGGGGCGCAGATAAAGGGTAGAGGTGCTGTCCTCGGTAACGCCCTGGAAGGTTTTAAACATAAGGTTAAATTTTCTAATGTCGGTGAAATCGTGGGAGCCGCAGTCGGGGCAGGCAATGCCGTGGTCCTTAATATACTGCGACATTTCGGCGTCGCTCATAGCGGCGGGGTTATCGGAAAGACCGTTCTCAGCAACATAATCCTCAATAAGCTTATCGGCTCTGTGCCTTGTTTTGCAGTTCTTGCAGTCCATAAGGGGGTCGGAAAAGCCGCCTAAATGACCTGAAGCCACCCAGGTTTCGGGATTCATTATAATAGCGCTGTCAAGGCCCACATTATAAGGGCATTCCTGAACGAACTTTTTCCACCAGGCCTTTTTAACATTGTTTTTAAGCTCAACACCCAAAGGGCCGTAATCCCAGCTGTTTGCAAGTCCGCCGTAAATTTCACTGCCTGCATAAACAAAGCCTCTGCCCTTAGCAAGGGTAACAATCGTTTCCATACTCTTTTCGCTGTTTTTCAATGTATTTCTCTCCTTATAGGAATTGTTAATATAATAATATATGATACTAAAAATAGAATTTTTTGTCAACACCCACCTTTCTCTTTTTCAGCCCAAATAAAACATTGAAAAAGGGAGAAATTTGTTGTATTATGTATGTATAAACTTTTAAGGTGGTTATTTTATGAGAAGAGCCGACGGCAAAAGACTTCGCAATACCGACCCCATGTATACAGTTGCGCCCTTTATTATGGACAAGCGCTACGATGCAATGAATATGATTACCATTGACATTCCCTTAGAGCCTATGCAAAAGTACATAAACGCAAAGCGTAAAGAGGGACAAAACGTTTCCCACATGGCCCTTATCCTTGCGGCATATTTAAGGACGGCGGCCGAATACCCCCAGCTTAACCGTTTTATAATGAACAAGCGAATTTACGCGCGCACCGAGTTCCCCGTGGGAATGGTTGTGCTAAAATCGGGTCAAACCGATAACGGCACCATGACAAAGATGTATTTCGAGTTTGAGGACACCCTTTTTGATGTCAATAACAAAATCAACACCTTTGTTGAGGAAAACCGCCAGACCCCCGATGCTAACCCAACCGAAAAGCTGATTAAGGTGCTGCTTAACATTCCCGGCCTTTTGCCCGTTGGCGTTGCCCTTTTTAAATGGATGGACCGCCACGGCCTGCTGCCGAAATCAATTATCAAGGCAAGCCCCTTCCACGCAAGCCTTGTAATTTCAAACCTTGCCAGCATTCGCACCAACCACATTTACCACCACTGCTATGAATTCGGCACCACAAGCGTGTTCTTTGCGATGGGTAATTCAAGAGAGGTGCCAAAGCGCAAGGGCAACGAAATTCACTTTGAAAAATGTATGCCTATAGGCGTTGTTATGGATGAAAGAATTTGTTCGGGAAGCTATTTTGCCATTGCCTTCCGCCGCTTTAAATCCTACCTTGCCGATCCGACGAAGCTGGAAACTCCCCCCACCGTTGTAAACAAAGAATTTTAGAGCAAAAAGCCTTGATTTCGGTACCCGTTCGGTATATAATATTTAATGTAAAAAATTTTTTTGGAGGCAAAAAATTATGTTAGTTTCTGCAAAAGAAATGCTATCGAAAGCAAAAGCAGGCAAGTATGCCGTTGGTCAGTTCAACATCAACAACCTTGAATGGACCAAAGCAATTTTAAACACCGCTCAGGAGCTTAATTCCCCTGTTATCCTCGGCGTGTCTGAGGGCGCAGGTAAATATATGTGCGGCTACAAAACCGTTGTAGGAATGGTTAAGGGTATGATTGAGGAACTGGGCATCACCGTTCCCGTTGCTCTTCACCTTGACCACGGCAGCTACGAAGGCGCAAAGGCTTGCATTGAGGCAGGCTTCTCCTCGGTTATGTTTGATGGCTCACACTATCCCATTGAGGAAAACATTGCCAAAACAAAGGAACTCGTTGGCATTTGCGATGAGCTCGGTCTTTCCTTAGAGGCTGAGGTTGGCGCTATCGGCGGCGAGGAAGACGGCGTTGTTGGTAACGGCGAGGTTGCCGACCCCAAGGAATGTAAAATGATTGCCGATTTAGGCATTACAATGCTTGCCGCAGGTATTGGTAACATTCACGGAAAATATCCCGAAAATTGGGCAGGTCTTTCCTTTGATACTCTCGATGCCATTCAGCAATTAACAGGCACAATGCCTTTAGTTCTCCACGGCGGCACAGGCATCCCCGCTGAGATGATTCAAAAGGCAATTTCTCTTGGTGTTTCCAAAATCAATGTTAACACCGAGTGCCAGCTTGCATTCGCCGCTGCAACCAGAGAATATGTTGAGGCAGGCAAGGACTTAAGCGGCAAGGGCTTTGACCCCAGAAAGCTTCTCGCCCCCGGCTACGAAGCAATCAAAGCCACCGTTAAAGAAAAGATGGAACT
>JAFTPI010000094.1 GCA_017463345.1 Clostridia bacterium | reverse complement strand
CTTTATTGGCCTGCAGCATTTAAGCTGCACCATGCAGTTCGCGGCGGCCTTTTAATGCATGTGCTCTCCATTGTGCGCTTGGCAGAGGCGGTGTGCACCGTTTATCCCTTTGTTGATAAGGACCTGCTTTTAAGCGGTGCAATCCTTCACGACATTGCAAAGCTTAAAGAATTTGTCGTTTGTGAAACAGGCGTTGCAACGGGCTATTCGGTTAAGGGCAACCTTATCGGCCATTTGGCTGAGGGTGCTATTATGGTGCGCGAAGCCGCGAAACGCCTTAATATCAGTGAGGAAACCTCAAATCTTGTTGAACATATGCTTTTATCCCACCACGGTGAGCCCGAATTCGGTGCTGCCGTTCGCCCCCTGTTTTTAGAGGCAGAACTGCTTAGCGAGCTTGACCTTATGGATTCGAGAATTTATGAAATTAAGGAAGCACTTTTAAACACCGCTGAGGGTGAGTTCTCACAAAAAATGTGGGCCATGGATAACCGCAAGTTTTTAAATCACAACCGCGTTGACCTAAACACCGATGCGGACATAGTTAAATAAAGAAAGGAACCTTTAAAATGGAAATTACAAAAGATATGTGTATTGGCGATGTTCTTGATATGGACACATCCGCAGCTGAATACTTTTTTGAAATTGGTATGCACTGCCTCGGTTGCCCCGCTTCCAGAGGGGAAACCATTGAACAGGCTTGTCTAGTTCACGGAACCGACTGCGATGCCCTGCTTGCAAAGTTAAACGCTCATTTTGCCGATAAATAAATGAACCGTTTAAACAGCAGATTAAAAACTGTTTTTGATTTGATTGGTGACGGTGCCCGTGTTGCAGACATTGGCACCGACCACGCTTTTTTGCCCATTGCCCTTGTGAAATCAGGTAAATCGGAAAAGGTCATTGCCTGCGACATTGGCGAAAAGCCCTTGGAAAACGCAAGAAAAAATCTTGAACGCTTAAAAATTTCCTCGGTCGATTTGCGCCTTAGTGACGGGCTTGAAGGCATCGCCCCAAATGAAGTTGATACCTTTGTTATCGCAGGAATGGGCGGCGAGGTTATTTCGGGGATTTTAAGCCGCTGTGATTATATAAAGGACAGCACCTTTTCTCTCGTTTTACAACCTATGACCGGCGCTGATTTTTTGCGCAAATTTCTTTATGAGAACGGTTTTGAAATTACAAAGGAAATTGCCGTGGAGGATAATTCAAAGCTTTACACGGTAATTTCGGCACGATTTTGCGGTGATATAAAAGAACGCTCTAATGTCTTTTACATACACGGTAAACTAAACCCTCAAAACCCCACAGATTTGCTTTACCTTAAAAAGCAACAGCGTATTCTTCAAAAATGTGTAAATGACCTTGAAGGAAACGCCGAAATGAAAGAAACCTATCTTAAAAATCTGGAACTTTTAAATGAACTTACCCGTTATATCGAGGTGAATTAAATGGCCATCGATGGCGCTTTCCTTAGTTTGCTGACAGAGGAATTCAGCGAAATTATCAACTGCAAAATTGACAAAATACACCAACCCTCCCGCGATGAGTTGGTGTTTTTGTTACGCAAAGCAGGCTTTAGCGGCCGTCTTTTCGTGTCCATAAAATCGGGCAGAGCAAGAATTAATCTGAGCACCGAACGCCCCGAAAATCCTGCACAGCCACCAATGTTTTGTATGCTGCTTAGAAAACATTTAACAGGGGCAAAAATTTTAGAAATAACACAGGAGGGCTTTGAAAGAATTATAACCATTCGTTTAAGTGCTTTAAATGAAATGGGCGATACCGTAAGTTTTTCCCTCATTTGCGAACTGATTTCGAATCAGGCAAATCTTATTCTTGTTGACCAAAACGGTAAAATTGTTGATGCAATGCGCCGAAGCGACATTGAAACTGCAAAACGAATTATCCACCCCGGGGCTGCCTACCTTGCCCCCGAAAAACAGCAAAAGCTTTCACTTTTAGAAAACGATGCCCGGTTTATTGCAGATAGTGTTTTTACCCAAACAAACACCACCTGCCAAAAGGCTTTTATAAACTGTGTTGATGGAATTTCGCCCCTTATTGCCCGCGAAATTTCGTTTTCCTCACAGGTTCAGGACTGCACAACTAATGAGCTGACAACTGAGCAGAAAGAGCGCTTTATGCTTTGTGTAGCCGAACTTCAAAAAACGCTTAAAAGTGGCGGAAAGCCTACCATTATTTTAAAGGATAATGTTCCCTTTGATTTTTCTTATATGCCAATAACACAATATGGCAGTGAATATAAATTAAAGGTAGCCGATAGTTTTTCCTCCCTGCTTGACAGCTTTTACAGCGCACTTGATAAAAACGACCGAATCAAAAACTATTCGCAGGAAATCAGTCGCTTACTTAAAAACACCGAAAACCGAATTATTAAAAAAATTCAGATAAGAAGCTCTGACCTTAAAAAAACCGAAAACCGCGAACAACTCAGGATTTTCGGCGAGCTTATCAAGGCGAATTTGCATTTAATTAAGGCGGGCGAAGAAAAGGCTTATGTTCAGAATTATTATGATGATAATTTGGAATTTATAGAAATTACTTTAAACCCTGCCCTTTCCCCTGCTCAAAACGCGGCAAAATATTTTAAGGATTATAAGCGCGCAAACACAGCCAGACAGCTTCTCACAAAACTTATTGAGGAAGATGGCAAGGAGCTGGCCTATATTGAATCGGTAGCCGATGCTTTGAGCCGAGCCGAAAGCGTTGCTGATATTAACGAAATTAAGGAAGAGCTTATACTTTCAGGTTATTTGCGCCGCCAAAAAACAAGCAGTAAAATTAACAACCAAAGCAAATTTTTGGAATTTAAAAGCCCTGATGGCTTTAAAATCCTCGTGGGTAAAAACAACAGACAAAACGACCTGCTCACCACAAAAATGGCGCAAAAAAACGATATGTGGTTCCACACCAAAAATATTCCCGGCTCCCATGTTATTGTCTTTTGCAACGGAAATGAAATCAGTCAGGAAACCGTTATTTTTGCGGCAAAGCTTGCGGCGAAAAATTCAAAAGCCCAAAACGGTGCATCGGTTCCAGTTGATTACACGCCCGTAAAGTTTGTTAAAAAGCCTGCGGGCGCAAAGCCCGGCATGGTTATTTACACCACGAATAAAAC
Organism: Clostridia bacterium; assembly: GCA_017463345.1. Classification (GTDB taxonomy): domain Bacteria; phylum Bacillota; class Clostridia; order Oscillospirales; family Acutalibacteraceae; genus SIG587. The sequence goes on along the minus strand of JAFTPI010000094.1, from coordinate 7,264 downwards.
CGTTTATGTCACACCGGAGGTAGAATAAATGATTAACAGCAAAAACCTTTCGGTCCATTTTAAGGACGATTTGTACTATTTTGGCTTCCCTAAATTTGAAAAGACAGGTCTTGTTAAGGTGGCTTTTACAACCCGTCTTGGCGGTGTCAGCAAAGGTCAATATGCCTCAATGAATGTTAGTACAACAAATGGTGATGACCTTAATGCGGTAAAAAGGAACTACGAAATTTTAGGAAACGCCGTTGGTTTTGATTACACAAAAACCGTTTTAAGCCACCAAACCCACACAAATAATATTAGAATTGTAACCGAAAACGATATCGGTAAGGGCCTAATTAAAGAGCGTGATTACAATAATGTTGACGGTCTTATAACAAATATTCCGAGAGTTACTTTGGTTACCCAATTTGCCGACTGCACTCCCCTGCTGTTTTTAGACCCGGAAAACAGGGTTATTGCCAATGTGCATTCGGGTTGGCGCGGAACGGTTCAGGAAATAGGCAAATGCGCCGTTGAAATAATGAAAAAGGAATTTTCCTCAAAGCCCGAAAAAATTATTGCCGCCATTGGCCCCTGCATAAATAAATGCTGTTACGAGGTTGATGACCCTGTTTACAGCGAGTTCGCTAAAAATCCTGTTTTTAACCTTAACAAGGTGTTCACCAAAAAGGAAAAAGGCAAATATATGCTTGACCTTGTTGAAGCCAATAAGGAGATTTTAGTAGATGCAGGCATAAAAACAGAAAACCTTGATATATCCGATTTGTGCACACATTGTAATAGTCATATATTCCATTCCCACAGGGCTACTGCGGGGAAAAGAGGCAATCTTGGCGCATTTATTTCATTAATTTAAGGAAAAACGCCCTTTTTTTATAAAAAGAGGGCATTTTTTGTTAAAAAACACTTTACTTTGATAAAGAGATAAAGTATAATAGTGGTATCACATTCCCCACAGGGTAAAAAAGGAGAAATTCAAAATGAAAAAGATTTTAGCACTTGTTTTAAGCATTGCACTAATTTGTTGCCTCTTTACAGGCTGCGGCAGCACAGAAAAAATCATTGTTGCCGAAAAAGGCTCGGCCGGCGAAAATGTTGCCTCAACCCTTGAAGGCTACACATATACCGCCGTTAAGGACCAGGCCGCCGCTTTAATGGAGGTTTCCGCCGGCACAGCAGATGCCGCCATCATTGACTACGTTATGTCCATTGGCTCTATCGGCAAAGGCACCGATTATGAAAAGCTTGTTGTTACAGGCGACGGCTATTCCCCCGAAAACTATGGTATTGCCTTCCGCAAGGGCTCCGATGTAACTGCAAAGGTAAATGAAGCCATTGCACAGCTTAAATCAAACGGCAAGCTTAAGGAAATCGGCGATAAATATAAGCTGGGCGACCTTGTTACTGCTACCGACACTTTTGATGCTTTCAAGCAGGCTGAAGAAAATTCCGATTGGGAATATATTAAGCAAAAGGGCGAGCTTATTATCGGTATTACCTACTTTGCTCCTATGAACTACAAGGATGCAAACGGCGAGCTTGTTGGTTTTGAAACCGAATTTGCCAAGGCTGTTTGCGAAATTCTCGACGTTAAACCCGTATTTCAAAAAATCGACTGGAACTCAAAAGAAACCGAGCTTGCTGCTAAAAGCATTGACTGCATTTGGAACGGTATGACTATTGATGCAGAGCGTGCAGCAAATATGAGCATTACCATTCCTTACATGACCAACAAGCAGGTAATGGTTGTTAAAGAAAAATAATTGGAGTAGTATTAAATGATTTTTGCAACTGTAACGAAGGAGTTGCTTATCGGTTTCCTTGATAACTGCCAAATTTTCGCACTTACTCTGCTTATGGCAATTCCTTTAGGACTGATAATCACCTTCGGTTCAATGTCAAAATTCAAGCCTTTAGCATTTATAACCAAAGTTTTTGTCTGGATCATCAGGGGCACCCCTCTGATGCTCCAGCTTTTTGTGGTATTTTATGTTCCGGGTTTGGTCTTTGGCATTCCTATGCGCAACCGTATGGCTGCGGCGCTAATTGCCTTTGTTATAAACTATGCCTGCTATTTTAGCGAGATTTATCGCGGCGGCATTGAAGGCATTTCAAAAGGACAGTTTGAAGCCGGCCAGGTTTTGGGACTAAGCAAATCCCAAATCTTCTTTAAAATTGTTCTTCTGCAGGTTATTAAGCGTATTGTACCCCCAATGTCAAACGAAATAATAACTCTTGTAAAAGATACCTCTCTTGCAAGGGTTATTGCCGTTGCCGAAATTTTAATGGCGGCAGAAGAATTTGCCGTTAAGGGCATTATTTGGCCCTTATTCTATACAGGCGTGTTCTTCCTACTGTTTAACGGAATTTTAACTCTGCTTTTCGGTTATATTGAAAAGAAACTTAATTATTTTAGGAGTTAGTTATGGCATTGCTTGAAGTTAAAAATTTAAAGAAAAGTTTTGGAAAAACCGATGTATTAAAGGGCATTTCATTTTCCCTCCAAAAGGGCGAGGTTCTTGCCATAATCGGCTCATCGGGAAGCGGAAAAACCACCCTGCTTCGTTGTCTTAATTTTCTTGAAACACACGATAGCGGTGAAATTTTACTCAGTGGAAAGGCAATTTCCCACGGCGGAAATGAAAATTTAAGCGAAGAGCAGTTAAGAAACAACCGACTTCATTTCGGTCTTGTTTTTCAGAATTTCAATCTTTTTCCGCAATACAATGTTCTCGAGAACGTTACCCTCGCCCCTTCCCTTTTAAAGCGTGGAACCGATGAGGAAATCGAGCAAACAGCAATGAAACTCATTGAAAAAGTGGGGCTGCTGGAAAAAATTAAATCCTACCCTTGCGAGCTTTCAGGCGGTCAGCAACAGCGTGTTGCCATTGCCCGTGCTCTTGCGCTAAATCCCGATATTTTGTGTTTTGACGAGCCTACAAGTGCCCTCGACCCCGAACTTACGGGTGAAGTGTTAAAGGTTATTAAGGGCCTTAAATCCCACGATAACACAATGATTGTTGTGACCCACGAAATGGAATTTGCCAAAAATGTTGCCGACAAGGTTATTTTTATGGCCGACGGCGTTATTGTTGAGAGCGGAACACCCGAGGAGGTTTTTGACAACCCCCAAAACGAAAAGACAAAAGCGTTTCTGCAAAAAAGCTTGGAAAACTTTTAATTAAATGCAAAACAAAAAAAGCGGTACATTCAAAAGAATGTACCGCTTTTTTTAAGAATTATTCAGCGTCAGCTGTTTCAGTTACTTCTTCAGCAACTGTTTCGGTTACTTCCTCAGCGGTAGCTTCGGGAGCAACTGCTTCTTCAGCAGGTGCTTCGAAAACCATTACGGTTTCCTCAGCAGCCTCTTCGGCAACTTCTTCTACAGGAAGAAGCTCACGGATAGAAAGGCTTACGCGCTTTTTCTCAGCGTCAATGGCAATAATCTTTGCCTCAACCTCTTGACCAACTGAAAGCTCATCCTGAGGCTTTGCAACGTGCTTGTTTGCAATTTGAGAAATGTGAATAAGACCATCAACACCGGGAATGATGCGAGCGAAAGCACCGTATGTAGTCATACTAACAATGGTAACCTTTGCAGTGTCGCCAACGGCGTACTGGTTGTTAAAGAGAACCCAGGGGTTTTCATCAGCTTTTTTGTAACCAAGAGAAATCTTTTTCTTCTCGGTGTCAATTGCTTTAACATAAACCTCAATGGTATCGCCAACACTTACAACCTCTGCAGGGTTCTTAATGCGCTGCCAGGAAAGCTCAGAAACATGAACCATTCCATCAACACCGCCGATGTCAACAAATGCGCCATAAGAAGTGAGCGATTTTACTGTGCCTGTGAAAACATCGCCAACGCCAATGCTCTCCCAAAGCTTTGCCTGAGCTGCTTTGCGCTGCTCACGAAGAACGCTGCGGATTGAACCAACGGGTCTGCGACCGCGGCCGATTTCGATAATGCGGAACTGAACCTCGGTGTTCTTCAGGTCTTCAAGAGAATCATTTCTTGAAGCTGTTGCCTGCGATGCAGGAATGAACACTCTTGTTGAGCCTGTGTAGGCTACAACGCCGCCCTTGATAATATCCTTAACGGTACCGGTGAGAATTTCTCCCGATTCCTTGGCTGCTACTACCTTATCCCAACCGGCGATTGAATCGTAACGGCGTTTTGATAGCATAGCGGTTCCTTCCTGATCATTGATTTTCATAATAATAAGGTTAAGTTTATCTCCAACTTTAACCTCATCCATCAGGTTGACGTTGTCATAGGAATACTCATTAGCCGACACATAGCCTGCAAGGCCTCTGCCGATGTCCACCTGAATTTCAGAAGGAGAAACGGCAAGAACAACACCGCAAACCTTTTGGTCGCCTGTTAATCCGCTAAGAGAAGCCTCAAATGCTTCCTCATCCGTCATTTCCTCAAATGTTTTCTGAACTGGGGTCTCTTCGAGTTCAGATACCGGTTGTAAATTTTCCGACATGGTTTTAATAACCTCCTTTATTATACCCGCCGGTGTCGAAGCACCAGCGACAACTCCTACCCTTTCGCATCCTTTAAAAAAGTTTTTATCAATTTCGTTAGCGGTTTCAACAAGAACTGTTTTTAAACAATGCGCACTGCAAACTGCAAAGAGCTTTGCCGTGTTAGAACTGTGACGACCGCCTATGACAATCATGCCATCACACTCTTTGGCTAAACCCTCGGCTTCTTGCTGTCGCATAGAAGTCGCATTACATATTGTATCAAAAACATTTAAATTTGTACATACTTTTTTTAAAATTTTCTGACATTCATCCCAAATTTTTGCGTGGAAAGTGGTTTGTGAAACGGCAATTACCCTTTTTTGACAGAAATTGTCGTTATTTTTCAGAATATTTTTAAGTTCGCTTTCATTACCAAAAACAAAATAAGGAACTCTAATATGACCCACAATTCCCTTAACCTCTTCATGGGAAGCATCCCCAGCCACTAAAATAACGGTGTTTTCATCATCATATTTCGACACGATTTTATGAATTTTGGCAACAAAGGGACAGGTGGCATCGGCAATTTCGGTGCCACGTTCTCTAAGAGCATCATAAACACTTTTAGGAACACCGTGGGAACGAACAACTAGAACCTCATCATCACTTGCTTCATCAACGTTTTTTACGGTTCTAACGCCCTTTTCCTCAAGCTCGGCAACCATTTGCGAGTTGTGAATTATAGGACCCAGAGTGCAAACCTTTTTGCCTTCATCAATGAGAGAATAAACCATATTAACAGCGCGGTTAACACCAAAGCAAAAGCCTGCGGTTTTAGCTAGCACGATTTTCAATGTCCCATCTCCCACATCTTTGTAATTCTATCCATAATTAGCTCGCTGGCGTAGCGAAGCGAACTCTTTTTAGCTCCCTCTTCGCTGTTAAGCTTAAGCTCCTCAAAGGGGATTACCTCACCAAAGCGAATGGTGGTTTTGGAGAAAAGATGAATTTTGCCCTCACGGAAAATGCTTACAGGCAAAATATCGGCCTTGGTTGAAGCCGCAATCATAGCAACGCCTGCTTTGGCCTTTCGGGGTGCGCCTTCTAAATATCGAGTGCCTTCAGGAAAAATGCCCATCATTCCACCGCTGTTTATCACATCTTCCCCTGTTCTTATTGCGCCTGTGTCGCCCTGACCACGTTTAACGGCAAAGGATCCAAGCTTGTTAAAAAACCATTTGGTGAAGCAATTTCCGAAAAGCTCGGCCTTACCCATAAAATGGATTTGGCGCTTAATGTTAATTGCCAAAAATATCGGGTCGGTAAGGGAGGTGTGGTTTGCACACATAATAACGCCCCCGTTTTGGGGAACATTCTCTAGGCCGATAATTTTAACCCTGAAAAGCGGTGTAAAAATCACCTTTGCAACACCGCGAATAAAACGATAAAAACCAGACATTTTATGCTCCTACTTTGTTTTTTACAACATCTAAAATAGCCGCTTTTGATTCCTCTAAGGTAAGACCTGTGGTATCGACAACTTTAGAATCTTCGGCAGGCTTTAAGGGGGCAATTTCACGATGAGAATCGTTATAATCGCGCACCTTCATATCGCTTAAAACCTCTTCAAAGGTGGTTACTGTTCCCTTTTCGGTAAGTTCAACAAAACGGCGGCGTGCACGCTCCTCAGGGGAGGCGGTCAGAAAAATTTTAACCTGAGCGTTAGGTAAAATAACCGTGCCGATATCTCTACCATCCATTATAACGTTATTTTCTCTTGCCATTTTGCGCTGCAAATCAAGCAGAAAAGCGCGAACAACGGGAACCGCCGAAACGGCAGAGGCCATCATTGAAGCTTCAGGAGTTCTGATTTTATCCGAAACATCCTCACCATTTAAGAAAACATGCTGTTCATCGCCAACAAAAGCAATGTCAACATTGGTTTCCTTTAATATTTTCTCAATATCACATTTAAGGCTTGTGTCAACACCCTCACGGGAAAACTTAAGGCCAACGGTGCGATAAAGAGCGCCTGTGTCAACATAAATGTAGCCAAGTTCCTTAGCAACCGCTCTGGCAATTGTGCTTTTACCTGCACCTGCAGGGCCATCAATAGCAATAGCAATCATATAAATTCTCCTTAAAATTATATATTCCTGCCGGCAAGAGCGCCGGTTGAAAAAGCAATTTGTAAATTAAAGCCGCCGGTGTAGGCATCAACATCAATAACCTCACCTGCAAAATATAGCCCTTTAACAAGTTTTGATTCCATTGTTTTTGGGTCAATTTCCCTTGTGGAAACCCCGCCACTGGTAATAATTGCTTCTTCAATGGGGCGAAAGCCTGTAACCGTTAGTTTCATACCCTTTAAAACAGTGCAAAGGGCAAGGCGTTGTTCCTTGGTTATTTGGTTTGATTTTGTGCGCTCATCAATGCCTGCAAGTTTTAAAGTGATGGGAATGAGCGATTTAGGAAGCAACTTATCAAGGGAATTAATAATATCCTTGTTTGCATTTTCACTTAGGTCTCTTTGAAGTCTTTTATCAAGAGTTTGGGCATCAAGCGCGGGTTTTAAATCAATAAGAGCAAAATAATTCTTTTTATCCATTTCTCTCATAAGCGATGAAGCCGAAAGCACAAGAGGTCCCGAAATTCCAAAATGCGTGAAAAGCATTTCTCCAAGCTCTGAAAAAAGCGGCTTGTCGCGCCCTTCTTCATAAACCTTCAGGGTAACATTTTTAAGAGATAGCCCCGAAAGCTTACTGCAAAAGCCCTCGTGAATTGTGAG
>JAFTPI010000093.1 GCA_017463345.1 Clostridia bacterium | reverse complement strand
GGCGCCGTTATAAGGCATTACACCCCTAAAGGCAAAGCCGGAATGTTCCAGGGACTTCGCATTGTAGGACAGGTGCTTATCCCCGGTATTATTGGCCCTGCAATTGGTGCCGCAGTGCTTAAGAATGCTGATACAATTTTAAACAGTGACGGCACCGTTTCCTTTCTCCCTAACGAAAACATTTTCCTCGCGGCGTTAATAGTAACCTTTGTTTTATGTGCCGCCCTGGCATTTACCATTTTAAAAATTAAGAAGGAAAATAAAACCAATGCTTAAACATCTTTTAACAAAACAAGGGGAAAATTTAGGTGATTTACCTTTAGGTGAATACCCAAGGCCTGCCTTTAAAAGAGATTCCTATTTTTGCCTTAACGGGCAGTGGGATTTTGCCTGCAATAAAAACGGCGAAATCCCTAAAAGCTTTAATGAAAAAATCCTTGTCCCCTACTGCCCTGAGTCCCTCCTTTCAGAAATAAACAGAGTTTTTCATAAAGGTGATTTCTTTGTTTACAAAAGGACCTTTGCTCTGCCTGATGGCTTTAAAAAGGATAAAATTTTTCTCAATTTCGGCGCGGTTAATAGAGCCGCAAAGGTTTATTTAAATGGCGCTTTTGTTGGTGAGCATATTGGAAGCTATCTCCCCTTTTCCTTCGATGTAACCGAACATTTAAAGGAAGAAAATGAAATCGCTATCGTTTGTGAAAATAACTTTGATGATTTCATTTACCCCTATGGCAAGCAGTGCAGAAAACGCGGCGGTATGTGGTACACGCCCTGTTCAGGCATTTGGCAAACCGTTTGGCTTGAAAGTGTGCCGAAGGATTACATTGAAAGCATTGACATTTCCACCGAAAACGACCTTGTAAACTTTAGCCTTGCAGGGGCACAAAACGGTGTTATCACCATTTTAACACCAAACGGCTCCTTAGAAATCCCCTTTAGCAGAGGTAAAGCAAGACTTACGCTCAAAAACCCCGTTTTTTGGTCGCCAGAAAATCCTTATCTTTATTACTGCACAGTAAAAAGTGAACAAGATGAAGTTCAGACCTACTTTGCACTTAGAACCCTTGAAATTAAGGAAATCGGCGGCATAATGCGTACCTGCCTTAACGGTAAGCCATACTTTTTTAACGGCCTTTTGGACCAGGGCTATTTCAGCGACGGAATTTACACCCCTGCCTCCTATGAAAATTTTGAGGAGGATGTTTTAACCATTAAAAAACTTGGTTTTAATATGCTAAGAAAGCACATTAAAATCGAGCCTGAATATTTTTACTATCTTTGCGATAAATTAGGCATTGTTGTTTTTCAGGATATGGTGAACAACGGTAAATATTCCTTTTTCCGTGACACAGCACTACCGACCATTGGTCTAAAGCATTTCCCCGACACCATTTTGCACGCAAATAAAAAAAGCCGTGAGGTGTTCGAAAAATATATGCTAGACACCGTGGCTCTCCTTAAAAAACACCCCTCCATTTGCTGTTGGACAATTTTCAACGAGGGCTGGGGTCAGTTTTGCGCAAATGAAATGTATCTTAAACTTAAAACCCTTGACTCAACCCGTTTTATTGATAGCGCTTCGGGATGGTTCAAGGCCAAAAATAATGATTTTGACAGCCTGCACATTTATTTTAAGCCTGTTAAAACAAAGAAAACCGACAAACCCGTTTTTCTTTCCGAGTTCGGCGGTTATTCCTTTAAAATAAATCAGCATTCATTTAACGATGAGCAAACCTATGGCTACAAAAAAATCGAAAGCCATGAGGATTTTCAGCGTGATTTTACAGCGCTCTATAAAGAGCAGGTTATGCCCGCAATTAAAAACGGTCTTTGCGCCACGGTTTACACCCAGGTGAGCGATGTTGAGGATGAAACCAATGGCCTTTTAACCTATGACCGTAAGGTTTTAAAGGTAACTGTCGAAACCATTAAAAGCTTAAATGACGACCTTTACAAAGAATTCTACAGTTCGTTTTAATTGTTTCGTGTTGCCTTGTTTGCATCAATAGCCAAAACAAACATAAGGACATAAAGAGCATCGGCAGAATTTACAACATCAATTACATAGGTATCGGTCCAGTTGAGCAGCTTCTGAGTAACGGTAGCAATACGCTGACCTGAAATGTTAAAAACACCGTAATCGTGCTCGAAGAAATTTCCTTCAACCTGCCAACCGTTAAAATCGGTTGTGAATTTTGGGCGGCCAAAGGTAAACTCCTTATAAATGCTGCCCACCTGATTTGTTCCGATGAAAATATTAAATTTGGGTTTCCAAACCAAAACTTCTTCTTTTATTGCACCGAGCTCATTGCCAGCCGAATCAAAAATGGTAAGGTGCTTGCCCCAAGAAAATTTACCCCTTACGGTGTAAAGAATATTCCCTGCCTCATCGAAAATGTCAATCTTATCAAACCAGGCAGAAAACCTTTGTTTAAACAGCATTTTCATAAACCAATTCCCCTTTTTAAAAAAGCAGCCAAGAGGCTGCTTTTTTTATTTACATTAATTTGCTATCGTATTTAGCGCGTTCGCCGCCGATAAATTTGGGTCTAACCCTAGCGGCAACAACCAAAGCAGAGCCAAGTTTATTATTTTGGAGCCTCACAGGCACAGCAACCTTTTTAAGGTGCATTCCAATGAGGGTCAGTCCAATATCAATGCCTGCATCGGCCTTGATTTTTTCCAGCGCAACGGGAAAATCAAAATGGGCATACGCCTGAGTTGCAAAGGAACCGCCTGCCTTTGGCTGAGGCACAACGTTAACAGTTTCAGCAAAGGGCACCGCCGCTTTTTCAACGATAATTGCGCGGTTAAGGTGCTCGCAACACTGTGCAGCAAGATAAATACCCTTTTCCTTCAAAACCTCATAAATTCCCTCAAAGACCTGCTTTGCGGCATCGGGAGAAGAGTTTGAGCCGATTTTATCCCCTAAAATTTCGCTTGTTGAACAACCAACAACCAAAATCTGCCCCGCTATAAGGCCGGCTTTTTCAATAATTTCATTTGCAATTTTTTCAGCTTGTAATTTTAATTCGCTCATTTGAGAAAAGTCCTCTATATTTTTTTATTATTTTACTATATTTAAGAAAATTTATCAACAGTATATTTTAATGAGGTTGTGCAAAAAATATAATAGGTGATTATTTTGGATAAAATTTTTTACAACGGAAATTTAAGAAACGTCATCGACCCCTTTGATGCAATTTACACAAGCGGCGGGCTTTTTGGCGAGCGAGGATATTTAAACGATTTAAAGACCAAGCACCCCCACGCTTTTATGGAAGATATGCAAAACGGACACCTTATGCCCTGCTATACACTAACAAGTGAGGGTGTTCACGCCGACTTTTTTCTTTTTAACAAATGTCCATTTGACCCTGAAAACAAAAGTGAACTAAAGCTTTTAAAAATTTTTAAAAAAGGCGAAGAAGTTTTTTAGTGTTGACAGTACAGCATAATTACTGTTAAAATTATATCGGTGATTGTGTGTTAGATTCTAAAAAAATTAAGGAACTTTTAAATCCTCAAATTGAGGTTTTTACCTACGACTGCGTTTCCTCAACCAACCTTTTGGCAAAGGAACACGGTGCAAAATTTGTCGGTGAAGCACTTTTCATTGCTGATAGTCAAACCGGCGGTCGCGGCAGAATGGGCAGAAGCTTTTTTTCCCCGGAAAGCAGCGGGATTTACATGAGTTTGCTTTTGCGGCCAAACATTAATTTTGAGGATTACACTCTTATAACAACTGCGGCGGCGGTTAGTGTGGCAAGGGCTGTTGAGCAATTTGCCAATGCGAAAACTAAAATTAAATGGGTCAATGACATTTTTTTAAATGACAAAAAGGTTTGCGGAATTTTAACCGAGGG
>JAFTPI010000092.1 GCA_017463345.1 Clostridia bacterium | reverse complement strand
TTTCTTACAAAAAGAGCACAAAAAGAAGGCAATTTTAAAAACCTCGCAGGGCGCAAATTTAAAGGTTTTAAGAAAAAATGTATTATTTAGAAAATAACAGCAAAAATAAAAAGGAACTTAAGTTGGCGAGAGTCGAACCCGATACGGTTTCGCTCACCGCCTTTAATCATCTGACTTTGCGTATTTTTTTGCAAGGCGTCAGCCTTGCGGCAAAATTACGCTTTGTCAACTAAATAAATCCGTTGGCAGAAACTCTTCGACCTTTCAAAACTAAAATTTTTGTGTTAGAGGAAGCCGACAAAACTTGAGGATACTGGCGTATTTCAAGTTTTGAGGCAAACTATTACCGAAAATTTTGTTTTGAAGGCGTAACTGGTTCGACTCTCGCCAACTAAAAAAAAGGAGAAAAGGAAAAAATGAAAAAAATAATTTCTTTAATTTTTGCGGCTTTTTTGTGTTTTAGCCTCACATTTACACTTGCAGGCTGTAACAAAAAGGAGACAGCGCAGGTTTATTTTTTAAATTTTAAACCTGAAAGCGCCAAGGTATACGGCGAAATTGCCAAGGCCTATGAAAAGGAAAAAGGCGTTAAAATTAAGGTTGTAACCGCCTCATCGGGGGCTTATGAGCAAACCTTAAAATCGGAAATAGCCAAGGATTTTGCCCCCACAATTTTTCAGATTAACGGCCCTGTTGGCTACACCGCCTGGAAGGATTACTGTTTAGACCTTAAAGATACCACACTTTATAACATTTTAACCGACAAGGCGCTGGCTGTAAGAGATGGCGATGGCGTTTTTGCCGTTCCCTATGTGGTTGAGGGCTACGGCATTATTTACAATGGGGAAATTATGGAAAAATATTTTAGTTTACCCACTAAAAAGACTAAAATTTCCTCTGTAAATGAAATAAACTCCTTTGATGCCCTAAAGGCGGTGGCAGAGGATATGACCGCCCACAAAAAGGAGCTGGGCATTGAGGGCGCCTTTGCCTCAACCTCGCTTATTTCGGGTGAGGATTGGCGAAGCCACACCCACCTTGCAAACATTCCCATTCACTATGAATTTAAGGACAGCGAAAATGCGCCCTTAACCGTTTTGCAAACGGCGGAAATTGCCTTTAAGCACGCCGATAATTATAAAAAGCTGTTTGATTTGTTCCTTGATAATTCCACCACCGAAAAGGGGCTGCTTGGCACAAAATCGGTTGCCGATTCTATGGCGGAATTCGCTCTCGGCAAGGCGGCAATGGTGCAAAACGGCAGCTGGAGCTATTCCCAAATTGCCGAGGTAAAGGGCAACACCGTTAAGGCCGATAAAATTGGCTTTTTACCTCTTTTTATGGATTTTGATGGGGAGGAAAATCAGGGCATTTGCATTGGCACCGAAAATTATTTAGCCATTAACAAAAAGGCAACTGCCGAACAGCAAAAAGCATCTCTCGATTTCCTCACCTGGCTTTTCACCGAGGAAAACGGCAAGCGCTTTGTAAGTGAGGAGTTGGGCTTTTTAACCCCCTTTACAACCTTTTCTGCCGAGGATGCCCCTGGCGACCCTCTTTCAAGAGAGGTTGTAAGATATATGAACGATAAAACAAAGGATAATGTGCCCTGGACCTTCACATCGTTTCCGGGCGAAATTTTCAAAAAGGCCTTTGGCGGAGCACTCCTTGAATATGCGCAAGGGTCAAAGACCTTTGATGAAGTTATAGAAATTGTAAAGGAAAAATGGAAGGAAGCAAGGTGAAAGGGATGATTAAACGGGGAAAAGGGGATTTTATAATCTTTGCTCTCCCAACCCTTATCTGCTTTACGGTTGCCTTCATAATTCCCTTTGTTATGGGGCTTTACCTTTCCTTTACCTCTTTCACTACCGTGAGTGATGCCACCTTTGTGGGGCTGAAAAATTTTGTAAATGTTTTTAAAAGCGGGGGCGATTTTTTAAACTCCCTTAAATTCACCCTGCTTTTTACCCTTGTAAGCGTTTTAACCGTTAATGTTTTCGGTTTCCTGCTTGCTTTGCTGCTCACCTCATCGGTTCGTGGCAAAACCTTTTACCGCACCGTGTTTTTTATGCCCAACCTCATTGGCGGCATAGTGCTCGGCTACATTTGGCAGCTGGTGCTTAACGGCATTTTAAAAAATTTCGGTGTAACACTGACCACAAGCGAGGTCTACGGCTTTTTTGGCCTTGTGGTTTTAATGAACTGGCAAATGATAGATTATATGATGGTTATTTATGTTGCGGGGATTTCCTCACTGCCCACTCAAATGCTGGAGGCAGCAAGGGTGGATGGTGCAAACTATTTCACCACACTTTTAAGGGTGATTTTGCCTAATTTAAAGGAAAGCTTCACAATTTGCCTTTTCTTAACCCTAACCAATTCCTTTAAACTTTTTGACCAGAATTTAAGCCTCACCGGTGGCGCGCCCTCGGGAAAAAGCTCAATGCTTGCTTTAAACATTTACGACACATTTTACGGCAGCGTTGGCAGAGAGGGCCTAGGTCAGGCAAAAGCGGTAATTTTTTCTTTAATTGTTGCCCTTGTGGCGTTTTTACAGTTTTATTTAACCAGAGAAAGGGGCAATAAAAAATGGCAAAAAGAAAAACACTAAACATTCTTGCTACCGTTTTGCTCATTTTATTAAGTGCTCTTTTCATTTTTCCCATTGCTGTTATAGTGATGAATTCCTTTAAAACAAGGTTTGAAATAAGCACGACGCCCTTTGTGATACCAAGTAGTGACACCTTTGCAGGGCTGGAGAATTATATCACGGGAATCACAGAAACAGGCTTTTTGTCTGCCTTTTTCTATTCCCTTTTCATAACCGTTTTTTCGGTTTTGGCCATTGTTTTTTTTACTTCACAAACGGCGTGGTACATTGTAAGAAGAAAAACTCGGTTTACGAAAATGCTTTACTACGCCTTTGTGTTTGCAATGGTGGTGCCCTTTCAAATGGTTATGTTTACCCTATCGAAAACCGCCAATTTTTTAAATCTGGATTCGCCCCTTGGGCTTATTTTTATCTATTTGGGTTTTGGCGCCCCACTTTCGGTGTTCCTTTTTTGCGGCTTTGTGAAAACGGTGCCAACCGAAATTGAGCAGGCAGCATTAGTTGATGGCTGTGGTAGTGTGAGAACCTTTTTCCTTGTGGTTTTCCCACTTTTAAAGCCCATTTCCACAACGGTGAGCGTGCTTAATGCCATGTGGATTTGGAACGACTATCTCCTGCCGTATCTCATTATCGGAAGTGAGTACAAAACCATTCCCATCGCCGTTCAGTACCTGCGCGGGGGCTATGGCTCGGTGGACATGGGTGCCCTTATGGCGGTGCTTACACTTTCGGTCATTCCCGTTGTGATTTTTTATTTTTTCGGGCAAAAGTTTATCATCGAGGGGGTGGCGGCAGGTGCAGTCAAGGGTTAAGGGCATTTTACTGCCCGTTTTTTCCCTGCCTGGGAAGGAGGGCATCGGCACCCTAGGTGTGGGCGCCCGCTTTTTTATTGATTTTTTAAAAGAAACGGGGCAAAACTATTGGCAAATTCTCCCCCTTGGTCCCGTGGGGCAGGGCAATTCACCCTATTCCTCAACCAGCGCCTTTGCGGGGAACGAGCTTTTTATTGACCTTGAGGAGCTTTATAAAAAAGGGCTCTTAAAAGAAAAGCCCAAGGAAAGGGAAAACACTGGCAGGGTGGATTATAAAACTCTTAAAGCCGAAAAAATGCCTTGGCTTATTCTGGCGGCAAAGAGTTTTAAACAGGATAAGGAATTTCTTAAATTTTTGAGGGAAAACGAGTTTTGGCTTTCGGATTATGCAAAATACCGTGAAAAAAGAGAAAAAATACCCC
>JAFTPI010000091.1 GCA_017463345.1 Clostridia bacterium | reverse complement strand
TTGCCATCTAAAACATCTTTTTTCAGTCTTTGCATTATTTCATAGGTTTTGCCGGCCCCTCCGCGTCCAAAAATAAAATTAAGCAAAGTACCCCTCCTAAAGTAAAATTCGTATTATTAAAATGCCACACACAGCGGGCAAGCCTCCCACTGCGCTTGCTAAAACAGTCCACTGGTTAATTGGAATGAAAAAGCCCGAAACCCTGCGGATTAAATAAATAATTAAAAGTGCTACTATACCTATAATAGCATTTATTATTAAATTTTTAAAGGGATTTTTAAGTTTAAAAAGTAAAAAAAGATATATAAGACAATATATTGTAAGAATTATAGCTAAAACCGTTATAAAAACCTGCATAAAAACACCTCTTACTAATGTTTATGCCGAGTTTATCTTTATAATACAAAAACAGCCGTACCATAAATGGTACGGCTGTTTGTTTTTTTAAAATTTTATAATACTGCTACAAGAACATTTGCCAAAATAACTAAAACAAAAAATGCAATGGCAAGATACTTAGTCCAGCGAGGAAGAACTGCATCGAGATGACGAGCCTTGTTTTTAGAAAGGAAGGTATCGGCTGCACCGGAAATTGCACCATTAACGCCTGAACGACGACCCTGCTGTAAAAGAATAACCAAAATAATTAAAACTGCCAAAATAAGAACAATGGCACCAACAATAATTTGTAAAGCATTCATATTAAATGACCTCCAAAAATTTTACACAATAGTTATGATAACATAAAAGCTTATAATTTGCAAGCCTTTTTTATTTTATTAGTTTTTGCAGCCCGAGCAGGCCTCAAAAATCTTTTTAAGCTTCAAACTTTTAGAATCCTTATCCAGCAAAAATCCTAGTTTTTCATAAATGGGCTCAAGCTCTGCGTTTTCATAAAAAGCATTTTCAATGCCTCTATTTGAGGCAACAAAAAACACACTGCGAAGAATTCCATCGACAAGCAACAAATCACCCTTTGGGAAAATATCTTTTATTATAACGCAGTCATTGTCGTACTTATAGAAGCATTCGCCGATTTTTTCTTCACCATCAAAAACCGCAGAACAAAAATGAAATGGACCAAACTCAATTCCCTTTGAGTTAAAGGCGATTTTCGTTTCTTCATAGCTATCAAGCTGAACAACCTTAATCATTTATTCTCCCCCTTTGAAACGGAAATAGCATTAAGGCGTTTAAGCTCCCTCTCGTTTAAATCGCGCCACTTACCTTGAGGAAGCATTCCAAGCTTTACACCTGCAATTTCGGTACGCTTAAGCCTAAGAACACTGAGTCCTACTGCCTCACACATTCTTCTGATTTGGCGGTTTCTCCCCTCGTGAATTGTAAAAATAAGCACTGTTCTATCGGCCTTGCGCTCAATTACATAAACATCACACGGCAGGGTTAGCTTTGAATCTAACATAATACCGGTTGCCATTTTATCAATTTGTTCATCATTAACAGCACCGCCAACCGTAACACGGTAGGTTTTGTTCACGTGGCTCGATGGGTGGGTTAAATGATTTGCAAATTCGCCATCATTTGTAAGAAGCAAAAGACCCTCAGAGTTTTTATCAAGCCTGCCAACAGGAAAAACCGTAACTCCAACATCTCGAACTAGGTCATTTACACACTTGCGGTCTTTTTCATCGTGCATTGTTGTAACGAAACCGCGAGGCTTATATAGCATAATGTATCTTTTCTCATTAACCGCAACAACATTTTTGCCCGAAACCGAAACCTTGTCACGCTTTGGATCAACCGAGTCACCAATTTGCGCAACCCTGCCGTTAACCTTAACCTTACCCTGCATTATAAGCTCTTCGGCACGGCGCCTTGAAGCTACGCCACACTGAGAAAGATGCTTTTGAATTCTAATCCTTTTAGTTTGCATTTTAAACTCCTAAATTTGTTTTATAAACAATAAAAATATTTGAAAAAATCTGTCTAAAAAAGTTTTTTCCTGCATTTTAATTTTAATTTCCTTTTTGCAAATTAAATCTTGAGATTTAATCACTTCACCTTTGTATTTAAGCACTGCCTGCCCAACTATATCCCCTTCTTTAAGGGGTGCATAAAGAAATTCAGGAACATGGTATTCGGTGCTGAAATCGGTCTTGCTTTCATTGGCAACGGCCGCCGAAAGGCTCGGAATATTTACGGTAACATGGTCAAGCTCTCCCGAAACCACAGGAATAGTAGTGCTTTGTTTCTTAAAACTAAATGAAATTTCCTCTAATGCCTCAAATCCAAAATCAAGCATTGCTTTGTGATCCTGCCAATCATTTGGCGCACTAAGGGTTACCGCAATAAGATACTCCTCATTACGCCTTGCCGCACTAACAAGGCACCTGCCTGATCTTTTGGTAAAACCCGTTTTAACGCCAACCGCACCGTCATACAAATTAAGCAGCTTATTGTGATTTGTAAGTTGTCGGCGGTAAGGCGGATTACCGTAATTCAGCACGGCGTTTTTTGAGGATGCGGCAGTGAAAAAGGCTTCGTTTTTCATGGCATACCGCGCAAGTCTCGCTAAATCATTGGCTGTTGTATAGTGATTCTCATCATCAAGACCCGAAGGTGTAACGAAATTAGTATGTAAGAGGCCTAATTGCTTTGCTTTTAAATTCATAATCTTTGCAAAACCTTCAAGGCTGCCCCCAAGAAGGTAGGCTACACTGTTAGCGGCATCGTTACCCGATGCCAAAAGCAGACCGTAAAGCAGGTCGTTATAGGACACGGTATCCCCCGGTAGTAACCCCATTGAGGAGCCCTCAACCGTTACCATTTGCTTTGTGACTGTCACCTGCTTTTCGGGTGTGTTTTCTTCAGCTAGTAAAAGCGCTGTCATAATTTTTGTTGTGCTTGCCATTGGCAGTTGTTCGCTTTGGTTTTTGCTAAAAATAACCTCACCGGTTGTGCCGTTTATCAGCACTGCAGATCTTGCCGAAACACTTGGGTTTGCACCCACATTAAAAGAAAATAAAAAGCAAAAGAAAATGAAAAATATTGTTTTTTTCACAAAATTCACCCTCAAAATTTATATGAGGGTGAATTTGAATTTATACAGTTTTGATTATTTATCCTCTTTTTTAAAAAGCTCTTTAGCCTTTTCAAGAATCTCGGGAGCCATATCAATTGCCTTTTCAATAGATGTTATCTCGTTATAAATAGGCAACATTTTAACGGTTGAGCCGGTAATAGCCATAAAAGCAATAGGTGTAATAGTAACACCTGCGCCGCCACCGCCGCCAAAAAGACCTTGCTGATTTTTGCTGGGAAAATCAGAACCGCCTGTTGCAAGACCGAAAGCAACCTTCGAAACAGGGATTAAAGTGATATCACCAACGGTTATGGGACTTCCAACAATTGTATCGGCATCAACCATTGCGTGGAGATTATTCATTGTTGAATCCATAATGCTTTTAATGTTACTGTCGCTCATTGTTAATTAACTCCTTATTTTTAATTTCTAAAATAATTTTAACTAGCGCAAATGCTGCTAAAATGGCGTAGATTGGCCTAAGCGAAGCTTTTAAATTAAATTCCGCCTTGGTGGCACGCGAATTAAAGTTTGAGGAAATATCAATTTCTTTGATTTTAAGGTTAACATTAGAATCAAGAAAACCCAGAACATAATAAACCGCCGAAGAAATAACCCCATAGCTTATTGCTGTTTTGGCGGCATCTGCCCCACCAACGCTGATTTTAAGATTAAAAATTTTAAATTTTATTTTCTTTAAGAGGTACAAAATCTTTTCAAGAAAGATTTTAGCATAAAAACAAAGCTCGCTAAAAGCCGCCTCAAAGCCTTTCTCTCTAAAAAGCTTTTTAAAATAATTTTCCTTTTTTTTCTGCCTTTTATCCTTTTTTATCTTTTTTGAGTCTAATGGAATTTTAATTAGTCCATATTTAAGCGTGTAATCAAAACTCTCATTAAAGCTTAGGGAAAAAGAAACGGGAATTAAAAGCAAAATCGAAATTACAAGAACAATGCCCAAAATAATTAGGAGTGGAATCACTCTCCATCTTCCCCTTCTGCTTCGGTTAATGTGCCGTCAATGTTTAATTGTTCGGCTAAATCGGTGGGATATGCGTTTTGTAATTCATTTTTCGGAAGCGGCGGTAAATCACTTAAATCACGCAGCGAAAAACACCTTAAAAAGTTTTTGGTTGTTCCGTAAAGCAGGGGTTTGCCGGGTAAATCAAGGCGTCCTCTTTCTTCAACAAGGCCGCGTTCCATAAGGGTGTAAATTGCACCGGAACAGTCAACACCGCGAACCTGCTCAATAAAGGCGCGGGTTACAGGCTGGTTGTAGGCAACAACCGCTAAAACCTCAAAGCCTGCCTGGGAAAGCGGTGTTTTCCTTTTAATTTCAAAAGCCTTTTTAATATAATCGGCGTACTCGGTTTTTGTTATAAGCTGATAAGCATTATCCAGCGTTACAAGCTTAACACCCGAATCGTTATCACTTAACTTTTTTTCAAGGTGTTCTGCCAGCACATATAACTCCTCAGGAGTTATATCGAAAATTTGGCAAAGCTTGTCCATTGACATTGGCTCACCGCCAACAAAAAGCACGGCTTCAAGGGCACTAACTAAATTAACACTCATTTTTTCACCTGTTCAGTTCAATTTTTGCATCTTCTGTGTCATCGGAAACGGTTACGCGGTTTGCTTTACAAAGCTCTAAAACAGCCAAAAAGGTTGCCACAAGTTCAGAGCGACTTTTAACGCTCTTATATAGACTTGAAAGCCTTTGAGGACCTCCTCTAAACAGTCGCTTCATAACAGACACAACCTTTGAGGAAACCGAAACAATTTTCCTTGCCACAATCTTTTTAAATGGCTCGGTGGAGGGCGGCAGCCTTCTCATTCCACGACCCACAGCCGCCATATAATAATCAAAAAGAATCTTTGATTCGTGACTGAGAATGTAGGTTTTATCAACGGGCGCCTCGGCGGGAGTTCTGACAAAGGTGTCAAAGCCCTCGGTCATAGTAGCGAATTTTGCCGCCATTTCCTTGCAAACTTTATACTCAAGCAGTTCTCCAACAAGCTCATCTTTAAGCTGTTGAGCTTCCTCATGTTTTGGAAGCAGGCTTACGGTCTTAAGGTAAATCAGCCTTGAAGCCATTTCAAGGAAATCACTGGCAATGTCAATGTCAGAATCTTTGAAAGCCTTAATCTGCTCAAGATATTGGTCCACAAGCACCGCTATCTCAATATCGTAAATATTAAGTTTGTTTTTTGAAATTAAAGTAAGCAGCAGGTCAAGTGGCCCTTCAAACTGCTCTAGTTTGTACTGTAAAACAGTCTCCATAACATACCCCAAACTTAAAAGAATTTAAAAACAAATGTTGCTGCTGTTGCGATAGCATTGTAAACCACATCGGTTACAATTCCAAGCGGTCTTGATAAAATTCCTGTCCAGCAAAGAATTAAAACGCCATACATTAAGTATCTTTCGTAACGCATTAGTGCATAGTAATATTTGTACGGCAAGAACGCCGATAAAAGCCTTGAACCGTCAAACGGCGGAATGGGAATAAGGTTAAACACCGCAAGATAAACGTTGATATAACCGATGTTTATGAGAAAAACGCCTATATAAAATGCTACCTCGGAAAACGGAAAAATCTCGGTAATCAGCGTTGCGATAAAAATGCTGATAAAACAAACAACCAAATTTGAAATAGGTCCTGCAACGGCTGTAATCGCCATATCTCTTTTAGGATTTTTAAAATATCTTGTGTTAACCTGAACAGGCTTTGCCCAACCAAAACCAAAAAGTAAAATTGAAGCGGCACCTAAATAGTCAATGTGTTTTAACGGGTTAAGTGTAAGCCTGCCTGTGTAGCGAGGAGTTGGGTCACCCAGCTTTACGGCAGTGTAAGCGTGAGCGAACTCGTGAACGGGCAAGGTTAAAAAAATTACCGCAAGCGAAGACAAGGCCTGCACAATAAGTGTAATAAAATCAATTTTACCGCCCGAACCAATAATATCAAATAGCATATATCATATTCCTATCTGCCGCAAGATTATATATTTAATTTATTATATAACAAAAATTAATAAAATACAAGTAAAATTAGTAAAAGAAAAGCCCGAAGGTTTTAACACCCTCGGGCAAAAATAATTATTTTTTAAACAAAGGACCATAGGTGGCGCAAGCTCTGTAATCTTGACCCTCTTTATCCATACCAAAAGCATTCCAAGCTGCAGGACGGAAAATGTCATCCTCAGATACGTTATGCATACAAACAGGAATACGGAGCATTGAACACATTGTGATAAGGTCGGCACCAATGTGACCGTAAGAAATTGCGCCGTGGTTAGCGCCCCAATTGTTCATTACATCATAAGCCGTTTTAAAGGGGCTTCCCTCTTTGCCATCACAACGAGGAACAAACCAGGTGCAAGGCCAGGTGGGGTTAGTGCGCTCCATAAGAACATCACTTACATCATCAGGCAGATGAACAGTCCAGCCCTCAGCAATTTGAAGCACGGGGCCGAGACCCTTAACAAGGTTAAGCCTTATCATTGTTGCGGGGAATTCTGCCCTTGTTGTAAAGCTGCTGGAGAAACCGCCGCCGCGGAAATTGTCAAAGCCTGCTTCACACCAGCGTGTGGCTTCAGTCATTTTCTCGATATCCTCATCGGTAACTTCCCACCATTTTTTCATAACGGCATTGCCGTTTTCATCGGTGCAAACACCGGTTGCATCAAGACATGCGGCACCGGAATTAAGCAGGTGAATAACACCGCCGTTTTCCTTTGCTTTGCCTTCAAAATCATAACCTGTTACACGCTTTGTGGCTTCAGGTGACCAGTAGGTTCTGACATCAGCAAAAATTTGTGCACGATGGGTAAGTAAACGCATAAACAGCATACCAAGGCCGTTTAAAACATCGTTTTCGGTTGCAAGTGTGAAGGGCTCACGGGCACCGTTATGGTCAAATGTGGAGCTTAAAAGTGCCTCGGGATAATCACAGTTGGGCCAATGGTCGGTCCATTGGCGCTGACCCTGGAAGCCGCCTGCAATGGCATTGTGACCTGCCATTTCCTCTTTAAATTCGGCAGGAAGCTTATCGTTGCCGGCCATAAGGTCTTTAATTATGCAGTACATTTTAACAGTGAATTCCCACTGCTTTTCCTTCTGCTCATCGGTGAATTTAACCACTTCGGGATTATCATCTCTGCCCTCTTTGCAGTGCTTTTTATTCCATGCAAGGGCTTTTTCATATTCCTCTTTATCGTAAATTCCCTCTTCCATACGGCGGAGAATTTCAACCTCATCAACCGATTCAACGCGCATTCCCAGATAATCCTCAATGAAATCCTGGTCAATGATAGAACCGCCAATTCCCATGCACTGAGAACCGATTTGGAGATAAGATTTGCCACGCATTGTGGCGCAAGCTACAGCAGCGCGACCAAAACGCAAAAGCTTTTCCTTAACATCCTCAGGAATGGTATCAACCATATCTTTATCCTGAACCTCGTGACCATAAATACCAAATGCAGGAAGGCCCTTTTGAGCGTGTGCGGCAAGAACTGCAGCAAGATAAACAGCACCGGGACGCTCGGTTCCGTTAAAGCCCCAAACACCCTTAATTGTATTTGGGTCCATATCCATTGTTTCAGAGCCATAGCACCAGCAAGGAGTAACCGAAAGCGTAATGCTTACGCCTTCTTTTTTGAACTTGTCTGCACAGGCGGCTGTTTCGGGAACACGGCCGATTGTTGTATCAGCCATAACAACCTTAACAGGTTCGCCGTTTGAATAGAAAAGATTTTCCTCAAAAAGTTTTTTTGCAGCATTTGCAAGTGCCCAAACCTGGTCTTCAAGGCTTTCACGAAGCTTCAAAGGACCGCGTCTGCCGTCAACCACGGGGCGAATGCCGATAACGGGATAATCACCAACATATCTGTTTTGTGCCATAAGGATACCTCCATAATTTTTTATTGTATTATATCACTGTTTATGTTAAAATGCTAGTGATATAGGTATTAAAATTATAACAAAAGTTACTTTGAGGTTATTATGCAATATTCAGAACTAAACGAAAAGAAAATTTTTGGCACAAGTGATTTCCCTATTGAATGCAGGGTTATGAAGGACCCGGATTTTGATATGATGCCCCACTGGCACAAGGAATTTGAAATTTTGCGGGTGGAAAGCGGCGTTCTTTATCTCTCAATTGACCAGCGAAGCTATAAAATGGAAACGGGAGATATTGCGTTTATTGAGTCGGGCTCATTGCACAGCGGCATTCTCGAAAACTGCGTTTTTACATATGCCGTTTTTGATTTGTCAATGCTTTGCCGCAGAAAGAGCGATGCTATTAATAAATTCATTGAACCGATAATGTGTCGAAAAATTTCCTTTTGTGAATTTTTCAAAACCGGAAAAAACACCAACATTGAATCGATTGTTGATAGGCTGTTTTCTGCTTTTGATAACAGCAACGATTTTGGCGTTTTGGATTTTTATGCAGAAGCCTTTAATCTTTTGAGAGCGCTTTATTCAGGAGGTTATATTAAGAAAATCAAAAACACAAAATACGAACACCAACTCGCTAAAATTGCTGATATAATTGATTTCATTGAGGAACATTACCGAGAGCCTCTTACCCTTTCCACATTAAGCAAAAAAGCAGGAATGAACGAAAAATATTTTTGTCGTTTTTTCAAAGAGTTTACCAACATCACTCCCATCGATTACATTAACCGATTAAGAATTGAAAACGCGGCGCACTCCCTCTTAGAAAGCGGTGCAACCGTTACAGAAGCCGCTCTGGACAACGGCTTCAATGACATTAGCTACTTCTCAAAAACCTTTAAAAAATACAAAGGTGTTTCCCCCAAAAAATACAGTAAAATAAATATTTAAAGCCCTACAAATGTAGGGCTTTTTTAACAAATTACTTATTCTCTATTTTTAACAGCAAGCAGCTGAACGCCGCAAACGCCGACAACTATCATAATTGTGGAAATAACAACCTCAAAAGAGAGTTTTTCGTTTAGGAATATAATTCCCGCTATAACCGACACAACCGTTGTTACATTTGAAAAAACGGTGGTTTTTGCGATTGGTAAATGTGTATTGGCAAAATTTAATAAGAAAAAAGCAATAACAGATGACGCTATGCCAAGATATAAAATTGACCAAAGATAAGCAGGATTTAAAAAGGGCATAAATATTTCGGCAGGTGCCTTTATATTTTCTATTAAAGCAATTAAAAGGAACGATACAAGCCCTATAACGCTCATTGCATAGGTGCGTTCAATTGGTGTAAACTCGCTTGAGATTTTTCGGCTCATAATGTTATAGCCCACCGCCGATAAAACGGCGCCTAAAAGGAGTAAAATGCCACCGAGCGTAACAGTTCCGTCGGCATTTCCTGCCAGCGCCATAACAACAACGCCGCCAATGGAAAGCAGGGTGAAAACATATTGTAAAATTGATGGCACTTCTTTTAATATAAAAATTCCGCTAACCATTGCGACCACGGGGATAAGCGAAATCATTATGGAAGAAAAGGCGCTTGTTGTAAATTTTATACCGTAACTTTCAAAAATAAAGTACAAAAACGGTTGAAAAACAGCCATTAAAATAAGCTTCCATATGTTTTTGTTAAGGCGAATTTTTGTTTTTGTAAAAAGCAGTGCTACTGTAAGCCCCAAAAAAGCAACTATGTACCTATCCGCAATAAGAGTAAGCGGCGAGGCGTAATCCAGGGCAATTTTTGTAAACATAAAGCTGAATCCAAAAATCACCTGGGCAATAAGTGAGCAAATTGTGGCCAAAACTGTTTGTTTATTATTATTCATTTTTTTGCTTCCATCTGTATTTATTCAAATCGATGCTGCCGTCTTTTTCAAAAATAATACCTTCGCTTTCAAGCAGCTGCCTTTGTGCGGTATCTCCACCAAAAGCAAAGGTTTTAGCTGTTCTGCCAAGGCGGTTTACAACCCTATGGCAAGGAATAACCCCAGGTGCAGGATTGTTATGAAGCGCGTATCCCACAACCCTTGCCCACCTGGGATTTCCCGCAAGAAGCGCCACCTGACCATAGGTTGCAACACTACCCTTTGGAATTTTAGAAACAACACAATAAATTTTATCAAAAACGCTCATTAAATCACCGATTTTTCTTATTTTATAATTTTATATCATCGGTTGCAGGGTTGTCAATAAGTTTTCCATCTTTTGTAAACCTTGAACCGTGGCAGGCGCAGTCCCATGAGTGTTCAAAACGGTTGTATTTTAGGGCACAACCGAGATGTGGACAACGTGGTGTTTTCGGGTTTAAAACGCCAATTAAAGATTCGCTTAGGTTAACTGCAAGCTGTGGCTTTAAAATACCTCGCGAAGGCGAAAACAAATCCGCAAACTCATTTTTCTTTTCCTGTACCAAATCGCATAAAACCGCGGCCGCCACCATTGCCGTGGTCATTCCCCATTTATTAAAGCCTGTCGCCGTAAACATATTTTGTGTATTTTTTGAATATTGCCCGATATACGGCAGCCCATCAAGACTCATACAGTCCTGTGTTGCCCAACGATTGACTATTTTAATATTATCATAATTTTCTCCCGCGAATCTTTCAAGCTCTCTCCAACCGCCACCAACTTTTCCGGTTCTGTGACTTCCGCCGCCAAGGAGTAACAGGTCATTATAACCTCTAAAAGACAGTCCCTTTAAATCCTCATCAACATACATTGCGTTAATTTTCGGTGTGTTTTCAAGAGCCAAAACATAGGAACGGTGCTGATAAAGCTTAGCAAAATAAAAACCGTGCTTGTTAATAATCGGGAAATGAGTTGCAATTATAATCTTTTTAAAATAAACCCTTCCCATATTTGTTAAAACATATTTTTTACCGAATTCAAGTGCCTTTGTATTTTCAAAAATCTTTAAATCCTTTGCTATCGCAAAACAAAATTTCAAAGGATGAAACTGCGCCTGCTTCCCCACTCCAACTGCTAAGATATTATTAAACGGTAAATCGGTTTCTTCGGTTAAAAATGCAGGGCAACCAATTTCGTTTAGTGCCCTCGCTTCCCTTTCAATTTCTTTGAATTTTGTAGCGCTGTAAACAAAGGCGGTTTTTTCCTGCAAATCGCAATCAATTATTTTTGATAAGTTTATAAACTCATTTAAAGCATTTTCATTAGCCCTATAGTAAAGCTCCGCCGCCTCTTTTCCCAGCGATTTTGTAACTTTATCATAAATCAGCCCGTGTTGTATCGTTATTTTAGCTGTGGTGTTTTTTGTAATACCTGAGCAGATTTTATCCGCCTCAATTAAAATGCAGTCTATGCCCGCATTTTTAAGGTGATAAGCGCAAAGCAGACCTGCAATGCCGCCGCCTACTATTAACACTTCGGTTTTAATATCGCCGTTCAGCGACTCGAATTTCGGCCTTTCCTTGAACTCGCACCAAACTGAATTTGTCATTTTTTCACCTTCCGTTTTTGATTATTATTTCCTAAAACAGAAGGTATAATAAAACCAAATTTTGATATAAACTAAAAATAAAAAAATCTCGCTCTTTAGAACGAGATTTTTTGGGAGTTTTAAACTTAATGACACGAATCAAAGGGCTCTGAAAACCTAATTATTTCTTTACAACTGTTGTATTAACTGCCTTATCTCCTATTGACTCTTTAGTAACAATCAAAATAATACCATCAACAGGATAAATAAAGAAAAATAAATTTCTAATTATTCTTTGTTTAATAGATGCAGGTTCATTAGTGTTTTTATCCAAAACATACAATCCGAAAATACGCTTTCCAATACTGCGACCTTTAAAAATTACATCTCTAAATACAAAAGTAACCGGATAAAGAAATACTAACAGCATAAAAATTAATATGTAACCAATATTTTGAAATGAAGGTCGTTTAAATACATCCATAAATATAGTCGTATATAACAAGCAAGGCAGCCCAGATAAATTCCAATCTATAATCCAAGCAATAATTCTTCTCATTCTCACATTAGTATTCATCAAATCATCTCCTTTAGTGTATTATAGCATAAAAGCGGCGAAGCCGCAATACCTCTACACTATTCACTATTACTTATTACCTTCCAAAAATCCCAAATGCAAGATTCAGTGAAGAGTGAAAAGTGAAGAGTAAAAAAGTAAAATCCCGAACGCTTTCGCATTCGGGATTTTTGAGAGTTTTGAACTTGGTGACACGAATGAAATGTGCCTGAAAACCGAAAATTCTCTTAATTAAACGGATTTTCATTCTGATTTCATAGAATTACTTGCTCATCAATTTATCAATCCATTCTTGAGGTAAAACATATTCTATATCATTGATTTTAATTGAATATGCCTTATCGTCAAATGACATTACTTCCAAAGGAACAACTATATTAATATCGTCCTGTATAACTCCACAAACATACCCGTAAACATAACAATTCTTCAACGTACCGTCAGGTTGCTTTACTAAATCATACAGTCCAGCATCTTTAGCCATTTGTCCACTTTTAATTTCGTTAACAAACTGTTCGCATTCAGTAATTCCTTTGTTTGAGATTGTTGTTATCTTATCATTAAAAAGAGAACCTTTTGCAAACTCAAATCTAATACAATTATCAAGGGAGACTTCCGTTTTCAGCAATTCGGACTTTACATACACAGCGGAAAACTCATTGTCGGGAAAATATCTTACTAACACATCTTGACTATTATTAACAGAATACATACCTGTTTTTATCTTATTGGTAAGATGAACAAAGGTCTTTTTCTCTCCCTTTACGTGACCGATGAACTCCCATTCTCCAAAGCACCAAACTCTACCCTCGTTGCCGACAAAAATATATTCCTTGCCGTCGGTTGCTACAATGGTTTTATTTTCGGTTTCCGTAAACTTAACATTATTTGAACAAGCAGCTAAAAAAAAGATAATCGCCAAACACATAAAAATAATTGATAACTTTTTCATAAAATCACCACCCTGAGTGTATTATAGCATAAAAGCGGTGAAGTGGCAAGGTGTTAGTGATATTCTATGCTTCGCACAGAGTGATATTATGCCTTAAGGCATAGTGATATTTTTGCCGCCGCAAAAGTGATATTATATTCGCTCTTTAACTCGCGAAGCGAATATCACTTGCGAAGCAAATATAACTGAGCGAAGCTCAATATAACTCGCCACAGGCGAATATAACTGAAAAAACTCTTGTTCGAAAGAACAAGAGTTTTTTGGTGGAGACAACTGGGCTCGAACCAGTGACCCCTTGCATGTCAAGCAAGTACTCTGACCAACTGAGCTATGCCTCCAAAGACTAAATCATTGTAACATATAATAAATCAATTGGCAAGTCCGATTTCTTTTATTTT
>JAFTPI010000090.1 GCA_017463345.1 Clostridia bacterium | reverse complement strand
GGAACAACGCCCACGCTGTTTATCATAGAACTAATACAGGCGGCGGATATTGGGAGCCGCTTAAAAAGGTGCCCGATGTTTGGAGCATTAAATATGGTGATTTAACCTTCCGCCTAAAACCAATGGGTTTTAAGCACACGGGTCTTTTCCCCGAGCAGGCTGTTAACTGGGCCTATGCAAAGGAGTTAATTGAAAAGGCAAACCGACCCATTAAGGTTTTAAATCTTTTCGCCTACACAGGCGGCGCAACCGTGGCATGCCTAAGTTCAGGTGCTTCGGTTACACACGTTGATGCCTCAAAGGGCATGGTGCAGTGGGCAAAGGAAAATGCGGCTGCTTCAAATCTTGCTGACCGTCAGGTGCGTTGGCTTGTTGATGATTGTCTTAAATTTGTAAAAAGAGAAATCCGCCGCGGCAACCATTATGATGCCATTATTATGGACCCGCCTTCTTACGGCAGGGGACCAAACGGCGAGGTTTGGAAGCTGGAACAGCAAATTGAAGAGCTTTTAACCGAAACGGGAAAGCTTTTAAGTGATAATCCGCTGTTTTTCTTCCTTAATTCTTACACGGGCGGTCTTTCTGCAACAATTTTAAACTATATGGTTAAAAACTGTGTTGCGAAAAATCTTGGTGGTAAGGTTTACACCGATGAAATCGGTCTTAAGGTTACCGCAAAGGACATTGTGCTGCCCTGCGGAAACACTACCATTTGGGAAAGGTAATTATGAAGGATAACATTATTTGCGTTAAGGGTGTGACTTATGAGTACACCGATGCCGATAACAAAAAGCAGGTGCTTGAGGATTTTAATTTAGAAATTGAACGCGGCAGTTTTACTGTTATTATCGGTCATAACGGTTCGGGAAAATCCACCCTTGCAAAGCTATTAAACGGTCTTTATAAACCGACTAAGGGTGATATAACGGTTGATGGTTTATCTACCCTTGATACAAAAAATGAGTTTGAAATCAGGCGCCGCGTTGGTCTTGTTTTCCAAAATCCCGATAACCAAATTGTGGCTTCCGTCGTTGAGGATGATGTAGCCTTTGGCCCCGAAAATTTAGGGGTCCCCTCTGATGAAATCAGAACAAGGGTTGATGAGGCGCTAAAGGCTGTGGGAATGTATGAGCACCGCTTTAAGTCCCCACACCAGCTTTCAGGCGGGCAAAAGCAGAGGGTTGCCATTGCAGGAATTATTGCAATGAGCCCCGAATGTATTGTGCTTGATGAGCCCACCGCTATGCTTGACCCAAAGGGCAGGCAGGAGGTTATGGAGACCCTTTTAAGGCTTAACAATGAACTTGGAATTACGGTTGTTTTAATAACCCACTTTATGGAGGAGGCCGAAAATGCCAACCGCGCCGTTGTTATGAACGATGGCGCCATTGTGTTGGATGATGAGCCTAAAAAGGTTTTCGGCGAAATTGTTTTTCTTAAAAAAATAGGCCTTGCCGTGCCGCAAACCAGCGAACTGCTTTATCGCTTAAAGCAGGCAGGCTTAAATGTTAGCACCGATGGTATTTCGGTAGAGGAATGTGCGGCGCAAATTGCGGCGACACTCAAATAAATTTTCTAGTTTTTTTGAATGGGAGGAGGAAAATCACTTGTCTATTTTAGAGGTCATGGATTTATCCTATTCTTATTCCGGTGGGCTTCCAAGCCCCACGGCAGCAATAAGTAACATTAATTTAAAAATTGAACAGGGTGAAATTATTGGCATTATCGGCCACACAGGCTCGGGTAAGTCAACCCTTGTGCAGCATTTAAACGGTCTTTTGACCCCAACCTCAGGCAAGGTGCTTTTTGAGGGTAAAGATATTTGGGAAAAGGGTACCAAAATTAAAAAAATTCGTGAAAAGGTGGGCCTTGTTTTTCAGTATCCCGAATATCAGCTTTTTGAAGAAACCGCTAAAGAGGACATTGCCTTTGGCCCCAAAAATATGGGAATCACGGGAGATGAGCTTGCCGAGCGTGTTATCAGTGCCGCAAGGTCGGTTGAATTAAATGAGGAGCTTTTAAACAAATCTCCCTTTGATTTATCGGGCGGTGAAAAGCGCAGGGTTGCCATTGCAGGGGTGCTTGCAATGAATCCCAAGGTGCTTATTTTTGATGAACCCACAGCAGGCCTTGACCCAATTGGCAGAGAAAATATTTTAAAAATTGTTAAAGACTGCCGTGATAGAAACGGCGCCACCGTTATTATGGTTTCTCACAGCATGGATGACATTGCCCTTGTTGCAGATAGGATTCTTGTAATGAACAGGGGCAGCGTGTTTATGTTTGACACCGCTCATAATGTTTTTTCAAATTCCCAAAAGCTTATTGAAATCGGTCTTAATGTACCTAACATCACCAAGGTTTTTGTAGAGCTTAAAAAGCAGGGAATTAACATTCCAAGTAATGTTTACACAATGGATGATGCCGTGAGAGCAATCCTATCCTATGAAAATAGGAGGGATGAAAATGCTTGATAATATCACTTTCGGTCAGTTTATTGACACACATTCTGTTTTGCATAGGCTTGACCCAAGAATAAAGATTATTCTTTTAATTGCCATAATCGTTTTCATTTTTCTTGCGGGCAACTTTGCAAGCCTTGGTCTTATTGCCAGCTTTTGCATTGCTTTACTCATAACCTCGAAAATCCCCGTAAAAATGTACCTTAAAAATCTTAAGGTCATTTTACCCATTGTTATTTTCACGGCGATTATAAACACCTTTTATGTAAGCACAGGCACAGTTTTGCTGGATTGGTGGATTTTTAAGATTACCGCCGATGGAATTATGCGCGCTGTATTTATGTCCTCAAGGGTTATTTTGCTTATTTTAATTAGTTCGGCGCTTACCTACACAACAACGCCCAACGATTTAACCGATGCAATTGAACGGCTTTTATCACCCCTTAAGTTTATTGGGCTTGGAAACCTTGTTCATATGCTTGCAATGATGATAACCATTGCTCTCCGCTTTATACCCACACTTTTAGAGGAAACAGGGAAGATTATGAATGCCCAAAAGGCGAGAGGTGCCTCTTTTACCGAGGGTAAATTAATGGAGAAAATAAAGGCGCTCATTCCCATTTTAGTGCCTCTTTTAATTTCATCAATTCGTAGGGCTTACGAGCTTGCCGAGGCCATGGAATGCCGCTGCTATAACGGTGGTGAGGGGCGTAGCCGAATGAAGCAGTTAAGGCTATGTAAAAGGGATTTTTGTGCAATTAGTATTTGTGTTTTGGTGTGCACAGCGACAGTTATTTTAAATATTTTCTTTTAGGGGTAGCTTATGAAAAGAGTGCTTCTTAAAATTTCATATGATGGCACTAATTATTGTGGCTGGCAGGTTCAGCCCAACGGCAAAGCTGTGCAAGAAACCCTGCAGGATGCTCTAGAGGAAATGCTTAAAGAGCGGGTAAACTTGACCGGTTGCAGCCGCACCGATGCAGGTGTTCACGCAAGGGAGTTTTACTGCCATTTTGACTGTAGCGAAAGCATTCCCACAGCGGCTTTTGTGCCGGGGCTTAACCGCCTTTTGCCTGATGATATTGCGGTGCTTACAGCCACTGATGTTGCACCCGATTTCCACGCAAGATATTCGGCAAAGGGAAAAAAGTACACCTATGTTATTGACAACGGTGTGGTTGCCGACCCTCTTATTTCAAGATATGCTCTGCATATAAAAACCCCACTTGATACTGAAAAAATGAATCTGCTTTGCAGTGCCCTTGTTGGCACCCACGATTTTAAATCCTTTTCCTCCTCAAAAAGAACGGTCACCGACACCTTTCGCACCATAAGTGAGTGTGGGGTTGAGAAAAAGGATAACCTTGTACTACTTTCGGTTACAGGAAACGGATTTCTTTATAATATGGTGAGAATTATCGTGGGTACGGCAATTGATGCTTCCAACGGTAAACTAAACGAAAAGGACCTTGAAGGTCTTTTTGAACTCCCTCGTGATGAAATCGGAATGACAGTTCCCGCAAAGGGACTGTTTTTGGAAAAGGTTTTGTATTAATTCACATTTTTAGGATAGAAGGTGATGAAAGTGCCTAATTATAGAAAGAAAAATGTTAGACGCGCTACGAAACGGTCTAAAAGACAGATTAAAGACATTGAAATGAAGAAAAAACGCGACGGCGGTGAGAAGGCTTCCGAAGACAAGGGTGGCAAATTGCGGGTTGTTAAAGGAAACAAGAAAAAAAGGCAGGCTATTACCCGTGCCGTTTTTATCACGGCCATTATTGTTGCCGTGATACTTATAACTGCAAACTTCTTGCTTCCCACGGGAATTGGGGATTTTATCACCGGTGTTAAGTATTCTTTAAGCAGTGGGGAATATCCAATTTCTCTTGTTGGTGGAGATTCCTTGCTTTCACAAAAGCAGGGAAGCCTTATTTACACCCTTACCGACACAAACCTTGAGGTTTATTCCTTAGGTGGAAAGAAAGCCTTAAGTTCTGCCCACGGTTTTTCTACCCCTGTGATAAAAACCTCGCCCACAAGAGCTGTGGTTTATGAGCAGGGTGGAAAGGGTCTTAAACTCTATGGTGCTGAAAAGCTTATTTTTTCTAAAAATTATGAAGATAATATTATATCGGCAGGCTTATCACGCTCGGGCGCCTATGCCGTTGCGACCACTTCAAAGGATTTTGCTTCAAAGGTTACGGTTTATTCAAAAAATTCAAAGATGCTCTTTGAATGGAGCAGCTCGGTTGAAATTGTAAGTGATGTGGCACTGTCACCAACAGGAAACAAACTTGCAGTTTCGGTTTTCAGCAGTCAAAACGGTCAGTACCTTTCAAAGGTTTATATTTTCGGCTTTGATTCAGCAACACCGCTTTACACAACAGAGTACAAGGGAAGCCTGATTTATTCCCTTAGCGCACAGTCAAATTCGGGAATTTTTGCCGTTTATAACGGCGGTATGGATTTTATAAGTTGGGGAAAATTCAAGGAAAGCAAGTTCACCACAGATTACCAGGTTCGTATGCAACGTGGCACTAATAGTATTTGCGCCCTTGCAAGCTCAAGAAGTAACGATAAAAAGGATACAAAAATCACCACTTTTTCTAGTGGCGGCAAACAACTTTTTGAAATAAACTGGAAGCAAAGCATCACCGATTTTGCCGTTATGGGCGATAAAATTTTAATTTTAAGCGACACAAGCGTTTATTTGCTTGATAAAAATGGTAATGTTCTTAAAAAGGGCGATGCCGGTTTCGGCGGTGTTTCGGTACAGGCTGTATCAACCGAAAAGGCCGTTGTTGTAACCGATAACTCACTTATAAGCGTTGCGCTCACCGCAACAAAATAACGAGGGAATAAAAATGCCGATTTGTTTTGAACAACAACTGAAAAAGAGTTTAGAGCAGGGTCGCCTTCATGGCGTTTACCTGCTTTTCGGCGATGATTTATATCTTAAAAACCTTTACCTTGATAAAATTATTTCTGCGGCAAATGTGAAGGATGATATTTTTAATCTACATTTTTTTGAGTCATCGGCTGAGCTTCAGCAGGTTTATGATGCAGTTTTGCAGTTTCCCTTAATGAACGATAAAAAGGTGGTCGTTTTAAAGGATTATGCCTTTGAGGATGCAGGAGACAGCGAATTTAAAAAGCTTTGCACACTGACTGCCGAATGCAATGAGGATAACATTTTCGTTCTTTTATTTGAGGATGAGGAGTTTGACCACAAAAGGTCGGCAAGGGCAAAAGCACTGATTTCCGCTGTGGAAAAAGCAGGCGGTCTTGCGGCGCTGATTAACCACCGAGAAACAGGTGAGCTTGTGCGAATGCTAACAGCAGGCGCCACAAAACGCGGTTGTAAAATGGCGGCGGATGCCGCACGCTATTTAACCCAAAACGTTTCCCAGGATATAAGTGTTTTAAAGTTTGAACTTGAAAAGCTGTGTGCTTTTGTGGATGGCGGAACAATTGAGAAAAGCACTGTGGATAGGGTTTGTACAAAAACAGTTGAGGCTTCAATTTATGATTTAACAAAGGAAATTTTCGCCTGCAACAGCCAAAAAGCCCTGCGCCTTGCCGATGAACTGTTTTACATGCGGCTGGCAGCCTCCTCAATTTTATTCACAATGCATTCGGCTTATGTGGATATGTATCGTGTTTTCTGTGCGGCCGAGTCGGGCATTTCTCACGAAACGGTTGCTGAGGATTTTGCATATCCCCCGAACAAAAAGTTTTTAACAAATTCGGCAAGGCTGAACCTTAGGAATTTTGATGAAAACAAATTAAAACTCAGTTTTGAGGAACTCTTTAATGCAGATAGGCTTCTTAAAAGCTTTGGCACCGATGAGCGCGCTGTGATTGAACAGCTTATAATTCGCCTTATTTATATAATCCAAAAGGGTGAAAAAATTGATTAAGTTGGATAGAGCCGTTATTGTTGAGGGGAAATATGATAAGATTCACCTTGAAAACTACATAGAAGCCCTTATAATTGCAACCGACGGTTTTAGGATTTTTAAGGATAAGGAAAAGCTGGAGCTTATTCGCGCTTTGGCAAAAACCAAGGGAATTCTTATTTTAACCGACTCAGACAATGCGGGCAAGGTGATTCGTTCCCACCTTAAGCAGTGTGTAAATGAAGGTGAAATTTTAAATGTTTATCTTCCTGCAATTCTGGGAAAGGAAAGGCGCAAGAAAAAAAGCAGTGCCGAGGGAATTCTGGGTGTTGAGGGCGTAAATGGAGAAATAATTTTAGATGCCCTTAAAAATGCAGGTGTTACAGCCTGCAAAAGTGAAAAACGCCAGCGAAAAATTGAAACTCGTGATATGTATTTTTGGGCCCTTTCAGGAGTTCAGGGCGCAAACGAAAACCGCGTTAGCCTTTTAAGATACCTTAATTTGCCCACGAATTTAACCACACCGGCTTTAATTGATTATGCCAACTGTGTTTACGGTTATGAATATTTTGAAAATAAGGTGAAGGAATGGCAAGAACTGAGGGACAAAAGTTAAAACTGCTCTATCTTACGGAGATTTTTCGAAAATATTCCGATGAAGAGCATCCGCTAACTACTCCGCAAATAATTGAATATCTTGCAAAGCACGGTATTGAAGCCGAAAGAAAGTCAATCTACCGTGACATTGATGTGCTCATTGATTACGGTTTTGACATTGTGAAAAACCGTGGCAACGGTGGTGGCTTTTTCCTTTCCTCACGGGAATTTGAGGTGCCGGAAATTAAGCTTCTTACCGATGCCGTTCAGGCGGCAAGCTTTATAACGGCTAAAAAATCGAGGGAGCTTACCCAAAAACTGGACGAAATGCTCAGCGTTTATGAGGCGCGAAAGCAAAAGGGTTATTCCTACATTGATATTAGCCATAAATGCAAAAATGAAGAGATTTATTATACTATTGACAATTTAAGCCGTGCCACCCAAAAGCGTGTTAAGGTTCAGCTTAAATATGTTAGAAGAAGGCTTAACGATAACCGCACTGTCTGTATGGATGAAAAAATTATTACGGTAAGCCCTTATGCACTTCTTTGGCAGGATGATTCCTATTACCTTGTGTGCAACAATGAAAAATATGATAATTTAATGAATTTGCGCCTTGACCGAATGCGTTCAGTCACACTCACTGATGAGCCGTTTAGACATTTCAGTGAGGTCAGTGAATATAAGGATAGCTTTGACATTGCCGATTATGCTGCAAAGTCTTTTAATATGTTCTGCGGTGAGCCCACAAAAATTAAACTGCGCTGCGAAAGGGAGCTTCTTGAGCAGGCAATTGACCGTTTTGGAGAGGATATTTTTATTTACAATGTTCAGGAAAATACCTTCGACTTTGATGCTAATGCAAATTTGAGCGATGGTCTGGTGAGTTGGATTTTGCAGTTTGGAAAAAGCGTCGAGGCCGTGGCGCCGCAGTCACTCAGAGAAATGATAAAAAACCGGTTAAGTGATTTAAACGAGCTTTATAAATGAGGAACAATTAATGCAGTCTAAAAAAATAACCCTTTCAAGTGAACTTATGTACCTTGTGGCAACAGTGGTTTTAGCCTTTTCGGTGGCAAT
>JAFTPI010000089.1 GCA_017463345.1 Clostridia bacterium | reverse complement strand
ACGCCATCCCCTGTTTTGGCACTTAGCGGCACAACTGCGGCAAAATTATATTTGTTTGTGTAGGCGGTTATTACCGATAATAAATCGGATTTTTCTGCCAGCATATCAATTTTGTTTATAACCAAAACAGTTTTAAGGTTTCGCTTTGAAATATGCTCTAAAAGTGCCTCCTCAGCGGCAGGCAGCTTACCTTCCTCAAGGTTAAACTTTGTAGATGCCTCAACAACCAAAACTGCTCCGTCAACATCGGCCATACCGTCGCCCACGGCCTTAATCATTTTTTCACCAAGGGTGTTGCGAGGTTTATGAAAACCCGGTGTATCAATAAAAACAATTTGGTCCTCAGCCTTTGTATATACACCCATAATTCGTGTGCGGGTGGTTTGGGGCTTGTCCGAAACAATGGAAACCTTTTGACCAAGGATTTTGTTAAGTAGTGAAGACTTTCCAACATTTGGGCGGCCGAGAATGGTTATAAATGCCGTTTTATTTTCTGCCATTTTAGTCTTCCTTTCTAATTTCAAGGCCCATAATTTTAAGGACCGCTTCTTCCCTTTTGCGCATTTCTTTGCGCTCTGCTTCATCGTTTACATGGTCATAGCCCAGCAGATGCAAAACCGAATGAACGGTTAGAAAAGCAATTTCCCTATCTGTGCCGTGGCCGTAAAGGTCAGCCTGGTTTAAGGCGTGCTCAGTGGAAATTATAACATCACCAAGCATTGCGCAACCGTTTTCGGGATTAAACTCAAATTCGCCGCCTTCACCAAGGGGGAAGGATAAAACGTCGGTTGAAGAATCAATATTTCTAAAATCTCGGTTAATCTCTTTAATTTTTTCATCATCCACAAAGGTAATATTTATTTCGGCATCAGTAGGGAATTTTTCAAAATCCAACGTCGTTTTGCAGGCCTTTCTTACAAGGCTTCGCCATTCCTGCGGGATTTTAATAATTTTTTGACTGTTTATAATATTAATTTTTGTTTTCATTTCTTTGCTTTTTCTCTCCGTGCTTTTCATAAGCCTTTATAATTCTTTGAACAAGTCTATGGCGAACAACATCGCTCTCATTAAAACGCACAATTGCAATGTCCTCAACATTTTTTAAAACTGCCAGCGCTTCCTTTAAACCTGATTTCTTGCCATCAGGTAAATCAATTTGCGTAATATCACCGTTAACAATGATTTTCGAACGATTGCCAAGACGCGTTAAAAACATTTTCATTTGTTCGCCCGTTGTGTTTTGGGCTTCATCAAGAATAATAAATGAATCATCAAGCGTTCTGCCGCGCATGTAAGCAAGGGGCGCAACCTCAATGTCGCCGCGCTCCTGACATTTTGCAAAGGATTCGGAGCCAAGCATATCAAACAGCGCATCGTAAAGCGGTCTTAAATAAGGGTCTATTTTCTGTTGCAAATCACCGGGTAAAAAACCTAGCTTTTCGCCTGCTTCCACTGCAGGTCGCGTTAAGATAATTCGGGAAACATCTTTATTTCTGTAAGCGGTAACTGCGGCGGCAACCGCCAAATAGGTTTTACCCGTTCCCGCAGGACCGACACCAATTGTTATTGTGTTGGCGTTAATCGCATCAAGATATTTCTTTTGGCCTTGAGTTTTTGGCTTTATTGGCACACCCTTAGCGCTTATGCAAACGCAGTTTGAGTCGATAATTGTTTTAACAAAACTTTCATTATCGGTGTTAACAAGAGAAACAACATAATCAATAGTTTGCTCTGTTACCGTTTCACCGCGTGAAATCATATTAAGAAGCTGTGTTATTGCCCGCTCACACTTTTTTGTGTTACCATCGCTGCCGTTAATTTTTATAACATTTCCGTGCTGGGTCACCGTAACCGAAAAAGCCTCTTCCAAGATGTTAATGTTAGCATCAAAGCTGCCAAAAAGCGAAAAGGCCTGGCTTGTGTTTTCAAGGGTAATTTGGCGTTCCTTCAAAATTTCAACTCCCAAAAGGTTATATATAATTTATTATAACATAATTGTTTGTTATTGCAAAATATTTTCTTCAATTTTTTCCTCATAAACAATATTTTCCTCACATTTAAAGGTTTGAGTTAGGATAAACTCATCCTTTGTACTTTTTAAACCTTCTTTTATAAGGCTAAAATCTTTAAAATTTCCGTTTTTTAATGCAGCGTTTATTTTTTGGATAGCAATTTCTTTTGCTTCATCATCACTAAGGTTAATCTCAACCTCTTTTGTGGGATAAAAAATCTTTTTTGTTATTGAAATTGGGATTTTTTCATTAAACAATTTTAATTCCTTAAGTTCGGTTTTACAAATAAAAGGCTTTTTTGTTTCGCCTAAATAAAGAGGTATTTTAACCGAAAAAAAGGAAAGTACCCGCTTTGTTATTTGCTTTTCACTTGTCACCGTTTTTATTTGTTTTTTTGGAACCTTAACCGTGAAAATTCTTTCGGTTTCGGCAATAATTTCGCCCTTAGATTTCACTTTGCTGATTATTCCTGATTCTGCAAGCTCAATGGTTCCGCTTACAAGCATATCATCTTTAACGACCGCATCCCCTACCTTAACAAGGCAGTTCCCCGATTTAACATTTATATGCCGAATTACACCGTCAACCTTTGCTAAAAGATTTGAGGGCTCGCTTTCGTTTTGAGTGTTGTTCTTAATTTCGCTGACCTCAACGGTTAGGCGGCAGCCTTCAATGTTAAATGAAGCCCAGGCAAGACCGTTAAGTTTTATTAAAAGCTGTTCTTTTGCTTTGTTTGTGTCAATGTTTTTAATTTTGGTGCCTTCGTTAATTCCAAGTTCACTGCAGGCATTTAAAATAAGGGTTTCATTCACCCTTTCGTTTCCGGAAACCTCAATTTTCCAAACATAACCGCTTAAAAAATTTATTATGACAAAGAAAGTAATAATACCCAGGGCAAAACCAATGCGTTTTGAATATTTTTTAATTATAAACGGTGCACCGATTTTTTTAATTATCTTAACCCTCACTCCGCTTTTAGCTCTGATTGTTCTTATTTTTCTAAAATCCTTAACAGAAATATTTGCAAGAATTGCTCCACTGCCACCCTTTTCAATTTCCCAAAGCGTTGCCGAGTTTCTTGCAGAAAGGTTAAGAATTCGTTCGCTGAAATCTCCACTGAAATGAACGCGCAAATATCCTTTAAGGTACCTGAATAGATATATAAAAAACATAAATTTCACCGTTTTGAATCAGTCTAAAAAATTAATGGTTTCAATTTCTCCGGTTATAACCAAATTTTTGCCTTCAAGTGATGTAATTTTAAGATTTTTACCGATAAAAATTCCACTTTTCCCACCGAGATTTAACTTAATCAAAGTATCGTTATATTCAAAGACACCTTTGCATCTCTCCACCAGCGCCCTTTGGTTTGAAAAAAGTTCAATATGTGCTGATTTAACCTCACCCAAAGACGGTGTATCGTTATAATCGAAAAAATGAAGTTTTTCCTTTGATTTTTGCTTTGGTAGTTTTATTTTTTTAGCCACATAATCACCCAAAATTTAATTATATTAAAAAGTATGTTTTCTTTTCTACAATAATTCGTTAAGGCATATAAATATAATTATGAGGGGGTGTTTATTTGTGGCAAAAAATTAAAAATTTAACACTTTGCACCCTTTTAGCAGTAATGCTCATACTTTTATTTATAAATTCAAAAAGCGTTAATTTAGGGGCATTTAAAGGTCTTGTCGTTTGCGCAGAAATAATTATACCTTCACTTTTTATATTTTCGGTTATTGGAATTTTCTTGGTTTCATCTAACTGTCTGTCATCCTTAAATAAACTTATAACACCTTTTTCAAAATTTGCATTTGGACTTGGCGGTAATTTATTTTTTATCTTTTTAATTTCACTTTTTTCGGGTTACCCTATTGGTGCAAAGCTCATAGATAATTCGGTTAAGAATAAGGAAATTGATGAAAGCACAGCTAACACCATACTTTGCTACTGTGTAAATGCCGGTCCTGCGTTTGTTGTGCTGGCTGTAGGTGAAAAAGTTTTTTTATCAAAAAATTTAGGATATGTTCTGCTTTTATCACATGTTTTAACATCAATAATATTTGCTGTTTTCTTAAGGTCAAAAATAACAAACACAAAAATTGCCGAAAAAGATAGCCCGCAAAATTTGGGTGATACTTTTGTTAGTTCAGTGTCTGATGCAACCCACAGCATTATTAACATTTGTGCTTTTGTTGTTTTGTTTTCGGTTATATGTGAGGTTTTAAAAGAATATAATCTAAAACTT
>JAFTPI010000088.1 GCA_017463345.1 Clostridia bacterium | reverse complement strand
CTTCATCCATTCTAAAACATAGCCCACCACATCCTGTGTGGGATACATCGCCACGCTGAGCTTGGCAAAAAGTGTAAGGGCGGTGGCTGCAAGCATAGCGATAAAAAGGCCGTGGGTGTAAAGAAATTTTAATACATTAAGCCCGCACAGCCTATATTTTCGGCTCAAGAATTTAATAAAACCGTTTAGTTTGTCCACACCTTTCACTCCTTTTGCTTTAAAGCTCAATTTTAAGCTCTTTTATCATCTTATAAAACAAATGGGTGGGGAAGCCTACAACATTAAAGTAGCAGCCGTTAATGCCTTTAATAAAGCGGGAGGCAGGCCCCTGAATGCCGTAGCCCCCTGCCTTGTCAAAGGGGTCATTTGAGGCGATATAGCTTTCCATTTCGCTCTTTCCTATTTTATCAAAAAACACCTGTGTTTTTTCACACCTTGAAAGAACCTTATCCCCTAAAACAAGGGTCAGCCCGCTTATAACGGTGTGCTCGGTATCCGATAAAAGGGTTAGCATTTCCTCAGCCTCGCTTTTTGTTTTGGGCTTGCCGAGAATTTTATCCTTTTTTACAACAATGGTATCACAGCCGATAATGAGAGCCGATTTATCATTTACTGCTTTTGCCACGCTTTTGGCTTTTATTTCGGAGAGCGCCATAGCGATTTTATCTGCCTCGGTTTCGGCTGTTTTCTCCTCCTCGTTTGAGGTTATAATTTCGAAGGTGAGCCCTAAATTTTCTAAAATTTCTTTTCGGCGTGGGCTTTTCGATGCTAAAATAATGCGCATAAAATATTTTCTCCTGCTTTTTTTATAATTTTAACACAAACCACCTAAAAAATAAACAACTATTGATATTTTCACTACTATTAAGTATAATAAATATAATATAATTGGAAAATTATGACCTGTTTTAGGAGGCGTTTTTTAATGGATTGCAAACAGTTTTTTGCAAAGCTTAAGGACAAAAAAATCGCAATGTGCGGCATAGGTGTTAGCAACACCCCCCTAATTTTGAGTTTTCTCGAAAAGGGTGCCCGCGTTTTTGCCTGCGATAGGAGAACAAGGGAGCAGATTGGCCCTATGGCTGAGACTCTTGAAAAGGCAGGTGCTGAGCTTCGCCTTGGGGAAACCTATTTAAAGGATTTAGAGGTTGACATTATTTTCCGCACCCCCGGAATGAGCTTTAACCTGCCTGAGCTTGAGGCGGCAAGAAAGCGCGGCATTGCGGTAACAAGCGAAATGGAGGTCTTTTTCGACCTTTGCCCCGCAACCATTTTCGCCATAACCGGCTCTGATGGTAAGACCACCACAACCACCCTCATTGCAAAAATGCTTGAGGCACAGGGCAAAAGGGTATATATGGGCGGCAATATTGGAAACCCCCTGCTTCCTGAAATTGAAAATATTACTGCCGATGATTTTGTTGTTGTTGAGCTTTCCTCCTTCCAGCTTATTTCAATGAGGAAAAGCCCCGATGTTGCCGTTGTAACAAATGTTGCTCCCAACCACCTTGATGTTCACAAGGATATGGATGAATATGTTGAGGCAAAGCGCAACATTTTAATGCACCAAAACGCATTCTCCCGAACCGTTTTAAACTATGATAACGAAATAACTGCAGGCTTTAAGGCTAATGTTCGCGGTCAGTCTTTAGGCTTTAGTATGGAGCGCCCCATTAAAAACGGCGCTTGGCTTGACGAAAACGGAATGCTTCACATGGCATACCGCGGTATTGATGCCCCTGTTATGCATAAAAATGACATTACCATTTTAGGCGACCACAATGTTGCAAACTATCTATCGGCAATTTCTGCCGTTTGGGGATATGTAAGCATTTCTAACATTCGCCAGGTTGCTAAGGAATTCACAGGCGTTGAGCACCGTATTGAATTTGTAAGGGAACTTGATGGCGTTAAGTATTATAATGACTCTATTGCCTCCTCCCCAACAAGGACCATTGCAGGCCTTAAGGCATTTGAGGGCAATGTTGTGCTCATTGCAGGCGGCTATGATAAAAAGATCCCCTTTGAGCCAATGGCGCCCTATGTTATTGACAAGGTAAAATTACTTCTTCTTTCGGGTCCCACTGCAGAAAAAATTGAAACTGCAATTAAAACAAACGAAAATTATAAGGGCAGCCCCGAAATAGTAAGGGTTAAAAATATTGATGAGGCTGTAAAGGTAGCAAGGCAAAGGGCCGAAGCCGGAGACGTTGTAACCCTTTCTCCTGCCTGCGCTTCCTTTGATGCCTTCCCCAACTTTACCGCCAGGGGAAATCACTTTAAAAGGCTGGTAGAAAACCTTGAATAAAATTTATTCTCTTATTAAAAATCTTTGTGATAAATCGGCTGTGGGAACTATAAGCGAGGCGGCAGACTATGCCAAAAGCCAAATTCCCCAAAATGCCGAAATAAAGGACCTTGCAGGCCTTTCCTTTGCCGCAACCTTTAAGGGCCAAACCGATTACACCCTTATGCTGGAGGCCCACATTGATGAAATCGCGATGATTGTAACAAATGTTACCGATGATGG
Source organism: Clostridia bacterium (assembly GCA_017463345.1). Taxonomy (GTDB): domain Bacteria; phylum Bacillota; class Clostridia; order Oscillospirales; family Acutalibacteraceae; genus SIG587. The sequence continues at coordinate 1,381 of JAFTPI010000088.1, read as the reverse complement.
CTTTGTGCAGGTTAACGCCGCGGGTGGCATTGACCCCAGAATTTTGCCCGCCGCAAGGGTTAAAATTTGGGGCAAGGAGCCCGTTTTTGGCACATTTTGCAGCACTCCGCCCCACCTTTCAAAGGGGGAAGATGAGTGTAGCGATATTTCCGATATGTACATTGACACGCTGCTGGGCAGCAGGGCAAAGGAGGTTATAAGAGAAGGGGACTATGTTACCTTCGCGGCCGAAACGGTTCTTCTTGCAAACGACCGCGTTGCCGCAAAATCCCTTGATGACCGTGCCGCCTGCGCCATTCTTCTTGAATTAGCGCAGCGGATTGGGAATAAAAAACTGCCTGTAAACGTAACCCTGCTTTTTGCCGATGGCGAGGAGCTTGGAATGCGCGGCTCTAAAACCGCAACCTTTGCGCTGGAGCCAAATGAGGCTATCGCCATTGATGTAAGCTTTGCATCGGCTCCCGATGTGTCAAAGGAAAAGTACGGTCAGCTTTCAAAGGGCGCGCTTATCGGCGTTTCCCCAATTTTAAACAGGGAAATCACAAATAGGCTTAAAAATATTGCAGATGAAAACGAACTACCCTACCAAATTGAGGTTATGGGCGGCACCACAGGCACCGACTCCGATGCCATAACGCTGACAAAAAGCGGCATTCCCTGCGGGCTTGTTTCTATTCCACAGCGCAATATGCACACACCCTGCGAGGTTGTTGATTTAAAGGATATTAAATCTATTTGCGACCTTTTGGAAAAATATATTTTATCGGGAGGTGCTTTAAATGCTTAAAACGCTTAAAGACCTCTGTGCACTCTACGGACCTTCGGGAAATGAAGATACAGTAAGAGAATATATAATCGGCGAAATCAAGGATTTTTGCACCTATCGTGTGGATAATTTAGGCAACCTTATTGCCGAGAAAAAGGGAAAAAAGACACCGAATAAAAAAATTATGGTTGATGCCCATATGGATGAGGTCGGCTTTATTATAACAAGTGCGGATGGTGACGGCTTTTTGCGTTTTGATACCATCGGCGGTATCGAGGAGGCCGTTGTGGCTGCCCGCCGCGTTACCCTCTTAAACGGCGTTCACGGCGTTGTTGGCACAAAGCCTGTCCATTTAACCGATAAAGCCGCCGCCAAAAAATTCCCTAAAACCGATGACCTTTACATTGACATTGGCGCCAAAACAAAAGAGGATGCATTAAGCCTTGTAAGCCTTGGCGAGGTTGGCGTGTTTGATGCCGATTTTGTAAAAACAGGGGACAATCTTCTCGCCCGCGCTATTGATGACAGGGCAGGCTGTGCCGTTTTAATTGACCTTATTAAAAGCGAGGCGGAGTATGATTTTACCGCCGTTTTCTCGGTGCAGGAGGAGGTAGG
>JAFTPI010000087.1 GCA_017463345.1 Clostridia bacterium | reverse complement strand
CTGCACACAGCTTTTTATTGACCTTGTTTTCACATTTTTTTCCAAGCGTTTTAACATCCATAAAGTTATCAGAATAATGCCTCTTATTTCAGCGCTTGGTATGGCGATTTATGCCCTTGTCCCCACATTTGTGCCTCAATTTGCCTATGTAGGTCTTCTTTTGGGCACCGTTATCTTTTCGGTGGCATCGGGTCTTGGCGAGGTGCTTTTAAGCCCACTAGTTGCGGCAATTCCATCAAAAACCCCAGAAAAGGATATGAGCAGGCTCCATTCCCTTTATGGCTATGGCGTTGTCAGCGTTGTTATTATAAGCACCGCTTTTCTTAAAATTTTCGGCAATGAAAACTGGATGTATTTAACCCTTTTCTTTGCTGCGCTCCCTATTGGCTCTTGTGTGTTGTTCTCCGTTTCACCACTTCCTGAAATGAACATTTCTTCAAGTGATAACGGTGAAAAGGGGAAGGGAACAGGCTTTGCTATCTCTCTATGTGTCCTTTGTATTTTCCTTGGCAGCGCCGCCGAAAACACAATGACCAACTGGATTTCCGGCTTTGCTGAAAACGCTTTACACATCTCAAAAACATTAGGCGACATTCTCGGGTTTATGGTTTTTGCCATTTTGCTTGCCATTTGCCGAAGTGTGTATGCTAAATTTGGCGGAAATATCTCTACCGTTTTGCTCATTGGAATGGCGGGAGCTACCCTTTGCTATTTAGTTGCAGGTCTTTCTTCAAATCCTGTCGCTTCGCTTATCGCCTGCGTTTTAACAGGTCTTGCAACCTCAATGCTTTGGCCGGGAACCCTTATTTTAATGGAGGAAAAAATACCCGGTGTGGGAGTTACGGCTTATGCCCTTATGGCGGCAGGCGGCGATTTCGGCGCATCGGTTGCGCCTCAGCTTATGGGTATTGTGGTGGATAAGGTTAGCATTAGTGGTTGGGCAGCTTCCCTTGGTCAAACCTTAAATCTCACAGCAGAACAGATAGGTATGAAAACGGGAATGCTTGTGGCAATGATTTTCCCACTTTTAGGCACAGCACTTTTAATTTTTATAAAATACTATTTTAAAAAACGCAAAGTAAATTAAGTTTTAAGGAATATAATGTATTTACCACATTATTAAGGGGGTGAGGGCTTGGAAAACGCTAAAAATTCATTAACCGAGGGCAAAATCTGGAAATCAATGCTGCTTTTCGCCCTGCCTGTTTTTCTCGGCAATGTTTTTCAGCAGTTTTATAATGCCTTTGACTCCTGGTGTGTTGGTAATTTTATAGGCGATAATGCGCTGGCCGCCGTTGGCTCATCGGGAAGTCTGATTTTTATGATGGTCAGCTTCTTTAACGGCCTTTCGATGGGAGCGGGTGTTGTTATTGCCAAATATTTCGGCGCAAAACAGTTTGATAAAATGGAAAAGGCAATTCACACAGCCATTGCCTTTGGCCTTGTAACAGGTGTTTTTCTAACCATTTTGGGTGTTGGATTTACCCCGACTGTTTTAAAATGGATGCAAACTCCCGCCATCGTTTTGCCCGAATCAATCAGTTATTTCCGTTGGTATTTTGCGGGGGCTATTTTTGTCGTAATGTATAATATTTTCGTTGGCATTCTCCACGCGGTGGGGGATAGCAGGCACCCGCTTTATTATCTTATGATTTCAACCGCTATAAATGTTGTACTTGACCTACTGTTTGTTGGAGTGTTCCGTTTAGGTGTTGGCTCTGCCGCCATTGCTACAACAATTTCCCAAGGGGTTAGCGCTTTACTTTGCTTTATCCATTTAATTCGCGTTAATGATACCTACAAGGTATTCGTTAATAAGATACGATTTCATAAAAAAAGCCTTTTGGAAATTATCAGATTCGGCGTTCCCTCGGGCATTCAAAACAGCGTTATCGCCATTGCTAATGTGTTTGTGCAAACCAACATTAATAGCTTTGGCAAGGCGGCAATGGCAGGCTGCGGCTCCTATTCAAAACTGGAAGGCTTTGCCTTTTTGCCTGTTACCTGCTTTACACAGGCTCTATCCACCTTTGTCGGCCAAAACCTTGGCGCTAAAAAATACGAGCGGGTTAAAAAGGGTGTTGCTTTTGGCACCGTTTGCAGCTGCTTGGTGGCGGAGGTTATCGGTGTGCTGTCCTATCTATTTGCGCCCCAGCTTATCAGCTTTTTCGGCAATTCCCCCGAGGCGCTTAACTTCGGTGTAAGACATATGCGAACAATCTGCCTTTTTTATTGCCTTCTTGCCTTTTCCCACTGTATTGCAGGCGTTTTGCGAGGCGCCGGCAAAGCCACCGTTCCAATGGCAACAATGCTTGCTGTTTGGTGCGTGTTTAGGGTAACTTACATTTCGGTGGCAGTTAAATTTATCCCCGAAATCACAACCGTTTCCTGGGCCTATCCTATCACCTGGAGCATAAGCTCAATAATTTTCTTAATTTATTTCTTTAAAGCCGATTGGATGCACAATTTTGATAGAATTGAAGCAAAGCAAAAGAGCAAGTCTTAATTAAGACTTGCTCTTTATTTTTTGTGTCGGTTTTTCTTTTTCGGCAGACCCTGCGCAATTTTTGGAAAAGGGTTTTCGGTGTCGGCAGTGGGCTGAATTTCATAGGTGCCGTATTTATTAACAAGCTCAAAGGCGGTTTCAGCATTACCGATTTCATTGTTGTTTGCCGACTTGGTTTTATTATCCATATAACCACTCCGTGTTTGTTTTATGTTTTTATTATTTGTCATAAAATCTGCATTATCCAGCAAACAATCCTATAATTATGTTTATTCTTTGCTGGTCATCTTTTGTTTGCGAAGTTGTGTTGGAGTGGTGCCGTGATAGGCTTTAAACCTTTTGAAAAAATTGGGCTCATCCTCAAATCCGCTTTCTTCACAAATTTGTTTGATAGTCAGTTCCGTGTAAAGCAAGAGCTTTTTGGCATATTCCAGCCGCAAGGAATTAAGATATGCTTTAAATCCGATTTTCATTTCCTTTTTAAACAAGGCGGAGGCATAGTTTGGCGTTAGCCCCGCATAAGCAGCCACCTCGTTTAAGGTTAGTTTTTCTTGAAAATGGTTATAAATATAAAAATGGATTTTGGATGCGGCATTGTTTAGTTGAGCGTTTTTTGTCCCTGGAAGCAACCGCATCAATTTAAGCAGCAAACAGCTCATCAATGCAGCGCAATACTGCGCATCATTTTTATGTTCAACGAGTTCCCCAAAAAGGTGTTCAAGAAAAGGCCTGTTTTTTGTATCTATTAGAAACGATTTTGGTGCGGCATACTGCAAAAACGGCTTTAATTGCTGGAAGGGAACCAGCTCGTCGGAAAACATAATGTTAAAAACATCGGCGCCCTCAGTTAAAACGCTGTGATGGTCCAATGGAGTCATAAAAAATAACATACCATCGGAACAGTTAAAAGTTTCACCGTTTACATAGTATTCTCCAACACCATGAACAACATATTCAATCTCAAAAAACTCGTGAAAATGGGGGACATAGTATCCTTTGATTCTTTTTTTTGACAAGGATAACCTTTTCTCGCCGATTTCAATATCTTTTGAAAGCCTTTTCACACCTTTGCCCTCCGTATTTTGTTTTTTGTATTTTACCACAAATCGTAAAAAAAGACAATAATTTCTTGGTTAATTACATTGAAACAAACTATCATATTTTGTATACTTTAGTTATAAACAAAACGGAGGCGTTATTTATGAAAAGAAACACCCTGTATTTAGTCGGAAATGCGCACCTTGACCTTATGTGGCAATGGCGTTGGCAGGAGGGCAGCATGGAAGTCAAGGCAACCATACGCTCTGCACTGGACAGAATGAAAGAGTTCCCAAACTTTCGTTTTGTTTGTTCATCGGCTTCACATTTTAAGTGGCTTGAGGAATTTTCACCAGAGATGATTGATGAAATTAGTCAGAGAATAAAAGAAAAGAGATTTATTATTGTTGGCGGTTGGCAGGTACAGCCCGATTGCAATTTGCCTTCGGGTGAAGCCTTTGCGCGTCAGTCGCTTTATGCCCAACGCTATTTTAAAGATACCTTTGGTGTTACGGCTAAAGTTGGCTATTGTGTAGACAGTTTCGGCCATTGTGCCACTTTACCTATGATTTTAAAAGAAAGCGGTATGGATTCATATATTTTTATGCGTCCGTCACCTGAAGAAAAAGATATGGACAGCGATGTGTTTAATTGGATAGCACCAAGTGGCGCTGCTGTTACGACATACCGTATTCTTGACCCTTATTGCGCTTGTTTTGAAACTTTAGAAGACCTTGAAAACCGTGTAAAATATTTGGAAGAAAAAACAAAAACTAATTTGAACTTTTTGCCGATTTTTTACGGCGTTGGAAATCACGGCGGTGGACCGACCATACGCCATTTGGAACTTTTAGCGGAATATGAGAAGGCAAATCCTGACACGAAGATGATTTATTCTGACCTGCAGGACTTTTTTGAACATATTAACCGCAGCACTCCGAAGATTCCGCAATACATCGGCGACCTGCAACACCACGCCAGCGGCTGTTATGCCGCCGAACCTCGCGTAAAAAACGGAATTCGCCGCGCCGAGGTTGACCTTGTTGCTGCCGAAAATTATGGAATGCTGTCTTCTGCACTTTGCGGCAAGGCTCCTAAAAACAATGTGTTCCGCAAAGCCTGGGATACGGTTTGTATGTGCCATTTCCACGATTCAATGGATGGTTGTTGCATTAAAGAAGCACACGATGATACTGTGGATATGTTAGGAATGGCTAAATATACCGCTGCTGCCGAGGAAAACAATGCTCTGCAAACTGTTTCTTGGAACATTGATACAAGTGACCGCAGTTTGGGACAACCTTTAACGGTGTTTAATCCTCACGGATTTACTGTCAAACGCACCGTGCGTGTAAATGGTGATTTTAACCGAGTTTGTGAAGCTGATGGCACTATCCTGCCTTGTCAGAACATACTTTCTTCATCACATGAGTGTTATGCTCGCCCCGACACATTGTTTGAGGCCACAGTGCCGCCCCTTGGTTACAAGGTTTATTATTTAAGCAAAACCGAGGAGGCACCCTCCTTCGAAAGCGAAGTTTGTGTTCGTCCTCAAGAGGGTGAACTCAATTCACACGGCCCTCAAGGTCCTGTGTTGGAAAATGAGTTTTATCGCATTCAATTTGAAAGTTACAGCGGTTATATCATTTCCTTTGTTGACAAAAAGACAAACAAAGAACTTATCAGCTCAAGGGCAGCTGTGCCGGTTGTTATTGATGAGTTTTACCACGACACCTGGAGCCACGGTAAGAATTTCTTTAACGATGAAATGGCTCGTTTTTCTGATGCCGATATTACCATTTTGGAAAACGGCCCCGTCCGTTCTACCATTAAAGTGGTCAGCCGCTATAACAATTCTGTTCTCACCCAGCGTTTCTCTCTGGAAAAGGGCAGTAACCGACTGACCGTTTCTGCCAAGGTGGATTGGCACGAAAAGAATAAAATGCTTAAAATTTCCTGGCCGATGAATGTGGAGTCACCCGAGGCTTATTATGAAATTCCCTTTGGCGTTATTAAGCGCCCCAGTGATGGTGAAGAGGAGCCTGGAATCAACTGGACTGCCGTTAAAGGAACAAATGGTGGATTTGCTTTACTTAACAATAACACCTACAGTTCAAGTGTGAAGGGCAGCACTCTCTATCAAACGGTTGTTCGCAGCCCGATTTTCGGTGACCACGGCCGTGAAAGAACATCCGAAAGCGAATATACCGCCCAAGGTGTAACCGAGTTTTGCTATGAACTTATGCCAACGGGAGACAATTGGGCAGAGATTATCGAGGCAGGCAAGGTGCTCAATAAAGGACTTACCAACATTTTGGACACTTGGCACGAGGGTCATTTGAATAACGATATGCTTGCAGGTTTGTCGGCGAGCGCTTCTAATATTATTGTCAGCGCTGTAAAACGTAGCGAGGATAACACCGGCACCATTTTGCGAATCTATGAAACCGAAGGAAAAGAAACCGAATTCACAGCAAGCGGTTGTGTTTTACCCTGCGAACTCAAAGCTAGCATTTCACCTTGGTGTGTGCAAACTTGGTACTTAAAAGATGGCTCTGGTTCTTGGCAAAAGGTGCTGTTGACTGAATATACGGAGGCTTAATATGTATATTTTAGGTTTTGATATTGGCGGAACAAAATGTGCGGTAATAACCGCCCAATGGGATGGTGAGAACATTTCTCTGCTTAAAAAAGAAAAATGTCCCACCGACCTTTCGGTTTCACCAAAAGAAATGATTGATAGGCTGATTAGTTTAGCCGACACTATTTTGGTACAAAAACCTGATGCTATTGGTATATCTTGCGGTGGACCGCTTAATTCCGAAAAAGGTGTCATTCTTGGCCCGCCCAATCTTCCCGGTTGGGACAATGTTCCTATTGTAGAGCAAATTGAACGGCATTACAAAACCACCGTTAAATTACAAAACGATGCCAACGCCTGTGCGGTTGCAGAGTGGAAATTCGGTGCAGGTAAAGGATGCCGAAATATGGCATTTCTCACCTTTGGCACCGGTCTTGGCGCAGGACTGATTTTAAATGGCAAGCTATATTGCGGCACTAACGATAACGCCGGCGAAGTGGGACACGTCCGCCTTGAAAAATTCGGTCCCATTGGTTATGGAAAACAAGGTTCTTTTGAAGGCTTTTGCAGTGGTGGCGGTATCGCCCAGCTTGGATATTCAATGGCTTTGGAAAAAGTTCAAGGTGGAAGCTACCCTCTTTATTTTCAAAAAGAAATGACCTTAAAGGATGTATCTGCCAAAACGATTGCTGATGCCGCCGATGCCGGAGATGAAACTGCATTAGAGGTGTATCGAATTTGCGGCGAATATTTAGGAAGGGGATTGTCAATTTTAATAGACATATTAAATCCTGAAACAATCGTAATTGGCAGTATCTTTGGCAGGTCTCATAACCTGCTTTGGCCAAGCACACAATTAGCAATTAAGAAAGAAGCGCTCTCTGCTTCCAGCGATGTTTGTCGTGTTGTAGCCGCAGAGTTGGGCGAGCAAATCGGAGATTATGCAGCCATTGCCACTGCAATAATTTGAGGTGAATTATGATGAAAGAATTATTGGAACGATATCCTTCTTTAACAGTTTGTGAGCAGGAAATCAAACTTGCCGCACAAACACTAATTACCTGTTATGAGTCAAATAACAAGGTGCTCACCTGTGGAAATGGGGGCAGTTGTGCCGATGCTGACCATATTGTTGGAGAACTTATGAAGGGCTTTCTTAAAAAAAGACCGTTATCAACAACAAAAAAGGAAAAAATGAAAACACATTTTCCTGATTTGGATGACGACATTTTAAACAGTTTGCAAGAAGGTCTGCCTGCAGTTTCATTGTGTTCCCTCACGGCGCTTAACACCGCATTTTGTAATGATGTTAACCCTGAATTTATGTATGCTCAAGCAGTGTTAGGCTTAGGAAATGTTAGTGATGTGCTGATATGTTTAAGCACTTCGGGAAATTCAAAGAATGTTTGCGCTGCTGCTAAAATTGCTAAAGCACAAGGTATTTTTGTAATTGGAATGACCGGTAAAAACGGCGGAAAACTGTCTGCCATTGCCGATGTTTGCATTTGTGTTCCCGAAAGCGAAACATTCAAGGTGCAAGAACTGCATTTGCCGGTGTATCATTATCTATGTGCCACCGTTGAAAATGAGTTTTTTGAAAATTAATTAACAAAAGGCTTGACCGATTGGTCAAGCCTTTTGCATTAAAATAATGTCGTTATCCAATAAATTACCCCATAAATAACACTCGCTGCTACGCCGTAGGCAATAACAGGTACTGCGATTTTAAAGATGTTTGCACCCACACCTAAAACAAACCCCTCTGCTGCCGTCAATATAGGACACACCATTTGCAAAAATATTTACATTGAATCGGCAGCGTGATATAATTAAATAAAATGAGGTGGGAAAATGTTTGTCTTTGCTTTTGTTTTGTATGCAGTCGCAATTAGTTTTATTGCTAATAGCTACGTTTTTATTCAGCAGGTGCCGCAAAGCCTTTTCTTTTTAATATCGATTTTTCTCTGTATAAATATTTTGGCAGGTTGTGTAGTATTAAAAACCAAAAGAAAATCTCTTAAAATCTGCTGCCACGGCACAGTGCTGTTAGTTTCATTTTACATATCTGTAATCGTATCCATAATTTATCAAATTATTATAGCGATAAAAACTATTCCAGATAATTATATGTTATTTGTCTGGAGCCTGATATTCTGCATTTGTGTTAATTTCGTTATTTTTTGGAACGGAATTATATGTGTATATCTAACGTCAACACAGTTAGGTATTAAAACAAGGGTTATCGGAATTATTTGCGGTATGATACCAATAGTAAATTTAGTTGCTCTGTTTTTTATAATTAAAACCACTATTACAGAATGTTTGGCCGAATCAAAAAAGGAAAAAATCAACAAGCAACGGCATGATTTGAAAATTTGTTCCACAAAATATCCTATTCTATTAGTTCACGGTGTCTTTTTCCGTGATACAAAATATTTCAACTACTGGGGAAGAATACCCGCCGAATTGGAAACAAACGGTGCAAAAATATTTTATGGCAACCACCACTCTGCTTCATCGGTCGCTGAAAGTGCCGACGAATTGAAATCGCGTATTGCAGAAATACTTGCCGAAACAGGCGCGGAAAAGCTAAATATAATCGCTCATTCCAAAGGCGGTCTTGACTGCCGTTATGCAATTTCAAAGCTTGGTATCAGCGATAAGATAGCTTCTCTCACTACAATAAACACCCCGCACAATGGGTGCTTGTTCGCTGATTATCTCTTAAATAAAATACCGTCAACGGCAAAAAATAAGGTGGCAGACACCTATAATTCAACACTTAGAAAATTTGGCGAGCCAAATCCTGATTTTCTCGCTGCGGTTAACGATTTAACCAACAACTATTGCAAGAAGCTAAACATTGAATTGTCAACACCGAAAGATGTTTATTGTCAAAGTGTCGGTTCCATACTAACAAAAGCTACAAGCGGTAAATTTCCTCTAAATCTTTCATACCATTTGGTTAAATATTTTAGCGGCGAAAATGACGGTCTTGTAGACGAAACATCGTTTAAGTGGGGAGAAAATTACATTCTTTTAAGGTCAACCGAAAAACGAGGTATTTCTCACGGCGATATGATTGACTTAAACAGACAGAATTTCCGCGGTTTTGACGTCAGAGAATTTTATGTGAATTTAGTAAGCGATCTAAAAAGCAAAGGCTTCTAACAAAAAAGGCTTGATCAAATTGGTCAAGCCTTCTTTTGTTAGAATAAAATCGTTATCCAATAAACAACCCCATAAATAACACTCGCCGCAATGCCGTAGGCAATAACAGGCCCTGCGATTTTAAAGATATTTGCGCCAACGCCTAGGATGAAGCCCTCTGCTTGTGGTCAAGTAGGACCCATTAGTTTTTGAAAATATTTACATTAAAACAGCGGTGTGGTATAATATTATATCATTAGTGAAATGAGGTCTTATAATGTTTGATAATATTTCTCAAGGGTTATTTCTTACGGGCGGCACTGGTTATTTAATTGTTGTCCCGATTTTGAGATTTATAGCAACAATTTTTATGGTTGTTTCTACATACAAAATTTTGAAAATTCGAAACGACAAACATAAAATTTACTGGCTTTTTTTCATTATTGTTTCCCCTATCTTTACAAGAATCGTATATGAAATTTACAGAAGATGGATTGCAAAAAAAGTAGATCCCTCTATCTCTGATATAAAATCACCGAAATCAAGTAAAATTTTACTAACCATATCGATAATATTGATCGTTGTCGCAGCGATATTATCGATTGTTTCAGCAATAAGTATGGGGTTAGGTTTTATAAAAAGTTACGCAGACAACGAACCCCTTGCTGCCGCTTATGATGTTCACGGCAACGAATACTTTGATTATATGGAAGTTCCGCTATATGACAAAGAAGGAAACATTTACACATACAAACCCGCTTGGTTTGTTGTTGGAGATTACATTGATCAAAACGGAAAAGCATACGATGGTGATAATTGCTATTTAGACCAAGAAGGCTTTTTCTATTATGATAAGAACAAAACGCTGAAACCTCACGAAACACACGATGGATATTACACCGATGGAGAAAATATATACTACGGTTTATGGGGATATGTATATTGGGATGATGATGGTGTAGTATATGATAAAAGTGGAAAATATTCGATTGAATTGTTTGATTTTGAAGAATAAAACTTTGGAAGGTCGCCGAGTTCCATCGGCGACCTTCCTTTTAAAATAATGTTGTAACCCAATAAACAATCCCATACACCACGCTCGCCACCGTGCCGTAGACGATCACGGGGCCGGCGATTGTGAAGAGCTTCGCTCCGACGCCCATTATATAACCCTTTGCTGCTGTCAATATAGGACACAGTGATTTTGCAAAAATATTTACATTAAATCGACGGTGTGGTACAATATAGAAAAGGAGGGGGATAACAATGAAACCATTTTTAGGAATCGACCTGACAACAAACAAGAAAAACGAACAAATAAATGGTGAAGAATTCGTTGTTGCAAGACCGGATTTATCACTAACACAATCTCTGGAATCATCTTCGGAAAATGTTGAGGAAACGATTGAAAAAAGCAAACTGCCGCTTCCTATACGAATTGGACATTGGATATGTGGAGCAGTTGGAGCGCTTGTTGCCATCGGCATAATAAAAGCTTTGGGCGGGGAAGACAGCGTCACCCTCAGCGAAGCATATCAAAACGCGTCTTGGCTTTTTTGGCTTGGCGGTGCTTGTTTGGTGGCTTGGGCACTTCTTAAAATTATAAGTGTGCGAAAAGAAAAAAACGTTTTAGAAACAGAAGAAAGTTCTCAAGTGTTCAATAATTTGAATCAAACCAGCGAAGCCGTTCTTTCGGATTTGAAGGTTCCTCAAGATTCAAAAGAAATTGATATTTTGTCTTTCTTTTATAAAGTTAAAGACGACAATATTAAGGTGTGTGAAAAAGGTTTACAAATCGCACCTTATATTAACCCGATTTTTCACATTTTCGCAGATTCAGAAAATCTGTATTTGGCCAATTTGGAAGCAAAATATGCCATTCCGTTATCCACAATAAAAGCAATCAAATCTATTAAGAAAACCATTCGTATTATGGAATGGAATAAAGACGAAGAATTTAACAAAGGACTATACAAGCAATATAAGTTAAGTGAAGATAACTATGGTTGTATTATTTGCAAAAGCTACCATATACTAGAATTTGAACACAATAACGACTTGTGGGGAATTTATATCCCTTGCTATGAACTTCCTGTAATTGAAGATATAACTGGTTTGAAAGCAGATGCTTTTTGATACATACAAAGGCTTGACCCATCGGGTCAAGCCTTTGCCGTTAAAACAATGTCGTTACCCAATAAAATACCCCATAAATAACACTCGCTGCTACGCCGTAGGCAATAACAGGCCCTGCGATTTTAAAGATGTTTGCGCCTACACCTAGGATGAACCCCTCTCGTTTAAATTCAATGGCGGGGGCAGTTACAGCGTTTGAAAAACCGGTTATGGGCACTAGTGTGCCTGCGCCTGCAAATTTGGCGATGTTATCAAAAACCTTTAGTCCCGTAAGCAATGCCGCAATAAAAATCAGAGTTGCAGGCACCGCCATTTTAACCACATCCTCGCTAAATCCCAAGGCTTCATACAGCTCCTTAAAAAGCTGTCCTATAACACAAACAAAACCGCCGATAACAAAAGCAAAAAAACCGTTTTTCAGTTTCTTTGAATTGGGGGATGCTTTTTTAACAAGTGAAGAATATTCCTTTTTATCTATCATAACAACACTCCTATGAATGTATTTTTTAACAAAATTTGCAAATTATACCCTTGAAATCGGTTGTAAATAAATTAAAAGTGTGTTAATATGTTAAAAGTTAGTTCTTTCGGGGAGAGAAGTTTTAAAATGAGCGAAAAAAGAAGTCAATTCACAGGAAAGTTAGGTTTTGTTTTGGCGGCGGCAGGCTCCGCAGTTGGCCTTGGCAATATTTGGCGCTTTCCTTACCTTGCCGCGAAATACGGCGGCGGAATTTTCCTGCTTGTATATATCATTTTAGCGGT
>JAFTPI010000086.1 GCA_017463345.1 Clostridia bacterium | reverse complement strand
GCGGGAGATTTAAGCACCGTGCTCCGCATTGCCGTAACAGGCAGGCGCAACACACCCGACCTTTGCTCAATTATGCAGGTGCTGGGTAAAACAGAGTGCTTTAAGCGCATTGACCAAATGATAGCAAACATTTAGGAGTTTTAAGATGGATGAGATTAAAACCATAGAAAACGAGGAGCTAAAGCCCTCTAACTTTATTCACGATTTTATTGATGAGGATTTGGAAAGCGGCGTTTATCCTTATGTTCAAACCCGTTTTCCCCCTGAGCCTAACGGCTATCTTCATATCGGCCACGCAAAGGCTATTTGCATTGACTTTGGCACCGCTGAAAAATACGGCGGCAAGTGCAATTTGCGCCTTGATGACACCAACCCCACAAAGGAAGATGTGGAATATGTTGATGCCATAACCGAGGATATTGCCTGGCTGGGCTTTACTCCCGATAATATCTATTTCGCTTCGGACTATTTTGATTTTATTTATGAATGCGCCGTAAAGCTTATTGAAAAGGGCCTTGCCTATGTTTGCGATTTAACACCTGAGCAAATGAGGGAATACAGAGGCACCTTAACCGAGGCAGGAAAGGAGAGCCCCTATAGAAATCGTTCTATTGAGGAAAACCTTGACCTGTTCCGCAGAATGACCGAGGGCGAATTTGAAAACGGCGCAAGGGTACTGAGAGCCAAAATTGATATGGCTTCCTCAAACCTTAATATGCGCGACCCCATTATTTATCGCATTATGAAGGTTTCTCACCACAGAACAGGGGATAAATGGTGCGTTTATCCTATGTATGATTTCGCCCATCCCTTATCCGATGCTAAGGAGGGTGTAACCCATTCTCTTTGTTCTTTGGAATTTGAAAACCACAGACCTCTTTATAACTGGTTTTTACAGGCTCTGGAAATTCCTATGCCCCCAAGGCAGATTGAGTTTGCAAGAATGAATGTAAACTATACTTTAACCAGTAAAAGAAAGTGTTTAAAGCTGGTTGAGGATAATTTGGTTTCGGGCTGGGATGACCCCAGAATGGCAACCCTTTGCGGAATGAGAAGAAGGGGCTACCCTGCCGAGGCTGTTAGAAACTTCGTTGAAAAAATCGGCGTTTCCAAGGCACACAGCGTTATTGACTATGCCTTACTTGAATCCTGTGTTAGAGATTATCTGAACATCGAGGCCGACCGCGCTATGGCGGTGCTGCGCCCCTTAAAAATTGTTATTGATAACTATCCCGCTGATTTAATCGAGGAAATTGAGGTTGACATTAACCCCAATAAGCCTGAACTTGGTAAGAAAAAGGTTACCTTCTCAAATGAGCTTTTCATTGAGCAGGATGACTTTATGCTGGACCCTCCCGGAAAATATTTCCGCTTGTGCCCCGCAAAAGAGGTTCGCTTAAAGGGCGCTTATTATATTAAGTATGCCTCCCACGAAACAGACGAAAAGGGCAACATAACCGTTGTTCACTGCACCTATGACCCCGAAAGCCGCGGAGGAGAAACCCCCGATGGCAGAAAGGTTAAGGGAACTTTACACTGGGTTAACGCAAGGGACTGCGCCACAGCCACCGTTCGCCTTTACGATAGGCTGTTTGTTGTTGAAAACCCCTCGGATGAGGAGGGCGTTTCCTCCTTTGCCGATAACCTTAACCCTGAGAGCTTAACCGTTCTTGAAAACTGCAAAATTGATGCAGATTTAAAGAATGCTAAGGTAGGAGATACCTTCCAGTTTATGCGCCAGGGTTATTTCTGCATTGATAAGGACAGCAGCGAGGATAATTTGATTATCAATAGAACCGTTGCCCTTAAAGATTCTTTTACAAAAAAATAAGGAAATAATGATGAGAATTAAAAGCATTTTTGATTTTTTAAATGAAAAATTTCCCGTGTCAACCGCCTGCGATTTTGACAATGTGGGGCTTTTAATCGGCAATAAAAACAGGAGCGTTACCAAGGTTTTGGTAGCGCTCGATTGCACAAATGCGGCGATTGATGAGGCGATTAAAATAGGCGCCCAGCTTATTATCACCCACCACCCCGTGATTTTTGAGCCGATAAAAAGCATTGATGCGGATGAAAAAATAGGAAAACTCCTTGAAAACAAAATTTCGGTTATCTCAATGCACACAAATTTTGACCAAGGGGTAAATGGCGTTAACGATGTTTTGTGCCAAAAAATCGGGCTTCAAAATGTTGAACGTTATACCGCGCAGGATGGTTATATTTTAAATGTAGGCAAGGTTGATAACCTTACGGCTGATGAGTTTGCCGGGATTCTTAAAACCGCTCTTGACACAACCGTTCGCTTTACCGATTCTAAAAAACGAATAAACACGGTTATGGTTTGCTCCGGGGCAGGTGGCGGCTTTTTAGGTGACGCCGGAATTTTCGGCGCCGATGCGCTGGTTGCCGCCGATATTAAGCATTCGGTTTTTTTAGAGGCCGATGAAAAGGGCATTTGCCTTTTTGATGCAGGGCATTTTGAAACCGAGGATATTGCCGTTGAGCCTTTAAAGGAAATACTCCAAAATGAGTTTAAAAATATTGAGTTTTTCGCAAATCACTATTATCCTGTAAAGAAAATTTAAAAATGACAAGTGAGCAAAAAAGAGAAAAAACGAGGAAAACGGAGAAAAACGGAGCATTTGTTTTTTAAATTAAAATTTTGAAAAATAAGTGTTGACAAGGTATTTTTATTGTGGTATTATATGTAAGCTCACGAAAATATGAATGGAGGAAAAAGTATGTCTACTTTTATGGCAAAAGCAGAAAATGTACAGCGCAAGTGGTACATTGTTGATGCAGCAAACAAGCCCCTTGGCCGTGTTGCTGTTAAGGTTGCCGATTTGCTTCGCGGCAAAGGCAAGCCCGAGTTCACTCCTCATGTTGACTGCGGTGACCATGTTATCGTAATCAATGCTGAAAAGGCAGTGCTCACAGGTAATAAACTTGAAAAGAAATTCTATCGCCGTCACACCGGCTTCGTTGGTGGTCTTAAAGAGGTTAAGTATGCAACTCTTATGAGCACCCGTCCTGAAAAGGCAATGGAGCTTGCTGTTAAGGGAATGGTTCCCGATACAACAATCGGCAGAAACGCATTAACCAGACTTCGTGTTTACAAGGGTGCAGAGCACAAGCATGCTGCTCAGAAGCCCGAAGCACTTGAATTTTAATGAAGGGAGACAGAAACAATGTTTGAAGGCAATCCTTATTTCTACGGTACCGGCAGAAGAAAGAGTTCTGTCGCCCGCGTTCGCGTTTATAACGGAACTGGTAAAATCACAATTAACGACCGCGACATTGATGATTATTTCGGTCTTGAGACCCTTAAGCTCATCGTTCGCCAGCCCCTCAACATCACCGATACTCTCGGCAAGTTCGATATCGTTTGCCGTGTAGCAGGCGGCGGTGTTACCGGCCAGGCAGGTGCAATCCGTCACGGTATTGCTCGTGCTCTTCTTCAGTTTAACGAG
>JAFTPI010000085.1 GCA_017463345.1 Clostridia bacterium | reverse complement strand
TGTGCTTATTTCCGACCCTATTGACACCGACAAGGACGGCAACTGTTTAACCCTTATCGACATCATTGCCGATGATAGCGACACTTTGGATGAAATTGACCTTAAATTGCGGCTTGAGCAGCTTCGGGATGTGATAAAGAAAACCCTTGATAACCGAGAAAAACTAATAATAACAATGCGTTACGGCCTTGGCGGCACAAAGGAATACACCCAGAGAGAAATTGCCTCAAAGCTGAAAATTTCCCGCTCCTATGTTTCCCGAATTGAAAAATCGGCGCTTATTAAGCTCAAGGAAAATTTAACAAAATAAAAAGGCGGAGTTTATCCGCCTTTTTATTTTAGTTTCAACCTCATAATGTCAAAATCAATATATTCATTTTCTATTTTGAAAAAATCGGGATGTATTGCTATTTTTTTGAATCCGAATTTTTCGTAAATATGAATTGCAGCACCGTTATCACAACGCACCTGCAATTCAATAATTTCAAAAGCATTTTTTCTACCAAAATCAATTACTCTTCTAATTAGCTCGCTACCGACACCTTTGTTCCAATGGCTTTTTATAACCGATATCGCCAAATCTCCGCGATGGCTCATTCTGCGAGGCAAACGGCTTAAACTTGCAAGACCCACGATTTGTCCATCGCTTTTTGCCACAAGCATAACAATATCTTTTGAGGTTTCAATACCGCTAATATATTCTGCCTCTTCCTGTGCGGTAAAAGGCATTCCTTCGTTTCCAAAGGTAAGATTGTCGGTTTCGCCGCCCACCAGCTTTAAATATTCTAAAATTTCTTCGGCATCTTTCGCATTAGCTTTTTCAACGGTAATATTCATTTTTTAACCTCGCTTTTCGACAAATAGCGACTGAAGGAGTTTTTTATTCCTTATCAAGGGTTTCTTCGGTCTCAGCGTGCTTGCGCTTGCCACGGGAAAGCACCTTAACATCATCACGGTTGAATTTTGCGGGGATTTCACTGTTTTCAAATTTAACCAGCATATTTCCCGTTAAAAGGTTAATATCAACAACGGTGCCCACACCGTCCCTTGTTTTAACGGTTGCGCCAACATTTGGGGAAATTGAGTTAAGATACTCATAAGCGTTCTGTTCATACTTAAGACAGCACATAAGTCTGCCGCAACTGCCAGAAATTTTGGTGGGATTAAGGGAAAGACCCTGCTCCTTTGCCATTTTAATGGAAACGGGATGAAAATCATCTAAAAAGCGCTTGCAGCAGTAGGGCTGACCGCAAATACCAATGCCGCCCAGCATCTTTGCCTCATCACGAACACCGATTTGCCTTAGTTCTATTCTTGCGTGGAACTGAGAAGCGAGGTCTTTAACAAGCTCTCTGAAATCCACCCTGCCATCGGAGGTAAAGTAGAAAAGCATTTTGCCCGAATCGAAGGAAACCTCCACATCCACAAGCTTCATATCAAGGTTTCGCTCTAGAACCTTTTTCTCACAAAACTCGAAAG
The DNA here is from genome assembly GCA_017463345.1 of Clostridia bacterium. Classification (GTDB taxonomy): domain Bacteria; phylum Bacillota; class Clostridia; order Oscillospirales; family Acutalibacteraceae; genus SIG587. The sequence goes on along the minus strand of JAFTPI010000085.1, from coordinate 3,298 downwards.
CAACCTTCTCCTTTTTGCGGTTTTCCTCCACCCTTTGCAGATCCTTTTTGGTGGCAAGCCTTAAAACCTTTTTAAGGGGCTTCACAATGGCGTCATCGCTAACCTGACGGTTGGTTTCGCACACGGTGCCGCATTCATCCCCACGGGCAGTTTCAACAATAACCGCCTGACCTACCTCAAATTTAACCGAGCCGGGGTCAAAATAATAAGCCCTACCGTCCTCTTTAAATTTTACCGAAACAACTTCAGTCATAATTGCCTCCAAGTTTAAAAATTAAGAAACTAAAATTCCCACAAGGGCAAAGCGCTTGCCCTCTTCCAAATCGGGGGTAATGGTTAGGGTAACATTGCCGAGGGTTTCGCTTTCGTAAACCTTTGTGCTGTTATAATAAATGCCCCAGCCGCCTGTGAAATCGGAATCCATTTCGGTTTTTACACCGTTTACATCAGCCACCGCTTTGCCGCCGTTGCCCTGGTTGGTGCGCTCAAACGACAGAAAAATGTTGGATACGTTTTCGAACTCAAATTTTAACGGTTCGCCGCCGGTATTTGCCACCCAAACGCCCTTAACCTCGTTAACCAAAATATCTTCAATAACAAAACAGCCAAAATCACTGGGTTCAAGTTGGCCTGCATGATAAATTTTTGCATTTTGATATTTAAGATTTGTAAAGGGTTTGTCACATTTAATATCGCTAAAATTGGAAATATCCATTTTAAATGATTTTTGGAGGCAGTCGGTAACCAAATCAGCAACAAGTTTGTGACCTGCATCAATGGGGTGAACCCCGTCATTTGATAGGGTTGACCATTTGAGCGTTCCATTTTCCAAATCCTGCCAAACGGCATCTTTATAGCTTAAATAAGGAATGTCATAGTGTTTTGCAACCTTTAAATGACTTTCCTGTGCGCTACCGCCGTTTTCATCCACCATACCCACACAAAGAACTGCAGGAGAGGTTTTGAAGTTTAAAATCTTATAAATAAGGTTATCATAATATTCTTCCGCGGCAAAGCCGTTTAAACCGTCATTAACCGAAAATTCAACCAAAACAAAGTCGGGGTTGTGCACCAGCACATCACGGTCAAGTCGGTGAACACCCACAAGGGAGCCAGTTGCGCCGATACCCGCGGAAATAAATTTAATTTTTGCATTCGGAAGATTTTCCTTAAGCCAGTTTTCAACAAGGCAACCATAATGGTTTTCAAAGCAGGATGCATTGCAGCCTGTTGTGATAGAGCCACCGATGGTAACAAAGGTAATCTCTTCCCCACGCTCGGCTTTTTGGGCAAGTTTTAAAAAACGGTAGGGGTTGCCGAAATTTGAAACTGCTCTTTTGTTTCTTTCCTCATTAAAAAGAATTTCTGTCATCTTTATCACCTTTTTAAAAAATTATAACCAGCTTACAAAGCCACTGAAAAACAGCGCTAGGTTTATGTTCGTAGCCAGCAGCGGGGTTCTTTGTGTTATTAAATCATTAAGTCTGACAAGCTTTGAAAGAACTGCCACATTGCTTACACTGCTTTGCAGTTTTAAATTCACCGCAAATTTAAGTTCTTTTAAAAACTCATTGGCAAGTGCTCTGTCCTTATCCACTTTGACCGTGATTTTAAGAAGGTCATATTTCCTGCCGCCGTTCATATAAATATCCAAAAATTCCTCGGCGGCGGTGTAGGCCTTGGAAAAGGATTTCTTTTTAAGCAAAGCCTGTGCCCTACCAAGGTTATTCCTTGCGGCAGAAAGCACCTGTAAAATCACCTTGTCATCCGCCTTGGGGTTTTGCTTTTTAAGAAAAGCAAAGGCGACCTCGGTTGGCGGCGCCGTAAGACTTAAGGTAACACAGCGGCTGAGCACCGTTTGTAAAAGAGCCGATTTGTTTTCGGCAAGAAGAATAAACACCGTCTGTCCTGGTGGCTCCTCAAGCACCTTTAAAAGTGCATTTTGGGACTGCTCATTTAAGGTGTGTGCCTGCTCAATTATCATAACACGGCGGGGCGAGCTTTGTGGCTTTATGAAAGCATCGGCTCTTGCCTGCCTTATTTGTGCAACGGTTATGGATTTTTTCTTGTCCTGCAAAGCGGTAACGCTAACATCGGGGTGGGTGCCCGCTTTTAGCATTTCACAGCCCTTGCATTGCCCGCAGGGGGCATTCTCACCGCTTTCGCAAACTGCGGCGGCGGCAAGAAAAGAGCACAGCGTTCTTTTGCCAAGACCTGCCTCACCCTCAATTAAAATTGCGTGAGGAAAATGATTAGTCTTTACAAAATTCTTTACCGTTTCACTAATTCTCTCATTTGAAACAAGAGGGAAAATCATAACACAAAACCGACCTTTTTCATTGCCTTGTAAAGTGTTTTATTTGCTACATAGGAAGCCTTCTCGGCGCCGTTTTTATAGATTTGCTCAAGGGTCTTTTTATCAGCAATCAGCTCATCATACCTTGCCTTAATGGGGGCAAGCTCATCTGCAACAGCCTCGCCCACAACAAGCTTAAACTCGCCATAGCCCTTGCCCTCAAATTCATTTGTGATTTCATCAAGGGTCTTGCCTGTTATAGCGGAATAAATGCCCATAAGGTTGTTAATGCCGTGCTTTTCCTCACCAATGCAAACACGGGCCTCGCTATCGGTAACGGCACGCTTAAACTTTCTGATAATGTCATCCTTGCTGTCAAGAATAGCAACCCAGGAGTTCACATTTTCATCAGATTTCGACATTTTTTTGGTGGGCTCCTGAAGTGACATAACGCGGGCGCCGATTTTCGGAATATAGGGCTCGGGCACCGTGAACACATTGCCGTAAACACCGTTAAAGCGGTTGGCGATATCGCGGGCAATTTCCAGGTGCTGCTTTTGGTCGGCACCAACAGGAACAAAGTCGGGCTGATGAAGGAGAATATCGGCCGCCATTAAAACGGGATAGGTAAAAAGACCTGCGTTAACGTTATCGGCGTGGCGCTGGGATTTCTCCTTGAACTGGGTCATTCTGGATAACTCTCCAAACTGGGTGTAGCAGGAAAGAAGCCATGAAAGCTGGGAGTGTGCCGCCACGTGGGACTGGACAAACATTGTAGATTTTTCGGGGTCAAGGCCTAGGGCCAAAAGCAGAGCGCAGGTAGAATAAATCTGTGCACGAAGCTTTGCAGGCTCCTGCCTTACGGTTATTGTGTGCAGGTCGGCAACGGCAAAGGTGCAGTCAAACTCATCCTGCATTTTAATCCAATTTTTAAGTGCGCCTAAATAGTTGCCAAGAGTAAGCTGACCGCTTGGCTGAATGGCGCTTAATACTCTTTTTTTG
>JAFTPI010000084.1 GCA_017463345.1 Clostridia bacterium | reverse complement strand
AGCATCTGCAGGGTTTTCCTCTAAATATTTATAAAGCTGGTCGTTAATGATGTCACGCACCATTTGACCAATTGAGGTGTTACCAAGCTTTGCTTTTGTTTGGCTTTCAAACTGCGCATCGGCAAGCTTAACCGAAACAACAGCAACAAGGCCCTCCATAATATCCTCGCCCTTGAGGTTATCAGAATCGACCTTAAGCTTTTTAAAGTCGTGAGCATATTTATTAACAACTCTTGTCACGGTTTGGCGGAATGCCTGCTCGTGGGTACCGCCATCTATAGTATGCAGTGTGTTTGCAAAGGACATAATTTTATTATCATATGCAGTTGACCACATGAGAGCAATTTCAGCGGTGGAATCACCCTTTGTGCCCGATAAATAAATAATATCGGAAATGGGGTCCTTTTTAATTCCCTTAAGGAGATAGCTTACATATTCCTTAATACCGCCCTCAAACATAAGGTCATCGGTTCTTGGCTCGAAAACATCGGAACGCTTGTCCTGTAAAACAATTCTAATGCCTGCATTAAGAAATGCCTGCTCGCGAAGACGATTAAGTAAAATATCATAATCATAAGTTGTGGTATCGGTAAAAATTGTGGGGTCAGGCTTAAAGGTAACGGTTGTACCTGTTTCGCTTGTTTTGCCAATTTTCTCAAGCTCGGTTACAATAACACCCTTTTCATAACGCTGCTTGTAAATGTCGGTGCCGTCCTTAACCTCAACCTCAAGCCAAGAGGAGAGTGCATTAACAACCGATGCACCAACACCGTGAAGACCGCCCGAAACCTTGTAGCCGCTGCCGCCAAACTTACCACCTGCGTGAAGAATGGTGAAAACAACGGTAACCGAAGGAATACCCTTTTGAGGGTTAATACCAACGGGAATACCACGGCCGTTATCGGTGACACGTATTACACCGTCATCAAGAATCTCAACTGTTATTTTTGTACAATAGCCTGCAAGGGCTTCGTCAATTGAGTTATCTACAATTTCATAAACAAGATGGTGTAAACCGCGCTCACCTGTTGAGCCGATGTACATACCTGGGCGTTTTCTTACCGCCTCAAGACCCTCAAGCACCTGAATTGAAGATTCATCATAATTTTCGGTGACCTGTACATTTAAATTCTCACTCATTTTTAATCTCCTGTTTAAAAAATAGGGAAACCCTAAATTAAAATGTTTCACGTGAAACATTAATTTTTATAAATTTTCAAGAAAACCGCTTCTTTTTAGAAGTGTTGTTGGGGAAATTTGAGAAAGATAAATTTTTTGCTCTCCATTCGCTTTGCATAAAATAAAGGATTTTGGCAGTTCATAGGAAACAACCGAAACCTGTCCTTTTTTCTCTGCTTCATTTAAAAATTTTCTTGTTTTGCTTGATACCGTTGTTGTATCAAGGTCAAAAATACCTATAATATCCTCGGTTTTAATAACCTTTTCCTGACCTAAATGAAGATACATTTTTTATTCCTCAATTTTTCCTTTTTTAATTTTAATTGCCTTACCTTTTTTTAATCGGCTGACAACATCAGGCTCACAGCAGGTTATAAGCACCTGCCAGCCTTTTATGTGATTTAAAATATATTCCTGCCTTGAGGGGTCTAATTCACTCATAACATCATCAAGCAGCGCCACGGGAAATTCCCCTGTTATATTTTTAATAACATGGGCTTCACTAAGTTTTAAACAAAGTGCCACGCTTCTCATTTGCCCTTGTGAAGCAAATTTTCTCGCATTTAGCCCGTTTATTAAAAATTCAACATCATCTCTGTGAGGCCCTGCTGAGGTTATCCCTGCAAGAGCATCGCTTTTTCTTGAATTAACAAGGTATTGTGCAAAATTTTCTTCATTTGCACTGCTTAAATAATTTATGGTTATTTTTTCCTTTTCACCTGATAGACCACTATATATCTCGGTTAAAATAGGTGTGATAAGTTCAATGTATCTTAAACGGTATTTAATAATTTTTTTGCCTTTATCACAAATTTCCGCTTCAAATGCCGATAAAAGGTTAAAATCAATATTTTCTTTTAAACTCTGCTTTAAAATTGAATTACGCTGGGTTACAGCACGGGTATAATCCTTTAAATAATTTATGTATTTAGGATAAAGCTGACCGATTGCAATATCAATAAAGCGGCGGCGCTCCTTTGGACCATCCTTAATTAAAGAAAGGTCTGAAGGGGAAAAAACAATAGCATAAAAATTTCCTGCAAGCATGCCGGGTGATGAAAGAGATTTTGAATTTATAAAAGCTTTGCGCCTGTTTTCAATAATAATTTTTTCATCATTTTCAACACCGTTTGATTCAAATATTAAATCGAGAACTGCACTTTGGCTGCCTAACATTTTAATTTCGCTGTCTTTAGCGCCTCTAAAACTTTTAGCGCCTGTAAAAAGCCACACAGCCTCAATTAAATTTGTTTTGCCCTGAGCATTTTCACCGTAAATAACATTTATTTCATCACTTGGAAAAAATGAAATATCTTTTAAATTGCGAAAATTTTTAATTTTTAAACTTTTAATTTTCATTTTCTATAACAAAATTTTGCCCTTCAAAGGTAAAAACATCACCATTATAAAGTTTTTTACCTCTCATTAAACAAATTTCGCCGTTTACAGCCACTTCTCCATTTTGAATGACTATTTTAGCGTGTCCACCTGTTCCTACGGCTGAGGCTAATTTTAAGGCTGAATCAAGTCTTATAAAATTTTCTTTAATAAAAACTCTTTCCATTTTTTTATTTTAACCTCATGGGCATAATCATATATTTATATTCATCGTGCTCGGTAGGATTAATAACAACGCCTGAATTTGCGCCGTTAAATAAAATTTCAACCCTATCTTCCTCTGTTGCCTTTAAAGCCTCTAATAAATAGCGGCTGTTAAGTCCAATTTCAAAGGAAGTGCCCTCAAGAGAAATTTCATATTCTTCTTTAGCGCGTCCAACTGCAGTAGCACAGGAGAATGAAATTTTATCCTCTTCAAAAAGACAACGAACGGGTGTTGAAAAACTGTCACTTATAATAATTGACATTCTTTCAATTATGTTAATTAAATCCCTTGTGTTAATAAAAACTCTTTGTTTAAATTCATCGGGAATGGTTTTTTTATAATTAACAAATTCACCCTCAAAAACTCGGGAGATAAAGGTGTAACCATTAATAATGAAGGCAACTAGCTTTCTTGAAATTTTAATATCAACATCCTCACAGTCTTCACCAATCAGTTTTACAACCTCGCTGATTGATTTTCCTGGAATAATGAATTCGAAATTTTTATCCGTTGAAACCTTTTGGCGGCGAATTGCAAGGCGATAACCGTCAATTGCAACAAACTGCAAGGTTTTGTTTTCCACCGAAACATTTACACCTGTTAAAATTGGGCGGGTACCTTCATTTTGAGCAACAGCAAAAAGGGTCCCTCTTACCATATCCTTTAAAATTTCGGCCTCAATAGTAACATTTTCGCCTTCATTAAAGAAAGGTACTTCGGGATAAACCTTTGCATCCATTCCCATAATGTCAAAAACAGCGCCGCCTGAGGAGATATGACACATTAAACGGTCATCACTTTCAATTCTAACCTGAATGCCGTTCATTCTTCTTAAAATGTCGGAAAGAAAGCGTGCAGGCAGAACAATATCACCTTCTGCACTTGTGTTGGCATAAATTTCCTTTTTCATACCCATTTCAAGGTTGTAGGATAAAAGTGTGATTTTGCCTTTTTCGGCACTGATTAAAATACCTTCTAGCACAGGCTGAGAGGTTTTGTTTGATACAATCCTTGATAAATTTGTTACAGCATCAAGCAGCTGTACTCTTTCAACTTCAAAAATCATAAAAATTCTCCTTTAAAAGAATATTTTAATTATCAGTATTATTATATTGTGTGGAAACTGGGGATAAGCCACTAAATCCCTTTTAAACAAAGGAAAATTAATGTGGAAAAGAAATTTAATAAAAATTGAATAAAAAATTAAGATTTTTCGTTATAAACGTGGGTGTGGATAAGTTAAGGTTAAATTATGTTAAGTGTGGGGATAACTTGTCCTAAAAAATTTACTGCGCTTCCTGCAAATTTCTTATCATATTTTCAATCATTTCTTTCTCATAAGGCTTGTCCTTTAAGAAATTTTCAATTTTCTTAATATTATAAAGAACAGTGGTGTGGTCACGACCAAAGTGGTCGCCAATTGCCTTATAAGACATATCGGTCATTTCTCTCACAATAAACATTGCAACCTGACGTGCCTGAGCCAACTGCTGGGTTTTGCGATTTGAATAAATATCGGCTTCCGAAACATTGTAGGAACGGGCAACCTCGCTTATAATCTTTTCAATTCGAATGGGCTCGGGTGCCGAATCGTCAACAACCTTCTTAATAAAATCTTGAACAACCGAAACGGTTGGGGTACCGCCCTGAATTTGAACATAAGCCTTAATATTTTTAACAACACCCTCAAGCTGCCTTGTGTTTTTCTTAATGTGGTCGGCAATAAGGAAAACAAGGGAATCATCAATTGTAAGATTTAATTCATTTGCCTTTTTCCTAATTATACCAACCCTTGTTTCAAAATCAGGCGGGGTTATATCGGCGAAAAGGCCACCCTCAAATCGGGAGCGAATGCGGTCGTCAAGGGTTTTAATGTCCTTAGGCGGCCTGTCCATTGTAACAATAATTTTTTTGTTATTCTGGTAAAGAGCGTTAAAGGTGTTAAAAAACTCCTCCTGAGTTTGCTCTTTTCCGGCAATGAACTGAATGTCATCAATAAGTAAAATATCCACCGAGCGGAAACGGTTTCTAAATTCGGTTATGGTGCCATCTTTAATAGCGGCAATCATTTGGTTGGTGAAATCCTCACATCTCAAATATTCAATTTTTCGTGAAGGGAAATGCTTTAAGGAATGATTTTTAACCGCCAGCAGCAGGTGGGTTTTGCCAACGCCTGAGTTACCGTAAATCACAAGGGGTGTTTGGGCATTTGACTCATTATTTGCAATTGAAAATGATGCCGCGTGAGCAAAGCGGTTTGTTGGGCCAACGATAAAGTTATCGAAGGTACAAAGGGAGGCAAAGGAAAAATCCTCGGCAACCTGCTCGGTAAGCACCGAACCGTTTTCATCCTCAATTAAAATTATGATTTCAAAATCAATACCCATAATCTGCTTTAATGCACTTTTTAAAAGCTGGGTGTAGTTATCCTCAATGATGCCTTTTTTATATTCATTATCAATTCCCATAACAAATTCGCCGGCGCGAAGCTCAATGGGATGAAGGTCTTTAAGCCAGCAATTAAATGCAACCTCGGTTATGCTTTCAAGGCAAACTTCTTTAACGGCGGCCCAAACATCGTTTAAAGATTCTATCTTCAAAAAATTACCTCCTTTTTAAAACTGGAAATTTATATATTTGAACATTATATATTATAACACTAAAATTTATAAATTACAATAAGAAAATATAATATTATATATAATATATAATGTT
>JAFTPI010000083.1 GCA_017463345.1 Clostridia bacterium | reverse complement strand
TAAGGAAATTTACCTTCTTGATATGACAGGACTCGTTGCAGGCACCCAGTTCAGAGGACAGTTTGAAAGCCGTGTTAAGGGCCTTGTTGAGGAAATAAAAGAGGCCGGCAACATTATTTTGTTCATTGATGAAATTCACAATCTCGTTGGCGCAGGTGATGCCACCGAGGGTTCGATGAACGCTGCAAACATTTTAAAGCCTGCACTTTCCCGTGGCCAAATTCAGGTTATCGGCGCTACAACATTTAAGGAATATAGAAAATATATCGAGAAGGATGCCGCGTTAGAGCGGCGCTTCCAGCCTGTTAAAATTGAGGAGCCTTCAACCGATGAAGCCGAAAAAATCTTAATGGGCGTTAAGGGCTACTATGAGGGCTATCACAATGTAAAAATTCCTGAGGAAATGATAGGAAAAATCGTTTCCCTTTCAGAGCGCTATGTAACCGACAGGTTTTTGCCCGATAAGGCCATTGACCTGCTTGATGAGGCCTGCGCCTGCGCGGCCCTTGCAAACCCTGCCATTGATGAACTTTATATCACAAATAAAAAGATTAAAGATTATTCACTTCAGCTTGAAAATCTAGAGCAAGAGGTTGAAAATCCTGATTATGAAAAAATTGCAAAGTTAAAGGCAAACCTTGAAAAATATAAGGCCACGGCACAGGGCCTTTATGAGCCTGCCGCAAACAACACCGTAACCTTTTCCGATGTGGCAAAGGTGATTGAGCTTTGGACAGGTATTCCTGCCGTTAAGGTTGAGGAAAGCGACCTTAAAAAGCTTTCAAGCCTTGAAAGTGAAATAAAGAAAAAGATAATCGGTCAAGATGAGGCTGCAGCTCTCGTTACTGCCGCTGTTAAGCGTTCAAGGGTGCAAACCTCTGCCGTTAAGCGCCCTGCTTCCTTTATCTTTGTAGGCCCAACAGGCGTTGGCAAAACACAGCTTGTTAAAGTTCTTTCCGAGCAGCTTTTCTCAACCCCCGAAACAATGCTTCGCTTTGATATGTCGGAATTTATGGAAAAGCACTCGGTTTCCCGCCTTATTGGTGCCCCTCCGGGATATGTTGGCTATGATGATGCAGGTCAGCTTACCGAGAAGGTTAGGAGAAAGCCGTACAGCGTAATTCTTTTTGATGAAATCGAGAAGGCACACCCCGATGTTTTAAATATTCTTTTACAGATTCTTGATGATGGCCGCATTACCGATTCTCAGGGTCGTACCGTTAACTTTGAAAACACCATAATTGTTATGACCTCAAATGCGGGCAGTGACAGGACTGATACTCTTATGGGCTTTGGCAAAACCAGGGAGGATGCCTCAAAGGAAAAGGCCATTAAAGCCCTTGAGGATTTTCTGCGCCCCGAGTTTTTAGGTAGAGTTGATGAGGTTGTTGTTTTCGCACCCCTTAAAAAGGATTCCCTTAAGAAAATAGCGAGCCTAATGCTTGATGAGCTTAAAGAGGCAATGCTTCAAAAGGATATTAAGGTAAGCTATACCGATAGTGTTTGTGAGCACCTTGCCGAAAAGGGTGACGGCGCAAAAGAGGGTGCCAGAATTCTCCGCAATATGATAAGGCGTGAAATTGAAAACGAAATTGTTAATATCATAATTGATAGGGGCGAAAACGGCATAAAAGAAATTAAGGTTGACTTTGCCGACTCACTTGTAATCAAGGCTAAATAGCCCTTAAAAAACCGAATAAAAACACTTGACTAACGGCAAGTTATGTGGTAAGATATAACTTGCCGTTTGAGGCAAATAGTGTATGCGGGTGTAGTTCAATGGCTAGAATTCCAGCCTTCCAAGCTGGCTGTGTGGGTTCGATTCCCATCACCCGCTCCATTTTTTTGCCCAAAAATTGAACATGCGCTGATAGCTCAGCCGGATAGAGCATCTGCCTTCTAAGCAGAGGGTCGGGGGTTCGAGTCCCTTTCAGCGCGCCAAAACTAAAAGGTCAACCAAAGGGCTGGCCTTTTAGTTTTAGTGGTTATGTTTTGGGACTCGAACAGGAGGGAGCGAAGCGGAAAAAAACAGTCCTGTGGACTGTTTTTGCCGACGCGGGCGTGTAGATGCGGAGCATCGTAGCGAGTCCCTTTCAGTGCAAAGCCTTGATTATATAATTCAAATATGATATAGTTTGCTTGGAGGTGCCTTTATGATTAAAAAGATATTACTCGCTATTATACTGATAACTGTAGTTTTATTTGTGGTAATCGTTGGTTATAACATAGCTTTTCTTATAGCAAATCCACTTACAAACAGTGCACCCTGGTATGTTCCGCTTATTTATCCCGGAATAATTTTTTATGCAGTTCTTTTAACCGAAATTATAATTTATTGCATTATTAAAAAGTAACTATGCAAATATTAAAAAGCGACAATTTTCTTAAAGAAAATTGTCGCTTTTGTTTTTATTCGCTTTCCTTGCAGTTAACTTTAAGCATTTTTAAAAATTCTTTTGTTTTTAAAGAGAGAAATTTTTTATTGTTTATATAAACAAAGGTTGTTCGGGTGCAGTTTTTAATGGGCTTTAAAATAACGGAATCATTAAACTGACCGAGCCATGAGAAAAGGGGAACAACCGCTACGCCAAGACCAAGTTCTACACATTTTCTAATGTAGAAGGGGTCGTCGCTTTGAATAGCGATTTTCGGCGCAAAACCAAATTTTTCACAAACCGAAAGGGTGCTTTCATAAAGGCTGGTTTTCTCACCCATTATTATAAAAGGAGCATCCTTTAAATCACTCATTTTAAAATCTCTTTTTTCTGAAAGGGAGAAATTTTTGCTCATTGCAACAGCAAGTTCTTCACTGATTAGTTTTTCAGATGTGTAACCGTTAAGGCATAAACCCTCTTTGTCAATAACGATATTAAAATCATCAAAATTATCATTACAAATAAAGCGGGTTTTAACGCTTACATCGGGGAAAACCTTTTTAAACTTTTCCACGGTTTCCATAACAATGCGACGATTTGTGTTAATGCAAATGCTGATTTCACCCGAGTTTATATCATCTGTGGTGGCGGCAATACCATTTTCTAAGCTGTTTAGGGATTTTTCCACATATTCTAAAAAAACAGCGCCCTTTTCGCTTAAAGAAACCGCATTTGCTTTGCGATTGAACAGTTTTATATTTAACTCCTTTTCAAGGCGCTTTATACTTTGTGAAACGCTTGAAGCGGGTACACTAAATTCCTTTGCAACGGCCGAAATGCTGCCGATTTTTGCAACCCGACAAAAATATTTAAGCTGTAAAAGCTCCATATTTTACCACTCCTTTTTTATTATTATAGCAACATTTAGCATAACTTTCAAGTTATTCTATAATATGCAAGGACATTCTTTACAATAATGGTAAAAGGCTATATAATAAAAGCAAAGGAGAGATAAAAATGGCAGAATTTTTTGAAATTTTAATGATTGTTTCCTTCGGTGCCTCCTGGCCTATGAACGTTGTAAAATCTTATAAAGCGAGAACGACAAAGGGCAAAAGCCTTGGCTTTTTGTGTCTTATCTTTTTTGGTTACATTGCGGGAATAACCTCAAAACTCATAAACGATAGTTATATGGCAAGTTTCGCTTCAAAATGGTATGTTTTATTTTTCTATGTTTTAAATCTCGTTATGGTTGGAATTGACCTGTGCCTTTACATAAGGAACAAAAGGCTTGACAATGAGGCTCAAAGACGCGAAGCATAAAGTGTATTTGTTTTTGCGAGGAAAACGGTGATAACATTTTTGCAAAAATCGTGTTAAAATATATCAAAGGGGTATAATTTTGAAGGTTTTATCTATTGGTAACAGCTTTTCGCGTGATGGACAAAGATGGCTTCATGCCATATCAGTTACAAGTGGAGAGGTAATTGATACTTTCAATCTTTATATTGGAAGTTGCAGTTTAAAAATGCACTGGAACTGCATTGAAAACAATTTATGCGATTATGATAAAGAGGGCAATGATAGTGAGTTTATTTGCAAAACCACCATTTTAGATACCCTTAAAAGCGATAAATTTGATATTATAACTTTGCAACAAGTAAGCGGTGATAGTGGAAGGCCGCAAACTTATTTCCCTTACCTTACCGATATTTTAGCATTTGTTAAAGAGTATCAACCACAGGCGAAAATTTGTCTTCACGAAACCTGGAGTTATGACATCGGCTCTTCCCACGGAGATTTCAAATATTATAACTTTGACCAGGGGGAAATGTATCGAAGAATTAAAGATGCCAATGACTTGGCGGGGAAACTTATTGGTGCTAAGATTATTCCCGCAGGGGACGTTATTCAGTATTTGAGAGAAAATACCGATGAATTTAACGTGAAAAAAGGTGGACTTTCATTAAATCACGATGGTTTTCATCTCACTTTAGATTACGGTAGATTTGCGGCGGCGCTTACTTGGTATAAGTTCCTTACAGGTAAAAATGCTGATTTGGAAGCATTTGTAAAACTTAATCCGCAGTTTAATTTAGAATTGCTCCGCGTTATAGAAAACGGGGTAAACGAAATTTATAAAAGATATAGTTAAGATTAAAGAAGCGTATATTATATATACGCTTCTTTTTCTTGCAATGGGTTGGTATTTGTGGTAAAATATTTTAAATAGTTTTGTTTGGGAGAAGCCTATGAGTAAAAAGAAAAGCCAAAAAAAGTGGATAAAATTTCGCCACAAGGTGATAACTGCGATCGCCTATGTTGTGCTTTATCCCATTGCGAAACTCAAATATAACATTAAAATAGAAAAATTCAGCGGGGATAGAAAAAGAGCCTATCTTATTCTTTTAAATCACCAAACCCCATTTGACCAGTTTTTTGTTGGAATGACATTTAAAAAGGCGATTTATTATCTGGCCACCGAGGACCTTTTTTCAATGGGCTTTGTGTCAGATCTTATCAGGTGGGTGGTGGCACCCATTCCCATAAGAAAGCAAACCACCGACATAACTGCGGTTATGAACTGCATTCGTGTTGCAAAAGAGGGCGGCTCAATTTGCATTGCTCCTGAGGGCAACCGCACTTACAGCGGTCAAACGGAATATATGAACCCCTCCATTGCGGCCCTTGCTAAAAAGTTAAATTTGCCTGTTGCAATTTACCGAATTGAGGGCGGCTATGGCGCCGAGCCAAGGTGGAGCGACGGTGTGAGAAAGGGCAAAATGCGTGCCTTTGTCAGCGAGGTTATTGAGCCCGAAAAACTGAAAACAATGAGCAACGAGGAACTTTTTGAAAAAATAGAAAAAGGGCTTTATGTTAATGAAGCAGTAGCCGACTGCGAATTTCTTTCCTCAAAAAGAGCTGAGTACCTTGAGCGAGCAATTTATGTTTGTCCCGATTGCGGTCTTGCAAAGTGGGTGAGCAGTGGTAACAAAATCAGTTGTACCAAATGCGGCAAGGAGATTGCCTACTGCGAGAATAAAATGTTAAGGTGTGAAAACGGAGAATTTCCCTTTGATTTTGTTCTTGATTGGTATAATTATCAAAAAGAATTTGTAAACACCTTAAACCTTGAAGAATACACCGAGAAACCTCTTTTTAATGATGTGGCAAACATAAGCGAGGTTATTGTTTTTAAACGCAAAGAGAAAATGTTTGAAAATGCCGAAATTTCACTGTTTGGTGACC
>JAFTPI010000082.1 GCA_017463345.1 Clostridia bacterium | reverse complement strand
GTTGCCTGCACACTTTTTTCAAAGGGCTGTAATTTTCGCTGCCCTTATTGTCATAATGCTTTGCTTGTGACAGGGGAGGAGTGCGGCGATGAGTTTTCGGGTGAAGAGATTCTTTCCTATCTTAAAAAAAGAAAGGGCATTCTTGACGGTGTGTGTTTTACGGGCGGTGAACCTCTAATTCAAAAAGAGCTTCCCGATTTTATCCGCAAGGTGAAGGAACTGGGCTTTCTTGTTAAGCTTGATACTAACGGCAGTTTCCCTGAAAGACTAAAAGCACTTGTGAATGATGGACTCGTTGATTATGTAGCGATGGATATAAAAAATTCGCTTTCCCGTTACGGTGAAACGGTCGATATAAAAAACTTTTCCACCGAAAAAATTGAAGAAAGCATTGATTTTCTAATTGGCGGTTCGGTTGATTTTGAATTTCGCACTACGGTTGTGGAAGAATACCACACTATACAAGATATTGAGGAGATTGCCGAAAGAATTAAGGGTGCTCGAAAATATTTTTTGCAAAATTTTGTTGATTCGGGTAGCTTAATTGGTGAGAATTTACACGCCGTAAGCCGCGAAACCCTTGTTAAAATGCAGGAAATTGCCAAAAAACATCTAAAAAATGTAGAAATTCGTGGCATCTAAAAAAACACAATATATTGTGCTTTTTTCTATTGACAAACCAATATATATGTGTTACAATTGCTTCGACGCCATAAAAAAGGTAAAAATTAAAGAAAAATGAGGGAGGAAATGTCATGTATAAGGTTATTAAACGTGACGGAAAAGTTGTTGATTTTGATTTAAGTAAAATCAGCACCGCTATTACACAGGCTTTCGAAGCATGCCAAATTGAATTCCACAGTGATGTTGTTGATTTCTTGGCACTTAAAGTAACTGCAGAATTTGCACCAAAGGTTGAGGACCAGAAAATCTCTGTTGAACATATTCAGGACAGTGTTGAATCTGTTCTTATTAAAGCAGGCTACAGCGAGGTTGCCAAGGCTTACATTATTTATAGACGCCAGAGAGAAAAAATCCGTAATCTTAATGCAACAATGGTTGACTATAAGACCATCGTTGATAACTATCTTAACATTAACGACTGGCGCGTTAAGGAAAACTCCACCGTTACCTATTCGGTAGGTGGTCTTATCCTTTCAAACTCAGGCGCTGTTACCGCTAACTATTGGCTTTCTGAAATTTATGATGATGAAATCGGCAATGCTCACAGAAATGCTGATATCCATCTTCACGACCTTTCTATGCTTACCGGTTACTGTGCAGGTTGGTCCTTAAAACAGCTTATTCAGGAAGGTCTTGGCGGTGTTCCCGGCAAGATTACATCTGCTCCTGCAAGCCATCTTTCCACCCTTTGTAACCAAATGGTAAATTTCCTTGGCATTATGCAAAACGAATGGGCAGGCGCTCAGGCATTCTCATCCTTTGATACCTATCTTGCACCTTTCGTTAAGGTTGATAACCTCACTCAAAAGGAAGTTAAGCAGTGCATTCAGTCCTTCGTTTACGGTGTTAACACACCTTCTCGTTGGGGCACTCAGGCACCCTTCTCTAACATCACTCTTGACTGGGTAGTGCCTAATGACCTTGCCGAGCTTAACTGTATTGTTGGCGGCAAGGAGATGGACTTTAAATATAAAGACTGTCAAAAAGAAATGGATATGGTTAACAAGGCCTTCATTGAAATTATGATTGAGGGCGATGCTAACGGCCGTGGCTTCCAGTACCCCATTCCTACCTATTCTATCACCAGCAATTTCGACTGGTCTGATACCGAGAATAACAGACTCTTGTTTGAGATGACCGCTAAATACGGTACCCCTTATTTCTCTAACTATATTAACTCCGATATGGAGCCCTCTGACGTTCGCTCAATGTGCTGCAGACTTCGCCTTGACCTTCGTGAGCTTCGCAAAAAGTCCGGCGGCTTCTTCGGTAGCGGCGAGTCCACCGGTTCTATCGGTGTTGTAACCATCAACATTCCCAGAATCGCTTATCTTGCTGAAAACGAGACCGATTTCTATGCCCGTCTTGACCATATGATGGATATTGCCGCTCGATCTCTGCGCGTTAAGCGTACCGTTATCACAAAGCTTCTTGACGCAGGTCTTTATCCCTACACCAAGCGTTACCTCGGCTCCTTTGATAACCACTTCTCAACCATCGGCCTTGTAGGTATGAACGAAGCCTGCCTTAATGCTAAGTGGATTCGCGCCGACCTTACAAACGAGCGTGCTCAGGAGTTCACTAAGAACGTTCTCAATCACATGCGTGACAGACTCTCTGACTACCAGGTTGAGTACGGCGACCTCTATAACCTTGAGGCAACACCTGCTGAGTCTACCGCTTTCCGTCTTGCAAAGCACGACCTTAAGCATTATCCCGACATTATTACTGCAGCAAAATCCTGCGATGACACTCCTTACTACACCAACAGCTCACACCTTCCTGTTGGTTATACCGAGGATATCTTTACCGCTCTTGACATTCAGGATGAGCTTCAGACCCTTTACACCTCAGGTACTGTTTTCCACGCTTTCCTTGGCGAAAAACTGCCTGACTGGAAGGCTGCGGCTGACCTTGTAAGAAAGATTGCAGAAAACTATAAGCTTCCTTACTACACCATGTCTCCCACATATTCCGTTTGTAAGAATCACGGTTATATTTCCGGTGAGGAATACACCTGTCCCGATTGCGGCACCGCTACCGAGGTTTACAGCCGTATTACCGGTTACTATCGTCCTGTTCAAAACTGGAATGATGGTAAGTCTCAGGAATATAAGGACCGTAAGGTTTACGATATTGGAAATTCCAAGCTTAACAAAGAGCCTAAGGCCGAAAAGGTTGAGGAAGCTCCTGCTTGCGATTGCTGCGAGACTGTTAAAGACGGTGTTTATCTCTTCACAACCGCAACCTGCCCCAACTGCAAAATTGCTTGCTCACTTCTTGACAAAGAGGGCGTTGCCTACGAAAAGTTACTTGCTAATGAGAACGCTGAACTTGCAACCGCTCTCGGCATTAAGCAGGCTCCCACTCTTGTTGTTATCAAGAATGGCGAGGCTACAAAATACGGCGGCGTTTCCGACATTAAGAAGTTTCTTCAGGCTTAAGGAAAACGAAAAATGTATGATATAATTATTATTGGCGGCGGCCCTGCGGGGCTGACCGCCGCTGTATATGCCCGTAGGGCAAACAAGACTGTTCTTGTCATTGAAAAAGCAACCTTTGGCGGTCAGATTACCTTTTCACCTAAGGTTGAAAACATTCCCGGTTTTGCTCAGATAACCGGCAATGAATTTGCCGAAAAATTAGTTGAGCAGGCTCTAGGTTTAGAGGCTGAGGTTGAATGCGCCGAGGTGCTGTCTGTAAAGGACGGCGATATTAAAACCGTTGTAACCGACAGTGGCGAATTTCAGTGTAAGGCTCTTATTATCGCTACAGGCGCAAAACACCGTATGCTGGGCCTTGAAAAGGAAGAGCAAATGGTTGGAAACGGCATTTCCTTTTGTGCCGTTTGTGACGGTGCGTTTTATGAGGGCAAAACCGTTGCAGTTATCGGCGGTGGTAACTCAGCTCTGCAGGAGGCATTGCTCCTTGCCGAAACCTCAAAAAAGGTTTATGTTGTTCAAAACCTGGATTTCTTCACAGGGGAACAAAAGCTTGTTGAGCAGCTTAAAACAAAAAGCAATGTTGAAATCATTTTAGGAACAGTTGTTGAGGGCCTTGTAGGCGATGATGAGCTTACTGCTATTAACCTCTGCCGCGTAGCCGATAATGAAAAATCGACCCTTCAAATTGACGGAATGTTTGTTGCTATCGGTTTAATTCCTCAAAATGAGGCGTTTGCCGATATAATCAAACTAAATCAGTTCGGTTATGCCGAGGCCGATGAAACCTGTGTAACCACCGCAGAGGGCGTTTTTGTGGCGGGAGATTGCCGCTCAAAGGCTATCCGTCAGGTTGCTACCGCTGCGGCTGATGGTGCCGTTGCAGCCCTTGCCGCATGCAATTATATTGGTTAAAATTAAAAACAGTCCAAGGTGTTAAGCCTTGGGCTGTTTTAGTAGGAGAAAATAAAATGACTTTTGAAACACAGCGCCTTATCCTTCGCCCTTGGAGAGAAGAGGATGCCGAAAATCTATTCTTTTATGCCAAGGACCCCGACATTGGCTATCCTGCAGGCTGGCCTGCTCACACAAGCGTTCAAAACAGCAGAGAAATTATTAAAACTGTTTTATCTGCACCCGAAACCTATGCTGTTTGTCTAAAAGAGGATGACAGGGCAATCGGCTCGGTCGGGCTTAAAATGGGTGCCGCTACAGATTTAACCGATAGGGAGGATGAGTGCGAACTGGGCTACTGGATTGGCAAACCCTTTTGGGGACAAGGTCTTATTCCCGAAGCCGCGCGTGAAATCCTTCGCCACGCCTTTGAAGAGCTAAAAATGCAAACGATTTGGTGCGGTTATTATGATGGCAATCTGAAATCGCGTAGGGTGCAAGAAAAATTGGGATTTATCTATCACCATACTACCGAAAATGTAGAAGTTACGCTTTTAAACGAAATCCGAAAAGGACACGTTATGGTGCTGAAAAGGGAAAATTTCTCGTTTTAAAATCCTTTATATTCGTTGAGAAAAATATGGAAATGTGATATAATTGTTAAAAAATCTAATGAGGTGTACTATGAGTAGCTTTGAAAATTTAAGAATTGTAGATAATTTCTATCAGACGTCGTTGTTCTTTCCTATGCCCACCGTAATTATCAGCACCCTTTGTGAGGATGGCTCCACAAATCTTGGCCCATATTCCTTGGTGCAGCCTTATTATGTTGCCGGTAAGGATTATTATGCCATGCTGCTTTGCTGCAGAAATTCATCAAACACTGCGCAAAACATTTTGCGCAACGGTAAATGCGCCCTTAACTTTATCGATGACAAGCCCTCAACCTTTAAAGAGGCTGTCAAACTCTCCTGGCCCGGAGATAAACCAAGTGAAAAAATGCCAAAGTGCAAATTTAAACTTGAAAAAAGTCTTTTAGAGGAGGAAACAGGAGAGGCCAGACCAATGGTTTTAACCGATGCCATTGAAGCTATTGAATGCACCTGGATGAGAGAGCTTGATGGAGCCGATAAGGATTTACCCGGTGAGCTTAACGGCTATGAGGCACCCTATCACGATTTTAACGGTATCACAAGCAAGTTCGGCGCGCACTTCATTTTGCGCATTGATAAAATTCTAATGAAGAAGAAATACCGTGATGCTATCATTAACGGTGTTCGTTCAAAGGATTTTCCCGCCCTTCCTGTTGACTACGGCTATCGCGATAGCAAAAACTTCTGGTTCCATAGAAAAACAAAAATGCGCGCTGAGCTTTTGCAAATGCGCCAGGCATCTCTTGAATCGGTGCGTTATGCTGCCGACCGTGTGGATGACAAGGTAAAATTCACCGATGATGCTCTTAAAACAGTTCTTGCCGTTCCCAGAGTTTTCCTCCCCCTTGTTCTTAAGGGCTGTGTTGATTGGGCTAAGGAAAACGGCGTTGAGCTTATAACGCAGGAGCATATGCAAATCATTAACGATAAGCGTGCGAAAGAGAAGAATAAAAAGTAATGAAAAATTATGATTTAGAGGTTAAAGAGCGTTTTTGTGAAACCGAGGTTTACTCTGAGTACGCTAATAAAACTGCAAATTACACAAGTGAAAATTGGCAAAATGTGACCGAAGGGTTAAATGCAATATTTAATAAATTTGCTGTATGTATGCAAAACGGCTACACTGCTCAATCAGCCAACGCCCAAGAGCTTGTAAAAGAACTTCAGCTTTTCATAACGGAAAAATTTTATACCTGTACTGATAAAATTTTATCCGGTCTTAGTCAAATATATGTTGCCGATGAACG
>JAFTPI010000021.1 GCA_017463345.1 Clostridia bacterium | reverse complement strand
GTGTGATGGCAAGTTTGCAAGGGTGCTTAACTGCCTGCCTATCTACCTTGCCGATAAGGGCGAGGACACAAAAGATTTTGACCACCACCTTCTTTCATTTACAGGGGAAAGCGGGGAGGAGGTTGCGGAAATCTTGTCCCTTTATAAAGCCGCCAACCAAAAACCCACCTATTTACCCTACACCCGCGGCCTTTATTACAGAAATGTGGAATAAAAAAGGAACGCTCCCTCCTGTTCAAATCCCTTAGTTTTTAACAAAACTAAAAAAACAAAGCACCGCTTTTGCGATGCTTTGCTTTTTTTGGCCCGCCCGAAGGGATTTGCTACGATGCTCCGCATCTACACGCCCGCGTCGGCAAAAACAGTCCACCGGATTGTTTTCTTCCGCTCAAGCTCCCTCCTGTTCAAATCCCTTGGTTTTTAACAAAACTAAAAAAAGAAAAAGCCGCAAAAATGCGACTTTTCTTTTTTTGGCCCGCCCGAAGGGATTTGAACCCCCGTTCTTCAGAATCGGAATCTGCTGCGTTATCCAGCTGCGCCACGGGCGGAAAACCTAGTACAGTATAACACAGTTAACAAAAAATATCTACAATAAAAAAACTTATCCGTCTTTCAGCTCTTTAACATTTTTGATTTCCTCGGCAGGGGTTTCAATATAGCTGAAAATCTCGTCAAGATTATCGCTGACAAAATAGAGCTTGCGGCAATTTTCTTTAATAAAGCCTTTTGAAATCGACTGCTCCATTGCATGAAGCATTTCGGTATAATAACCGTCAATATTATAAATTGCAATGGGTTTATTGTGTCGGCAAAGCTGCTTTAGGGTGAGGATTTCAAAAAACTCCTCAAAGGTGCCGATACCGCCGGGAGTGACTAAAAAAGCATCGGCATTGTCCTCCATAATCTGCTTTCTTTCCCTCATTGTTTCGGGCATAACGAGCTTATCGCAGTCTTCAAAAATAGCCTCAACGCTGTCCTTTTTAAAAAATTCGGGGATAACGCCTAAAATGTGGCCGCCTGCCTTTTTAACACCCCTTGCTGCGGCGCCCATAAGACCGTTTGCACCGCCGCCGAACACAAGTGAGTGGCCTCGGGACACCATTTTTCCGCCAAGCTCCTCGGTTTTTTCAACAAATCTATTATCAATCGCGGTGGATGCCGCACCGTAAACACAAATTCTCATAAAAAACTCCTTCAAATATCATTACATATATATTCTACCATAATTATACGCGAATAACAAGAAAAGTGTAAAAAAGAACTCAATAACCATTGAGTTCTTTTTTGTGCGAAAGAGCGACTAAAAGGTGTATAAGCTGGGGTAAAAACGACCAAAAGTAGTGTGGATTACCATTCCCGATCCAGACGAAGATCATTCCAAAAGAAAGTTGCTTCCGTTTCCGGCAAGTGCAGTTGGCATTCTCTATAATACGGCTTTTTCTTGGAATGAATTACACAATGCCACATTTGTTCATAATGACTTCTGTATTGCGTGATAAACTCCAAGGTGCATTTTCCGCTGTTTATCGCAGAAATGAGCTGTTCCATATCCCAAAGCTCTACACTTGTATTTCGGAACCCTAACCATCTATGTCTTGTGAACACACGTACTATGATGTCATCAACATCTTCTATAGAAAAATCGACTACTGAAGCATCCGTTCGTATTACCTTTTCAGAAGCGTTTTCTATATGATAGGATGTTACCCAAAAACCATCGGGCAAGTAAAAACGAAGTGTATGATTTTCAAATGAAATCTTATCTGACATACAATCGTGAAGAGTGAGTTCCTTGCCGTGAAACTCATCTGGATCAATATGCTTGAAATTATCATTTATCACTGGAAATCGCCTCCTTTTAAGAGAATTATATTACTTTTTCGCAAACAAATCAAGCCTGCGGCTTGGATAAAAAAAGAAGTAACTTTTGGTAGACAAAAGTTACTTCTTTTTTGGTGGACCCGAAGGGGATTGAACCCTCGACCTTACGGATGCGAACCGTACGCTCTCCCAGCTGAGCTACGGGCCCAAATTTTTTAGTTGTTCTATTATAAAAGAGGAGTGGAAAAAAGGAAAGTTACAAGACAAAAAGAGTGCTCCTCGGTATGAAGAAACAGCGGCTTGCCGTTGCATATCATCAATACAGAGCATTGTATATCACCAAAACGAAGTGTTGTATCTAATCAAGCCGTAGGAGTATACACCTGCGGTGATGACATACGCCTGATGGCGATGATATACACGCTGACGCGTGATGATATGCCAAGCCTGCGGCTTGGATAAAAAAAGACAGTCTTTCGACTGTCTTTTTTGGTGGAGACGGTGGGGATCGAACCCATGACCTCTTGAATGCCATTCAAGCGCTCTCCCAGCTGAGCTACGCCCCCAAGGCAAAATACATAATAACATAAATGTTTTGAAATTACAAGTATAATTTTTAACAAAACGAGAAAAAATACAAAAAGCAACAAAAATATTCTTGACTTTACCAAAAAAAAGTATATAATAAGATTTGTCCGTTGGGGAATTGTGTAACGGTAGCACGACAGACTCTGACTCTGTTTGTTGGGGTTCGAATCCCTATTCCCCAGCCAAAAAGAACAACTCACCTTTTGGTGGGTTGTTCTTTTTTTACTTGAGTAAGGGATGAGAACCCGTAGGGTTCGTCGTAGCAGCAGAAAAGGCGCGATAGCCTTTTCGGACTGTGGAGTCGGCAGCACGCAGGTTTTGCCGCAAATGGCTCGGAGCCATCGGCAAAAACCAAGAGCGCACCGTATCCCGTTAAGAATAAAATTATTACAATTTAATTTGCAGCGATTCCAACAAGGAGTCAGCGCCAAGCGCCGTAGCGAATCCCCCTCGACATATTTTTCTTGCAATAAAAATGGTTTTAGTATATAATGTTTACATATTTATATATAGGAGGCGTAGTTATGAAAAAGATTATTGCTATTTTAATGGTTTTAGCCCTTATGTTTTCTCTTACCGCTTGCGGTGGCACCGGCACAACCTCTGGTGCGGGCGCAACCCAAATGACCATGGGTACAGGCGGCACCGCAGGTACTTACTATGCTTACGGCGGCGTTCTCGGCAGTCAGATTAAAAACTTAACAGGTATTGACATTAACGTTGTTTCCACCGACGGCTCAAAGGCTAACATTATCGGTATCAATGACGGCGACTATCAGCTGGGTACCGTTCAGTCCGACGTTATGGCTTATGCATTTAAAGGCACCCGTACCTTTGAGAAAGAAGGCAAAATGGATTCCTTCCGCGTTATCGCAGGTCTTTATGCTGAAACCGTTCAGCTCGTTACAATGGACCCCACAATTAAATCGGTTAAAGATTTAAGAGGTAAAAAAGTTTCCATTGGCGCAGCAGGCTCAGGTGTTTACTTCAACGCAGTTGACGTCCTTAACGCCGCAGGTCTTACCGAAGATGACATTATTGCTCAAAAGCAATCCTTTGCCGATTCTGCCGATGCTCTTAAAGACGGTAAAATTGACGCCGCATTTATCGTTGCCGGCGCTCCCACACCTGCAATTCAGGAATTAAGCGCAACAAATAACGTTTATCTCGTCCCCATTGACGGCGACATTGCCACAAAACTTATGGAAGGCGACGAGTCCTTCTACACCGCAACTAAAATTCCTGCAAACACCTACAAAAATCAAAGCGCGGATGTTACCACCGTTTCCATTAAGGCAACCCTTATTGTAAGCGCATCTGCCAGTGAAGAAGATGTTTACAACATTACAAAAGCGATTTTTGACAACATTTCTTCCATTAACCATGCCAAGAGTGCCGAACTTTCAATTGAAAATGCAACTTCCGGCATGGCAGTTCCTTTCCACGCAGGCGCAGCAAAATATTTTGCCGAAAAGAATATCACTGTTAACACAAAGTAATTTAGTGTAAAATTTGTTTTCGGTCGGCTGTAGTTTTTAACTATGGCCGACCTTATAATTTTTATTTGCGAGGAGATTTTTTATGGCTTTTTTTAAGAAAAAAACCGATGCAACAAACACGGCTGAGCCCATGAGCGTTAGCGACGTAATGAAAAAGTATGACCGCGAGTCTAACACCAGAGTTTGGGAGGGTACTCCAAAACTGGTGATTAACTGCATCTTAGCGGCGTTTTCGCTTTTTTGCATTTACGTAACCTTTTTCGCCACCTGGCTTGACGAAGTGCGACTCACTTCCTTTATGGCGTTTATTTTGTTCATTGGTTTTCTTGTTTTCCCTGCGAGAAAGGGTGTGCAAAAAACCAACTATATCCCGTGGTACGACCTTCTTGTAATGGCGCTCGGAACAAGCTCCTTCCTTTATTTTTGCTTTGCCGCCGAAGCCATCACCGACCGCTTTAAAATTACATCTTTTGAGGTTGTTATCGGTATTGTAGGAATTTTGTGCCTTGCCGAACTTTGTCGAAGAAGCGTTGGGCTTCCCATTTTATGTGTGGCAGGGGCACTGCTCATTTACGCTCTTATTTGGGGACCGGGCAATCCTGATATACTTAAAAGGATAACTTCCATTGTCCGCGTTTTGTTCTATTCAAAAGAGGGTATTCTTTCAACCCCCATTAATGTTTGCTCAAAGTACATAGTTATATTTATTATTTTCGGCGCATTTTTGGAGCGCACAGGTATTGCCGATTTCTTTATTCAAATTGCAAACGCCTTGGTTGGCCGTTTTTCGGGCGGCCCCGCAAAGGTTGCCGTTGTGGCATCTGCCCTTGAGGGTATGGTTTCGGGCTCCTCTGTTGCAAACACCGTAGGCTCGGGTGCAGTTACAATTCCCCTTATGAAAAAAACGGGCTACAAGCCTGAATTTGCCGCTGCGGCTGAGGCATCGGCTTCAACTGGTGGTCAGATTATGCCGCCTATTATGGGCGCCGCCGCATTCCTTATGGCCGAAACGGTAGGCGTGTCTTATTCAAACATTGTGGTACGAGCAATTTTACCTGCTGTTCTTTACTTCGCAGGTGTTTTCATCACAGTTCACCTAGAGGCAAAAAAGGAAGGCCTTAAAGGTCTCACAAGGGAAGAGCTTCCAAGGCTTTTGCCTCTTCTTAAGAAAACCTATCTTCTTTTGCCCTTAATTATGCTTATTTATCTTGTTGCAACAAGCAAAAATTCCATTGCTTTTGCCGCCGCCATTGCCATTGTTGCGGCCATTGTTGTTAGCTTCTTTAACAAGGAACACCGCATCACCCCCAAAAGATTGCTGGAAGCTTTAGCGGCAGGCGGACAGGGTATGATAACCGTTGCCGCCGCTTGCGGTGTAGCAGGTATCATTGCAGGCGTTATAAGCACAACAGGTCTTGCTTATAAACTCTTTAACGGTATTGTTGCTTTGGCAGGCAATCAGGTTATTATTGCATTGTTCCTTACAATGCTTTGCTGTATTATTCTCGGAATGGGTGTCCCCACCACCGCCAACTATTGCATTATGGCGGCAACCTGCGCACCTATCCTTGTGCAAATGGGCGTTCCTATGATTGCGGCACATTTCTTTGTTTTCTATTTTGGCATTGTTGCCGATTTAACCCCGCCCGTTGCACTTGCGGCCTATGCCGGCGCGGCCATTGCTCAGGCAAACCCAATGAAAACCGCCTTCACCGCAACCAAGCTTGCCATTGGCGCATTCATTGTGCCCTATGTCTTTGCCCTTAACCCCGCGATGCTGTTTATTGACACCTCTGCTTTTGAGGTTATCACAATCTGCATAACCTCCCTTGTGGGCATCTTCGGCGTTTCGGCGGCACTGGAGGGATATTTCCTCAACAATATGAAATGGTATGAGCGTGTGGCAAGTGCCGTTGGCGGACTGCTGCTTATTTACCCCGGTCTTGTAACCGATGTTATCGGCCTTGTTCTTGTGGGCGCAGTTGCAGTTGTACAGATTATAATGAAACAAGGTAGGCGAAACAATCCTGTTTCGCCGCAAAATCTTTGATTTTGCGACAAATTTTTACTGCAAATTTGTCCTTTTTCATTGCAATGAATGTCGTGCAAAATTAAATATTATAATTTAATTTTGCTAAAGCCACTTGTTAAGTGGCTTGTTGAAACGCTTTTAGAGCGTTTCAACTAACCACAATCATTATAACCCAAAAAACAAATAAAACCGTATTAGCGTAAAACCTAAGGGACCGACAGTTTGTCGGTCCCTTATTTTTAAAAAAAAAGATTGTCATTAACTCTATCTTATGGTAAAATACAAATATAAATTTAAGGGGGAGTTTTAATGAATAATCAACCTATAAAAAATAATCGCGAGGCGGTACAAAAGCAGTATGCTACGGCTAGAACAAATCTACTGCTTATGATTGTGCTCACCCTTGTTAATGTGGTGCTTTTTGTTGTTGGAACCGACACAATGTTGCTTTTTTCCGCAACGGTGCCGTATTACTCAGTAATTTTCGGTTTAATTGACCAAACGGGAATTTTGCTGCTTCCCGGAATAGCAATCGCGGTTTTGTCTTTGGGAGCATATTTCTTATGCTGGCTCTTAAGCAAGAAGAACCATGGCTGGATGATTTTGGCTCTGGCGCTTTTTATAATTGATACCGTTTGTTTGGTGGCGCTTTATATATGGGCCGAGGATTTTTCGGGAATTTTGGATTTTGTTATCCACGTCTGGGTGCTTTTTTACCTTTTCATCGGTGTTAGAACAGGCGCCCAGCTTAAGAGAATGGAGGAAAACACCGTTCTTACAGAGGATGGCGAGGCGGTTTTAAACGGCGATAGCGATTGCGCAGAAAACTCATCCTACATAAGAGCGGCCGATACATCCGTTAAAGCAAGGGTGCTTTTAGAGGCCGATGTTTTGGGACACAAGGTGTGCTACCGCAGGGTTAAAAAGGTAAATGAGCTGGTTATAGACGGCTATGTTTACGATGAAATAGAAATGCTCCTTGAAACGGCACATTGCCTTACCGCTGAAATTGATGGTCACACTATTGAGGCCGGCTTTGACAACGCATCAAAAAGCTATATTCTTTTAGATGGCCAAGAAGTGGCCAAAAAAATGAGATGGTTCTAAAAAACACCCGACAGTTTTCACTGTCGGGTGTTTTTTTGCCGAAGGTTGTTTTATTAGTCGACACAGTCGGCGGCGCAGCTTACATAGCAAGCGGTGGAGGCAAAAACAAGGGTCAAAAAGGCAAGGAGAAGGCCTGTAATAACGGCACCTAAAATGCTGGTGGCGGCAAAGCCCACGGCAAGGAGTAAAACCGCTGTTAAAAGAACGCCGATGAGCCCAACGAGAATAGCGGTAAGGGCTCTGCGTTTACAAATTGTACAGCCTAGGCGGCCGAACAGGGCGCCTAAAAGCAGAACAAGGAAATAGGCCACGGCAATGCCTGCAGCAACGATGGTGAAAACGGGAGCTAAAGTAACGGTGCCTGTAACAGTGAGCAGGGCAGTCACAACGCCCACAATAACGCTGAGTATAGCCGCAACGCTTGTGCAACTGATTTTGCAAGAACAATTGGTCATAAAATTCACCTCCTGTCCAATTTCAGTATATGAAAAAAGGGGGGCGGAGGTGATTTTTTTGGGCTTTCGGGCGGGCTTCAATTTTAACTGTGAAAAATTTAAAAAAACTATGGAAAATAAGAAAAGAGTATGTTATACTGTTGACATAAACCAAAAGGAGTTTGAATTTATGAGTATTAAAATTATTGGAAAAGACCTTCCCAATATGCCTTGGGAAGACAGAAAAGGTCCTTCTGACGGGCTTCCCGTTTGGAGATATTCCGCAAATCCTATTATCAACTGGAACCCAACCCCCTCAACTGCCAGAATTTTCAACAGCGCAGTGCTTCCCTATAAGGATGGCTTCGTTGGCGTTTTCCGTGCCGACTCAAAACACATTAACCCAAGCCTTCATGTTGGCTACAGTAAGGATGCCATTCACTGGGAGTTTGAGGACACCCCCATTTCCTGGGTGGATGAGGATGGCAACCCCTACAACTGCGAAATTCATTCCTATGACCCCCGCCTTATTGAAATGGAGGGTAAATATTACATAATTTGGTGTGTTGATTTTGCAGGCTGTCCCACAATCGGCCTTGGCTACACCGAGGATTTCAAGAAGTTTGTTCGCCTGGAAAATCCCTTTATCCCCTTTAATAGAAACGGCGTTTTATTCCCCAGAAAGGTTAACGATAAGTATCTTATGCTTTCCCGCCCAAGTGATAGCGGTCACACACCTTTCGGCGATATATTCTTAACCGAAAGCCCCGACCTTAAATATTGGGGTAAGCACCGTCTTGTTATGAAATCAGGCCTTAACTGGTGGCAAGAAACCAAAATCGGTGCGGGCCCCGCTCCCATTGAAACCGACAAGGGCTGGCTTATGCTTTACCACGGTGTTATCACCAACTGCAACGGCTATGTCTACAGCTTTGGCGCTGCACTTCTTGATAAGGATGAGCCCTCAAAGGTGCTGCTGAGAACCGAGGATTACATTTTAACACCTCAGGAAAACTATGAAACCAACGGCTTTGTGCCCAATGTTTGCTTCCCCTGCGCAACCCTTTGCGATGCAAAGACAGGCCGAATTGCAATTTACTACGGCGCCGCCGACACCTATACCGCACTTGCTTTTACTACCATTGATGAGCTTTATGAGTTTATGCTCACCCATAATAAACTGGGCAAGGGCGACAGCGAAGCAGTGAAATAAGAAAAAAAGTCAAACGGCACTTTACCTAAAAAGGTAAAGTGCCGTTTTTTGTTGTTTTATGGTTTTATGTCACCGTCGGAGCAATGAATTATGTAACTTCCAAACACGTTTTCAGAACCTACATTTTTGTCCCAATTTGTTTTTTTGGTGATGCTTTGCCACTGTGCCTTTGTGCCTTCATAATAAATATCGGAAAGGGCGCTACACTCCGAAAAGACATTGGCTTCAATATTTTTCATCTTTTTGGAAATTATCACTTTTTTTAAACTTGAACATCCCAAAAAGGCGTCGGTTCCCAGATTTTCAACATTTTTTAAATCGATTTGTTCCAATCGCCAACACCCTTCAAATGCCCCGAGTGATACCTTTGTAACACTTTCGGGAATATCTAATGTCTTAAGCGCTTCACATTCATCAAACATGCATGCACCTATTTCCGTAAGTCCTTCAGGCAAAGTCACATTTTCTAACTTTTTGCACCTAAGAAAGAAACATATGGGCATTTTTTGAGGAACGCCTTTCATAATAACTGTTTTGGTTTCACAGCTAGTAAAACAGGAAGTATCAGAATATTTTGTTAAAGATTTGGGTATTATCAATGTTTCCGCCGCGATTCCGGAGAAAGCGAAACTTCCAACTTCGGTGACACCTTCAGAAATTGTCAAATTATTTAAATTATAACAACCGTCAAAGGCGCTTAGTCCGATTGTTTTAACACAACCGGGTATGTACACCGTCTTTATTTCAGCTTTTGTGCAAAATGCGCTATCTCCTATTTTTGTAACAGGTTTTCCGTTATAGGTTTCAGGAATTATGACCTCCTCAAGGGGTGAACCCGAAAAGCCCAAAACCGTGTATCCTGTTGCATTTTCCTCGTATTTTAAGTTGCTGGGATTGGCTACATATTCTATTTTTGATGATACGGTATCCGACGAGGTTGAGGTTGTGCCTCCTGCCGATGATGAAGATGATGCGCCGTGTGAAGTGCTTCCGCTGCTTGTCGATGAAACCGAGGAGCCGCCGACACTTACTTCGGAAGCACCGCCACCGTTACCGCTTATTATAACATTCCCCGATGAGAAGGTTTGTGAAGCGTTAGACACAGATGTAGAGTGTGTCGAAGCAACCTCTTTTTTACCGTTGCCTAAAAACAGACAAAGGGGAATAAGAGAAAACAAAAGAACAACCGCAACAATCCAAATGATTCGTTTCTTTGGAAAAAAACTCTTAGATGGCGCCGCTTGTTTTTTATTAAGTTGCTTCATACAGTGCAGGCAAAACTCGGCATTGTCTAAAATTTCTGCAGAGCAATAAGGACATTTTTTCATATCGTTACCCCAGTGTTTCAAGCCCGTATTCGTATAACAGGCTGTTTATTTCAAGCAGGGTGTAGCCTTTATGTATTCCAAAGGCCACGATGCAATCAAAGGGAAGTTTCACATAGAGCGGCGCATAACCCGAGGTTTTAAGGAGTTGCTGCACCTCTTCAAGGCTTAACCTCATACCCACCGCAATGCACAAAAGTTTTGTTCGCTCAGGCACACGGCTCCCTGCAAAAATTTGATAGGCGTATATTTCGTTAATTTCCGAGCGGCGTACTGCTTCGCTTTTTTTAATTCCGTGTTTTTTAAGCAACTCTTCAAGATTTTTTGAGAGCTCCTTTTTTGTGACTTCTTCGCCGCTTTTGCTTATAAACTCTTGGAATGTGTCATAATTTTCAAGCGCTTTAAGCATTTCAGACGTATCTTTCTTCATCAAAACCCCTGCCTTTTGTAAAAGTATGCTAAAATCTTAACATAAATGATGCCTATAGTCAAGATTTGTCGCAGCGGCTCAAAAAAGCGTAAAATTAAGCAGCCAGCTTAGGACAAATCCTGCCAAAAGAATTATAATTTTAGCAAAGGTTAAAGATCATCAATTTTATCCGCAAGGGCCTTAACCGTGGATATAAAAACTTTAACCTTATCTCCGTCCTTGCCGGCCAGCTGGGCGGAGATGCTTTTAAACACGGCATCAATTTTGTTTTGGGAATCAAAAAGAAGATAGTCAAGACTAACATCAAGTTCCTTTGAAATTTGATAAAGCGCTTCAATGGAAGGAATTCGTGTCCCTCTTTCAATGTGTCCCACATGGGCGGTGGAAATTGAACAAACCTCACCCAATTTTTCTTGGCTGAGTTTTTTCCTTTTTCGACAAATGCGAATTCTTCTTCCCAGCGCAACATAATCAATAACCTTTTCCAAAATAATCACCTCACTGCTTATGATAATATTTTAATTCAATAGGCATCAATTATGAACCGACTAAAAGTAGCAAATGTTGACAATAAGCATTATTTGTGCTATTATTGATATAATTATAAGGAGGTTTCATTTAAAAGAATTGAAAAATTTCAACAAAAATTAAAGTTAAAATCAAAAGGAGAAAAAATTATGAAAAAACTAATAGCATTATTACTAACCATTATTTGCATTGCTTGTATTTTCGGTGGATGTGGAAATGACACATCGAAAGAAAATCCCTCTAAGCATGTGGTATCAGACGCTGTTATCACCGATGCGTTTTTGTCATTTAGATATGATATCGGTGGATTTTCAATGTCACTGCGTGAACTACTTCCAAAATGTTGTCCTGATTACAAAGGCGGATTTGCAACATACGAAGGCACTAAAACCGAACACTTTAATGAAGAACAAATAGCAAGTCTTGAAAATGGAGATTATAAAGAATACTTAAATAATTCCTATATTGTTACTATCAGCGGTCCTATTATGGAAAATCCCGAAATCCCAAACCTTGTAACTGAAGAAGATGTAATTATAAAGTTGCTAATTATTTTTGATGAAAACGACAGTGTTGTTGGTTATAGTTTAATTGATGCTTGTTCCCAATTACAAACTTGTGCCACATTATTAATGTTCTAAAAATATCCGAGGTATCATTATGGATGAAAATTTAAATGAAACTACTTTTGATGAAAACGCTCAAACCGCTAAAAAAACATTTGATATCAAGAAACTAATACCCATAGTAATAGCGGTTATTGTAGTTTTTAGTATTTTTAAAAGTTGCGGTGGCTTAGGCGGTGGATTGTTTGGTGGCGGTGTAACTGATGATACGTACATAGGCTGTGCCAAACAAATAATTTCAAAAAGCCTTAAAAACCCAAGCAGTTTGGTGGTAAATGATGCCTATGTGTATGAAAAAGATGATTATGGCAGCGCCATTGTTTGTATGGATATTACGGCCGAAAACGGTTATGGCGGTGCTGATCGCGATGTTTTGTATGTATGTGTTATGTATGTGCAAAGCGACGGCAGTTATAACTTTCACCCTACCTGTAATTATACTGAAGAAAAAAACAATTTGGAGTTTTTAAAAAATATTAATGGCTTTGGTGAACCGAAAGAATAAACATTAAAAGAGAAAGAAAAAACGGTGGTTTTCGAATCATCTAAACAAACATAAAAGACCTGCGGATTCCGCAGGTCTTTTATAATGCTTCTATAAATTTTTCTACATTATGAAAACGGCTGTTGGGGTCGATTTGGGTGCATTTTAAAATAATTTTACCCGCTTTCCCTTTTGCCAGTGTTTCGCTGGGATGCTTGCCTGTAAGCATAACATTTAACAGCACACCTAAAGCATAAATATCAGATTTGGAATCGCTTTGAGATATTCCGAATTGCTCGGGCGGTGCATAACCTATAGTTCCTAAAACTACCGTATCGGTTTTCTTTTCGGGTATGTGTATTCTCGATGCGTTAAAATCAAGAAGTTTCACAGCTCCCTCTGATGTAATAATTATATTTTCGGGTTTAATATCACGGTGGACAATATCCATATTATGAAGGACAATAAGTGCGTTGCCCACTGCTGTTATAACCTTTTTTGCTCCGTGATAGCTATATTTGCCTTCCTCAAGAACCTGAGCCACCGTTATTCCGTTAACAAATTCCTCAATGACAATTTGTCCGTCTTCAAAAGTTAAAACATCAAAAACCAAAGGGATGTTTGGGTGAGAAATGTGTTTCAGTTTTTCGTAGGCTTCAATAGCACAGGGATAACTTCTAAGGATGATGTCTTTGCCCAGCGCTTTGTTGCGCAGTCTTAAAATTTCACTGTCGTTCTTTTGCGAAAGAACACCGACCAAATCATATTCCTTATAAACCGATTCAAGAAATTCTCTGCGTGTCATAACACCCTCCTTTTTTAACTGTACCTTAAAGAAAATGCGTCTTATATTCCAATTGCTATGTGTCTCGGCGGATTTCCTCCAGCTCCCCTTGCAAAGCTGCAACGGCGGCCTTTGCGCCGCTGTGCTCGGCCTTTAAAATGTGGGAGAAAAGGAAGCACAAAACGAAAACGATAATAAGAGCGGCAATGTGCACCGAGTCTTCGCCCCAGGGGTCAATGAAATACCGACCGCTTATGTAGTGATAATAGGCTATACCCGATGCGATTTGCATTAAGGGAATGAGGAAATAATTTTTGTTGCGCACAAGGGCATAGACTACCACAAGCAGGTCAACAAGATAAAAATATCTTTCGTGCATATGGGGTAGGAAAAACACGGTTATGCCTACCGTGAAGGCGGCAATGGTTAGGAGATTTTCATCGGTAGGCTTAATATTTCTGAAAAAGATTATGGCAAAGAATACGCCGATTACGGCGAGGGCGAAAAAGGGGGCGCCCTTTGCTATAATACTCTCGCTTTCGGGGTTAAAGGCAAATAACTGCCAAAAGTTAGGACAGCCGAGGGTAAGTTTTTTATAGCCGCCCACCTGCTTTGCGAAAAATTCAAAGGGTTTTAAAAAATCAGCGCCGCAGATATAGGCAGGAATAAAGGATGCCAGCACCGCCAGCGGAGCCAGGAAAATGGTGCGGAATTTAATTTTGCGGATAAGGAGCAGATAGACAATAAAAGGTGCTATAAAAAGCGCCTGAAGCTTGTTTGCAAGGGCAAGACC
>JAFTPI010000081.1 GCA_017463345.1 Clostridia bacterium | reverse complement strand
TAAGGGAAATCGGCAAGCTTCTCATCACCATTCACGGTCAGCACGATAATCAGAACCTATTAAACCCTGATATGCACATTTTTTATGTTGACCGCGTTGCCGAAAACGAAAAACTGCTGGATGATTACCTTCAGGAATATAAGCTCTTTAAAGAAATAAGAAAAGAAATTGCAAGCCTTGAAACCGATGAGGATGAAAAGGCAAGGAAAACCGATTATCTTAAATTCCAGATAAACGAGCTTGAAGCCGCCGATATTAAGGTGGGCGAGTTTGATGAGTTAAAGGAAAAAATCGCCATTGCAAGGAGTTTTGAGCATATTTTAAAGCTTTTAAGCAAGGCTGCTGCTACTTTCAGCGGCAGTGAAGGAGAGAGCGGCGTTATAGATGGGGTTGATTCGGTTAAAAATCTGCTCCTTTCTACAAAGCTTAAAGAGTATGATAACGATATAAGCTCCCTTGAAGAAATTTTGTTAAAAATTCGGGACATTGCCTCTCATATTGAAAATTTCATTTCAAACGATGAATTCAGCAGTGAAAACCTTGATAAAATGACCGAAAGACTTGATTTACTCCGCCGTGTTATGTTAAAATACGGTGACAGCGAGGAAAAACTGCTACACACCTTAAACGAAGCAAAAACCGAACTTGATAAAATTACCTTTAGCGATGAGCGCATTGAGGAACTGGAGGAACAGCTTGAAAGTTCTAAGGAGCGGCTTATTACAAAGGCAAATGCCCTTACTGCCTCAAGGCAAAAAGCGGCAAAGGACTTTGAAAAAAAAGTTTGCGAAATCCTTTCCTTCCTCAATATGCCCGATGTTAAGTTTGTGGTTGAGTTTAAAAAGGGAAAATATACTCGCCTTGGTTGTGATGAGGTGCAGTTCTTAATCAGCGCCAACGCAGGCGAAAATGCAAAGCCCCTTTCAAAAATTGCCTCAGGCGGTGAGCTTTCCCGCGTTATGCTGGCAATTCAAAATGTACTGCTAAATAAAAACGAGGTTCCAACCCTTATTTTTGATGAGATTGATGCAGGGATCAGCGGCCGCGCCGCCGATAAGGTTGGTAATGTTCTTAAAAATGTTGCAGGCAGCCATCAGGTTATCTGCATAACCCACTTAGCGCAAATTGCCGCCAACGCCGACACCCATTTCCTTATTGAGAAAACTACAAGCGGCGGCAGGACCTTTACAAACCTTACAAAACTCAGTTATGAGGGAAGAATTCACGAGCTTGCCCGAATTATGTCGGGTGCCGATATAACAGAAAATATGTATAATTCCGCTAAGGAATTGTTAGATAGGAGAAGTTAAAATGGAAATTTATGAAGAACTTGTTGCCCGTGGCCTTATTGCACAGGTAACCGACGAAGCTGAAATCAGAGAGCTTGTAAATTCAGGTAAAGCCGTTTTCTATATTGGCTTTGATCCCACTGCCGATAGCCTCCATGTTGGCCACTTTATGGCTCTTTGCCTTATGAAGCGTTTGCAGATGGCAGGCAACCGCCCCATTGCTCTTATTGGCGGCGGCACGGGATATATCGGAGACCCTTCGGGCAGAAGCGACCTTAGAACAATGATGACCCCCGAAATGATTCAGCACAACTGCGATTGCTTTAAGGAGCAAATGTCGAAATTCATTGAATTCGGCGAGGGCAAGGCTCAAATGGTTAACAATGCCGATTGGCTTTTAAAACTTAACTATATCGATGTTCTTCGCGAGGTTGGCGCCTGTTTTTCAGTTAACAATATGCTTCGTGCCGAGTGCTATAAGCAAAGAATGGAAAAGGGCCTTTCTTTCCTTGAATTTAACTATATGATTATGCAAAGCTACGACTTCTATCACCTTTATAAGGAGTACGGCTGTAATATGCAGTTCGGCGGCGATGACCAGTGGTCTAATATGCTGGGCGGTACCGAACTTATTCGTAAAAAATTGGGCAAGGATGCCTACGCTATGACCATCACCCTGCTTATGAACTCTGAGGGTAAGAAAATGGGCAAAACAGCAAACGGCGCCGTTTGGCTTGACCCCAAAAAGACAAGCCCTTACGAATTTTATCAGTATTGGCGTAACGTTGGCGACCAGGATGTTTTAAAATGCATCAGAATGCTTACCTTCCTGCCCCTTGAAGAAATTGATGCAATGAACGACTGGCAGGGTAGTCAGCTTAATGAGGCTAAGGATATTTTGGCTTTCGAGCTTACTAAACTTGTTCACGGTGAGGAAGAGGCAACCAAGGCAAGAGAGGTTTCAAAATCCCTCTTTGGCGGCGGTGCCGATAACGCTAATATGCCCACAACAGCTTTAACCGATGATGATTTTACCGATGACAAAATCGGCCTTTTAGACCTTCTGGTTAAAGCAGGTCTTGCCCCCTCAAAGGGTGAGGGCAGACGCCTGGTTCAACAGGGAGGCATTTCGGTTGATGATGAAAAGATAAGCGATGTTTATTTGCAGATTGAAAAGGAAAAAATCGCAAACGGCATCATCATTAAAAAGGGTAAAAAGGTGTTCCATAAGATAACACTTTAAGGAAAATAAAAACCACGCGACAATCGTTCGCGTGGTTTTTTTTGTTTCAGTAATACTCATATTAAATTTTCAGGTCAAGCTCATTACACAAATATTCGCCCATATTTATCATACTGTTGCTTATATTTTTGTTCGTATTTATCTCACTGATAATTCTTTTTCTTCCTCTAAACAGTGACTTAAATAATCTGACAAACCAAAATACAGGCAATAAAACGGGAACTTTTTTCAGTATTGGATATTTCTTATTCATAACTCTAAAGGGAAGAAAGAATCTGTTAAAAATATGCTTTGTGGAACTTTTACTTCCCCTGCTTATGGTAACAGCGTTTTCTACATTTCCAAAACTGCCGCCCGAAATAATGAATTCCTCTAAACACCTTGTTAATTCATCATGCTCTTGCACGTTGCCGTTTTCATCGCCAAACCAAACGCTGGATAATTTTATCACGGCTTTTGCAAATTTATCTAAATTAAGGGACTCTAAAATTTTAAAGTCAAAATTCAAATTCATTTTATGCCGCATTACCCATAAATCCATTATTGGTCTTACGCCGCATCCGCCGCTTTTAAAATGTCCTGCCATATGAATTATATGATAGGTGAAAAAAGAAACGTCATCTAACACAAGATTTCCGTCAACTGTCAAAGCGTTATCAAAAACATTTGCAACGGGCAAGGCTTTGTCATCAGACAAGGAATAATGAAACTCAATGCGCAAACCTAAAGGTGTTGTCATAGAACGATGGTGGTCGTTAGAATCCATTTTTGGAGTGTAAGATAGTTTTTCTTTTAGCAAACTGAAAATTTCGGCAATGTGGTGTTCATACACAAGAACATCAATATCTCTGCTTATTCTCATATAATCCTGCGGATAATATTTACTTATAACGCTGCCCTTTAATAATATAAAAGGGATTTTATTCTCGTTTAGCACTTTTGAGAAAGCATTTAATTCAAAACGCTGTTGTTCGGTTTTATAAAAAGAAAAAACGTCTGTCCTTTTAAACTTTTCACAAACGCTATATCCTGAATTTTGCAACGAAACTGACACCATGCTTTGAACATCGTGCTTTCGGGATAACTTATATAACCTTTCCTCATCAAAGTTTTTCGGTAAAACCGTTGGTTTTTGGGTGAGAGCATAGCGCAACAAATCTATTAAAATCTTTTTTTCCATGCTCTCACCACCTTTAAAACGTTAAATAATTTTTAATCAAGTATAAGCTCGCAATCGTACACATCGACACCGCTGTCCTGGAACACTTCTTTTAGGCGTTTGCGAAGTTCTTCCTTGGTAATGCCGCGTTTTAAAATTACCTGTAAAAAGCCACCGCCACCTGCGCCGCAAATCATTTGCCCATCTATTAAATCGGCAATACTGTAAAAAATTTGGTCAATGCAGGTGTTTGTGCAACCGGCATCAAGTTTTTTTGATAATAACCAATGCTCATTAAGCAATTTCGCAAATCCATCAACATTTCCTTTTTCCAGCTCAAAACGCATTAGCACAGCCAAACGCTGAATACCATAATGAACAGATACCGAAGTTTCATCATTACCAATGTATTTACCAACAACCTCACGAAGGAGATTTCTTGCCAGCCTGCGCTGACCTGTGTATATAAGTGCTAGTCTGTTATTTAATTCGGTTATTGTTTCAGCGCTTACGTTTAAGGGTTGACAATCCACCGTTTGTTTAATTCCCGCGCGGCTTGTCACCATTTTAATTCCGGGGGCTAGTCCACCAACCTGGTCTTGCCAACCGCCACCGGTGGACATTAATTGTTCCATACAAACAACAATGTTATATATGTTTTGTGAGGAAACATCCACACCTATTAACTCATACAGCGCCTTAACACACGCAGCTGCCAAAATAGAACTTGTACCAAGTCCGCTTCCTTTTGGTATGTTGATAACCTTTGTGTTGATATAAATACCGCCGCCAAGCCTTGCGCATATATCACTGATAGCTATATTGCCGCTTATTGGAATAATCTTGCAAGCAAGCAGTGCCGCCTTATGAAGTGCAAATTCATCATGGGGATTATGACAATCCTGAAGTTCTGTTATGTCATCGGTAAATTCCTTATATGCGCCTATATCAGTGGATGCAAGTATAATTTTATTTTCATTGAGTTTTTTTGCCGTCACTTCAATGGGAAGCTGTCCGTTTAAACTCACAGCAGCATTTAATACAGTGCCGCCATGTTCAATACAATAAGGTGGTGTATCAGACCATCCACCGCCCCAGTTGACACGAACGGGCAGTCTTGTAATTACCTCATCTTTGACAATTTTAGCATCATCACAACAGGGAATGTTATTGACTGATGACTGAAAAATAGCATCGGAAATGGTCTTAAAACATATATCCGCGTATGTGTTTTTATCCGTAAGCTTATGAAGATACCAATAGATACGGATTTTTTTGGAAAACTCATCTAACTGGGTGGTGTTCAAACAATTAGCCGCAGTGATTAAATAGTTTTCTATACGCTTATTTATTTTAATGTTCAAATTTTCCACAGGCACGCTATCATCAATAGCCTGCAGTATAGAGCTGGATTTAATTTTATCCGAAAGTCTGTCTTGCCAGGAAAGAATTTGGGTTACATCAGCAAGATTAAAGGAGTCGCAAAGGGAAATAAGTTCGCATTCAGTCGCTTCGCCGCGCATAACCGCTAATGTTTCCTTTACCGCCTGTTCTATGGTGTCACAAATGGGATAAATTTTACTCTCCCACAAAACTTCAGGTATTTCTTTCCCAAACAATTTGTTTTCTTTTGGGTTGTCATTCACCCCGAACATTCTAACAACAAATTTTCCGCCCTTTAATTTTAGCCCGTGAAGAACAACATTGTCAGGAATAATCTCGCCGTTTAGTGTGACCCCAGAGAGAACACAGCCTTTGCCAACAACGGAATTTCTATTAATATAAGAATCTTCAATGTATGAACCTGAATTCACGGTTGCTTTAAGGCTGATATAGCTATT
>JAFTPI010000047.1 GCA_017463345.1 Clostridia bacterium | reverse complement strand
CTCGGCTACATATTTTTGCATTAAAAAAAGCGGGTTAAGCCCGCTTTTTTATTTTATCTCAAATTCTATTTGGGTGGTAACTGTGCCACTGTCAAGATAAAAGCTTTTAATCATTCGGTATTTTCCCTTTGAAAGGGGACCTTCAAAAACAGCCTTGTGCTCTGCCACACTGTTTGGCTCCAGCAAAATGGAAGGCAGAATAAAGGCCTGCTTTTCATTAACCAAATACCATTTCCCTTTTTCCTGTTTTTCCAAGAAAAAGGGGTAACCATAGTTTCCCATCTCATCAGTGTTATTCTTAATAACAAGGGTGACACCCGTGTTTGTCAGCGTGTCAGCTTTAACCGTCATACTAACTTTTTCCTGTTTTGTTGAGGTGTAATCCGATTCCGTTTTGCAGGCGGCAAGGGAAAAAAGCAAAGAAAAACAAAGTAAAAAAGTTAAAATTCTTTTCATTTTCATTTCCTTAAAACAAAACGAGGGTGCAAAAGCACCCTCGTTTAAACTTATTAAAGTGAACCGACTGTTCTTGGGAACAAGAGGGTGTCGCGGATATTGGAAACGCCGGTTAAATACATAAGGGCGCGTTCAAATCCGAGGCCGAAGCCGCTGTGCTCAACGCTGCCGTAGCGGCGGGTGTCGATGTAGTTGCCGTAGGAGGATAAATCCATTCCCTTTGCATTCATTGCGGCAAGGAGTTTATCAAGGTCGGCTTCTCTTTCACTTCCGCCAATGATTTCACCAATGCCGGGAACAAGCAAATCGGTTGCGGCAACAGTTTTGCCGTCGGGATTTTGCTTCATATAGAAGGACTTGATATCCTTAGGATAGTTGACAACGAAAACAGGCTTTTTAAAATGCTCGTCGGTTAAATACTTCTCATGCTCGGTTTGGAGGTCGTCACCCCATTTTGCGGAGTACTTAAACTCCTTACCGCAGGTTTCGAGGATTTTGATGGCCTCGGTGTAATCGAGTTTCACAAAGTCGCTGGAAATAACGCCGTTTAACTTTTCAATAAGGCCCTTTTCAACCCAAGTATCAAAGAATTTCATTTCATCGGGACAGTTATCAAGAACATCTTTAATAATGTACTTAATGAAATCTTCAATGATTTCAATGAGCTCGTTAATATCGGTAAAGCAAACCTCGGGCTCAACATGCCAGAACTCGGCGGCGTGGCGAACGGTGTTTGAATGCTCGGCACGGAAAGTGGGGCCGAAGGTGTAAATCTTGCCAAGACCCATTGCGGCCATTTCGCCCTCAAGCTGTGCCGAAACGGTAAGACCTGCCTTTTTGCCGAAGAAATCGTTTTCGTAATATTCCTCTTCGGTTTCAAAATCGCTTTTCCAGCCGTGTGTGGTAACGCGGAACATTTCGCCAGCACCCTCGCAGTCACTGCCTGTTATAATAGGGGGCTGAACGTAGCGGTAGCCGTTTTTGTGGAAATATTCGTGAATGGAGTGAGCAAGCTGGTCACGAACTGCAAAAAGAGCCTCAAAATAGCGGGTGCGAACACGAAGGTGAGGAATGGTGCGCAAGAACTCGGGGGAGTGGCGCTTTTTCTGCAAAGGATAATCCGGGGCGCAGGTGCCAAGCACGGTAAGGCTTTCGCAGGTAATTTCATAGCCGTTGCGCTCCGATGCAACCAGGGTGCCGCTAACGCAAAGGGAGGTGCCCGACATTGTGGCATCCTTCAAATCAATTTCCGATTCCTTATCAATGATAATCTGAATGTTTGCAAGGCAGGTGCCATCGTTAAGCTCGATAAAGGCAACGTTTTTAGAATCTCTTGCCGTTCTTACCCAGCCGCAAACGGTAACCTGTTTGCCAACAAACTGCTCTGCAGTTTCAAAAAGCTTGCGAATGTCAATGTGTTTCATTTGGAATTCTCTCCTGAAAAATGCTGTTATTAGTAGGGATATTTAATTTTCTTAACCTTGAACTGGTTAATTGCAAATGCAACGGTTTTAAGCTCTACCTTTGCGGCCTCAGCCTTAATTGCTGCTTCAAATTCATCAAACTTCATATCGTTAAGAACATTTTTCTTAAGGCCCTCAAGGTAGTAGGGGTCGGCAGTGATGTCACCCTTAACAAATAGGTAGTAATAACCGCTCTCATCATCCTTAACGAATTTAACTTCGCCTGTTTTCATAGCCTTAATGGTTTCATACTGCTTGCTGGAATATGAGGTTTCCTTACTACCAATAACCTGAGCATAGGAATCCTTAGGAGCAAGGGCCTTGTTTTCCTCAGAACCGGAGGTGGTAGAGGAGGTTGCCAATGAAGCAGTGGAGGAGGTTGTAGAAGAGGTGGTGTCCTCTTTTACTTTATTATACTCTTTGTAGATTTTCTCAAAGGTCTCGCCCTTTTCAAGGCGACCCTTGTACTTTTCAAAATCGGTCTGAACAAGAGCCTTTTCGGAATCCTTCTTAGAGGCAACCGAAGCCGAAAGAACGTCGGCGATAACATAGTTGCTGTAAAGGAAATTCTTAATGTCGGTGTCGCTTACAGCCTTGTCGCCACCCTCACCATAGATAAAGTTAAAGTACTTATCCTCATAAAGGCTGTAAAGGGTGTATTCTTTATAGGTTGCAAGGCTTACGCCGTTTGCTTCAAACAGGGAGGCATAACCATAATAATTCCAGTAATATTCGGTCATAGTAAGGGAGTTGTTTTTCTCCTGTTCGGAAATGGTGAGATTATTTTCATCACACATTCTCTTAACATAGACAAAACGCTTGATGGTGTTAAGGGCAGATTCCTTAACATAATCCTCATAGCTTTTGCCGTCAATTGTCTCGGCAAAATAATCGGTAGTCGCCGAGGTGGTAGAAGAGGTGGCGTTTTCCTTTTCGGCTGCCTTTGCCTCATCAATCTTTGTGCGGGCGGCCGTATCGGCGTTAATGAGGGCGCACATATAGAAGGCGCTGGTGAAGGTATCGTCGCCTGCTTTAACGGCAACTTCGTTTTTCTGGTGGCAACCTGCAAAGCTTAAAACCAAAACGAGGGCCAGGCACATTGCCAAAACTTTTTTTAATGTTTTCATAACTAGAGACTCCTTGAAATGATAGTTATTAATATTATATATCAATTATTCGGAAAAGTCTATATTTTTTTATTCCTAATAGCACTTGTAAAAAAATATTGATTATGGTATAATTATTTCGTATATATTTTGATTTTTCGGAAGTGTTTTTAAATGGATTTTTTATTTTCTGATAATGCGGCAGGGGTTAAGCCCTCGGCCATTCGTGAGATACTTAAGCATTCCAGTGAACCCGGTATGATTCCCTTTTCGGCAGGCAACCCTGCAGGAGAGGCTTTTCCAGTTGCTGACATTGCAAGAATAACCAATGAAATTCTTAAAAAGGAGCCCGTTGCCGCGCTGCAGTATTCCGTAACCGAGGGCTTTATGCCCCTAAGAGAAAAGCTGGCAGATTATATGGGCAAAAAACACGGTGTTGTCAAGGATTTTGATAAAATCATCATCACAGCAGGCGCACAGCAGGTTATGAACCTTACCGCCAAGGCGCTTTGTAACCGTGGGGATACCATTGTTTGCGAAAACCCCTCCTTTGTTGGCTCCCTTAACGCTTTCCGCAGTATGGGCGCCGTTTTAAAGGGTGTTGATATGCTGCCCGACGGACCCGACCTTGACCAGCTTGAGGAAATTTTTAAAACCGACAAAAAGGTGAGGTTTTTTTACACCATCCCTAATTTCCAAAACCCCACGGGTCTTACAATGTCCCTTGAAAAGAGAAAAGCGGTTTACGCTTTGGCCGTTAAATATAACATTCCCATTTTGGAGGATAACCCCTATGGCGACACCCGCTTTAAGGGTGAGGAACTGCCCTGCATTAAATCATTTGATGAATGCGGCCTTGTGGTTTACGCAGGTACCTTTTCAAAGGTTTTATCCCCGGGAATGCGCGTTGGCTTTATGATTGGCCACAGCACCCTTGTTGATAAGGTTGTTGCCTTAAAGCAAACCCAGGATGTTCACACAAACATTCTTTCTCAAAAAATCGCCTACGATTTTATGACAAAATGCGATTATGAAGCACACCTTAAAATGCTCAAAGACATTTACCGCAGAAAAGCAGCGCTTTGCATGAGCGAGTTTGATAAATATTTTGAGGGTAAAATTGAGAGAACCTCGCCCGAGGGCGGTCTGTTCGCCTGGTGCACGCTGCCCGAAAGCGTTGATATGCTTTCCTTTGTAAACGAGGCACTTAAATTAAAGGTTGCCGTTGTTCCCGGCACCGCATTTTTGCCCGACGAATCGGCAAAGTGCAGCTGTTTTAGAATTAACTATTCCACCCCAAGTGACGAGCAAATTATAGAGGGTATGAAAAAATTAGCACAGGCAGGAGAAAAATTCAAATGGTAGAAAATGCTGCAGAAAACAAAAAAAGAGTATTAAGCGCCATTCAGCCAAGCGGTCAGCTTACTCTTGGCAACTATTTAGGCGCACTTAAAAATTGGATTAAAATGCAGGATGAGTTTGACTGCACCTTTGCCGTTGCCGACCTGCACACAATAACCGT
>JAFTPI010000020.1 GCA_017463345.1 Clostridia bacterium | reverse complement strand
TGATGCCGCCATTGAGGCCGCCGACATCGTTTTAATGGATGACAACCTTTTAAAGCTTTCAAAGGCTATTAGAATTTCGAAAAAATGTATGGGTATAGTAATGCAAAACACCTGGTTTGCAATCATAATAAAATTCCTGTTCCTCATTTTAAGCGCCCTCGGCTATTCCAATATGTGGTTTGCGGTTTTTGCCGATGTGGGCGTTATGATTTTGGCCGTGCTTAATGCCCTCAGGGCACTTCACATTAAATCGGAGGAATAACAAATGAGTGGAATAACATTGTGTGACACCTGCGAGGAAATGCTTTTGCACAACGATATTTTAAAAACGGTAAGGGCAACCCTACCGGCCGATAAAAAGCTTTTTGATTTAGCCGAGCTTTTTAAAATTTTCGGTGATTCCACCCGAATGAAAATTCTTTTCGTGCTGTTCAGTACCGAGGTTTGCACCTGCGACCTGGCCGCCGCACTTAACATGACCGCTTCCGCCGTTTCTCACCAGCTAAATTCTCTAAAACGAGCAAAACTAATCAAAAGTCGGCGTGACGGCAAAACCGTTTTTTATTCTCTGGCAGATAGTCACGTAAAAACCATCATTGAAAAGGCCATTGAACACATTGAAGAATAAAATTAAACCCCGAAAGATTTAATTTCTTTCGGGGCTTTTATTATTTTCATAAAT
This sequence comes from Clostridia bacterium, assembly GCA_017463345.1. Taxonomy (GTDB): domain Bacteria; phylum Bacillota; class Clostridia; order Oscillospirales; family Acutalibacteraceae; genus SIG587. Next base: position 16,663 of record JAFTPI010000020.1, on the reverse strand, counting down.
TTCTTCGCATACCACTTCGGTTAAATCCTTTTGGTGGGACAGTGTGAATATCAGGTAAGAAATACCCGCCGCCAAAATAACAGGCAACACATTTTCAAATCCGCAAATTATCTCGGCTGTAAAAAGCGTAACCGTCAGTGGCATTTTATTTGTAGCGGCAATAAAGGCCGCAAGGCCTGTAAGAATAAAATACACCTCATATCCCCCCGCCTGTCCTCCTGCAAGATTAAAACCTGCAAGGCAGGCCGTGCCCAAAAGGGCTCCAATGGTTAAAATGGGTACAAAAAGTCCGCCCGTTATGCTCAGGGAATTAGAAATAATTAGCATTGCCGTTCTTAATATAATCAAAATAAAAACAACATACCAAATCGGTCGTGCTAAAAACAGCGTGTCTATTAAATCGTGACCCGAAAGGGCGGCATCGTTAAAAAACAGTGCCAGCAGGAATGCCACCGTAAAAACAATTAAAAGCCGTATTATAAGCGGTGTCTTAGCCTTGCTGTTAAACCGCTTTAAAGCAATGGCCGCCTTGGAAAAAAGAATAGCAAATATTCCGCAAACAACACCCACTAAAAGCGGAATGAAATAGTATTTTAAAGGCAGCATTTTTATCGAAAGGCTGTGAAAAAGGTTAAAGTCAATCTTAAAAATACCGCAAAGAAGTGTTGATGTACAGTAAGCAGAAATCACCGAAATAAAGGAACTCGCAATTTGCATTGGCCTAACCTTTCCATGCATTTCTTCAATGGAAAAGGCAAATCCGCCAAGGGCTGAACCCGTAGCGGCGCAAAAGCCTGCCCCCGCGCCTGCCTTAATAATGCACTCGGCATTTTCACAGTTGTCTTTTTTTAAGGCTTTAAGGGCGCCAAAGCCGGTTAACGCGCCTAGTTGCACGCTTGGCCCCTCATTGCCAAGAGGAATACCCACAAAAAAGGTTATAAGGGAAGAAACAAATGTGGCAGCGAGTGTTAAAAACCAATTAAATTTAAGTTTTACACTTGACAAAACAACGGAAAAAGGAATTCCGCCGCCCTTTGAAAATGGCGCTGTTTTCATAATGTAATAAGCACCGATGCAAAGCACCGTTACAAGGGTGAAAACAAGTCCGCCCTGCCAAATTCCATCCTTGGCGAAATCGTAGCAAAGGTGTGAAAGCATTACAATAAATGTGCTTGCGCACCTGAAAAGAAAAACAAGCGCGCCTGCCAAAAAGCCTGAGACCGCTGATGCCAACAAAAGTGGGAAAAATACCTTTTTAAAAACCGTTATTCTTTTTCTCACAGCTGCGCCCTCCTTTTGCTTACGGTTAGTATATCACGGAATTTTATTTTCTTCAAGCCGTACGGAGTTAAAAGTGCGACAATGAACAAAACCATGTATGCCCCAAGGGTAAACAAAAATGCATAGCCGATAATACCTAATGGAAAAGGCAGTCTATGAAAAATGTCGGAGTAAATGGGCAGGCTTGCTTTAAAATAAGGACTTATAAAAAACATATTAAAGGTCTGACCGCCGAGCACTCCACTTTTAAAAACAATTTCATTTAAGGTAGCTGCCAAGAAAACCAAAAGAAGAAAAACAGGCATTGCCCTTAAAACCGTTTTTTTATTTATGGGAACATACCCTGTACAAAGAAGAAAAATCCCCACCGTTATCATTGAGCCGTGGCAAACCATAGTCTGAATATTGACACCTATAATATCTGTGAAAACCTCCTGCGGAAACAGCATAACCCCAAGTCCCGCCGCAAGGGAGTAGGTTGCTAAAAAGGAGCACAGCGCTATGTGCAGTTTCGTTTTCTTAATAGCCGCCGCAATAAGCCCCGCATACATTGGCGTTGAACAAAACTGAAAGGGAAAAAACCGCCAGGCATAGCTAAAGCGAAGCTCTCCATTAGAATAAGTAAAGCTAAAAACTATCTGCTTATAAATTTCCAAAACCATAACCACAAGTGAAGTGATAAGCAGCACTTTTTTAACAAATTTTTCATTTGACACAGGTCTAGCCCTGCAAAGTAAAACCCCCAGCATAACCGACAGCGCAAAAAAGCTTAAATGAAAAAGTCCAAAAGCCCTTGGCACCTGCATTTTTGCATTAAAAATTTTCAGAACATACGCGAAAAAATCCACCACATAACCTCCCATAAATAGTATTTATACTTATGGGAATTTTATAGGGTGGCAAAGATTGGGGAGAATTTTTAGCAACAATAAAAATTAAATTTAAGGGGGTAACCTATAGGTTCGACCACTCGCTAGAGTGGCCAAAACAAAACCCCCAACCGAAAGGTTGAGAACTGGTTTTTATAAAACTGACAAATGCAAAATTTCTACCTGGACAGGATACTCTGCGCCAACATTTTTTTGACCGCTGCGGGCGGTTTCCAAAAAAATTTGTTGTGCTCGAGACTCCACAGCTTCAAAACGCTATCGCGCGTTTTGAACTGCTCCGACGAACCCTACGGGTTCGCCTACTCGTTAGAGTGGCCAAAATAAAAACCCCCAACCGAAAGGTTGAGGGTTTTTATTTTGGTGACCCGGACGGGATTCGCTACGATGCTCCGCATCTACACGCCCGCGTCGGCAAAAACAGTCCACCGGACTGTTTTCTTCTGCTTCGCTCCCTCCTGTTCGAATCCCTGCTTCTGTTTTCTAAAAAAGAAAAAACCAACCCAAAAGGGTTGGTTTTACATTTTTTGGTGACCCGGACGGGATTCGAACCCGTGTTACCGCCGTGAAAGGGCGGTGTCTTAGGCCTCTTGACCACCGGGCCTGGTAGCGGTAGTGGGACTTGAACCTACGACACTTCGGGTATGAACCGAATGCTCTAGCCAACTGAGCTATACCGCCATATGTCCCACTCGAAAGCGGCGACTGAATTATTATATATGAGGAATTCGGTTTTGTCAATAGTTATTTTAAAATTTTCCATAAAGGACCGAGTTTAACCTCGGTCCTTTATCCGCGCTTTATTTCCTGTTCTATCTTTAAAAGGCGATTATATTTTGCAACTCTGTCACTGCGGCAGGGTGCGCCCGTTTTAATTTGTCCAACACCTGTCGCCACAGCTAAATCGGCAATGAAGGCATCTTCCGTTTCCCCTGAACGATGAGAAAGGATACAATTATAGCCATTTTCCTTGGCGAGAGAAATTACATCGAGAGTTTCGGTTAGGGTGCCGATTTGATTTGGCTTTATGAGAATGGCATTTGCCGCACCCGATTTAATTCCTGCCTCAAGTCTTTTTGTGTTGGTCACAAAAAGGTCGTCACCAACCAGTTGGATTTTTTCTCCCAACCTCTTTGTGAGCTTGCCCCAAGCGTGCCAATCATCCTCACCGAGACCGTCCTCAATGGAAATTACAGGGTATTTATCACTTAAGGTTTCGTAATACTGGATAAGATTATCGGCGCTCATTTTAAGGTTTCTTTTGGGCAGCAGATAATCGCTTCTCCCCCTGTTCCACTCGCCCGAGGCCACATCAAGGGCAATGTTTATATCACTTTCACTGTAGCCCGCTGTATTTACCGCCTTCATAATAAGCTCCAACGCCTTTTCATCACTTTGAAGGTTGGGGGCAAAGCCGCCCTCGTCGCCAACGCCACAGGAAAGACCTTCGGCTTTTAGAATTTTATTAAGGCTGTGATAAACCTCGCTGCACATTTTAAGACCCTCGGCAAAGCTTTTGCAGGAAACGGGAACAATCATAAATTCCTGAATATCAATGTTGTTGGCGGCATGGGCGCCGCCGTTTAAAATGTTCATCATCGGTCTCGGCATTTTATCACAAATTGCGCCGCCCAAATACCTGTAAAGTGGCATTTTAAGGCTTTCTGCCGCCGCCCTTGCCGCCGCTAGTGACACCGCTAGAATTGCATTGGCGCCAAGGTTTGATTTATTATCGCTGCCATCAAGGTCTCGCATTATTTTATCAATTTCCCTTTGCTTTAAAACATCTACGCCCAAAAGGCTTGGAGCAATTGCCCTTTCAACATTTGCAACCGCCTTTAAAACGCCCTTGCCGAAATATCTTTTTTCATCTCCATCACGAAGCTCTATGGCCTCATAAATTCCTGTTGATGCACCCGAGGGACAAAGGGCAAAACCCTTGGCACCACATTCGGTTATAACCTCGGCACCAAGGGTTGGATTGCCCCTCGAATCAAGCATTTCATAGGCATTAATTGCAGTAATTTTAGTCACTTTAAAAACTCCTTTACTTTAGGGTAGAGCGAATAATCCAAACTCCGTTTTTAAAAGGCGGATTTTCGCTCATACTTTGTTAAAATACTCGTTAATCTTTAGCAAAAATTTCTTCTACTTTGCTCTTTTATTTTGTGATAATGTATGCTATAATATACTTTGTATAAATATCATTTAATAAGAAAGGTTTTGTTCTAAATGGAAAAAAGACAAATTAATAAAACCGAAGAACAAGACATGAACATAATTGTAGGCCGCAATTCGGTTATGGAGGCAGTGCGCTCGGGTAGAGAAATTGACCGCTTGCTGGTTGTTAAAGGGTCGGCAGGTGGCTCGGTGGCTTCAATAATTGCTAAATGCTCCGCCCGCGGCATTCCCATTAAGGAAGTGCCGTCTCAAAAGCTGGATTTTCTTTGCGGTCACACAAACCACCAGGGTGTTGGCGTTATGATTGCACAGCAGGCCTATTCCTCGGTTGAGGATATTTTAAGCCTTGCAAAGGAAAGAAATGAGGCTCCATTCATAATTATCTGCGATGAAATTGAGGACCCCCACAACCTTGGCGCAATAATCAGAACGGCCGAGTGCTGCGGCGCACACGGAATAATAATTCCCAAAAGGCGCAGCGCTTCGCTCAGTGCAACGGTGGCAAAATCGGCAAGCGGCGCACTTGAATATGTGCCCGTTGCCAGGGTTACAAACCTTGTGAATGAAATTGAAAAATTAAAAAAGCAGGGTGTTTGGGTTTTCGGCGCCGATATGGATGGTGACGACTACACAAAAACCGACTTCTCCTCCCCCACCGCCATTGTTATCGGCAATGAGGGAAAGGGAATGGGAAGACTGGTTAGGGAAAGCTGTGATGGCATTATTTCCCTGCCGATGTTTGGAAAAATTAATTCTCTTAACGCTTCGGTTGCCGCAGGCGTGCTTATGTACCAGGTGGTTAAAAGCCGAAACAAATAAAAAACTTTTTTGGGTGGATAAAAAACTATGGGTTGGTTTTCAAGAAAAAAAGATCTTGATTTTTGTGAAAATTATAATGCAAGTGAGGATGCTGAGGATTTTTATGCCGAGGCTCAAAAAAATGCCAAGGTAACGGCCCCAAAGGCTCCAAAGCACGCTTTAACCGCAGGTGAAGTAGGAAATTCCGAAAAGGATGAAGCCGTTATCCCTATGTCGGGTGAAAGAGAAATAAGCCCCATTGATGCCCTGCGTGCCCGCGTTTTAAAGCAGGCTGAGGCTGAGGCGAAAAAAGAACAGGAACGGCTTTTAAAGGAAAAAGAGGAAGAGGAAAAAAGGCTTGCTGAAGAAAGGGCAAAGGAAAAAGCCAGAAAAACCACAAATCTTTTAGAAAAATGCACACCCTTCATTCTTGACGGTGGTGAAAGCACCGATATTAAGGCCGAACCCACCTATATTCTAGAAAGCATTGACAGCATTCTCGGTGCTAAAAAGGCAAAAAAACAGGAAAACGAAATCCCTGCGGTTAAAACCGAGGTTAAAAATGAGCCCGCAAAGGCTGTGAAGCCTGAATTGCCTAAAAAAGCCGCTTCCACGGTGCAGTCTGAAACCATTGTTATGGAGCGCGCCGATTTTGCAAAAATTCCCGTGCTTTCCGACATTGACAGCGCCCCCTTGTCAGAGGAATCGGGCCCTTTAAAGGAAAGCCAGGACATTTTCTCAACCACACAGTTTACCCAGCGTTTTGACATTGCCTCGGATTCTGGCAAAAGCACCATGACCTTTACCCGTGTAACGGATTTAAAATCAAGCATTTCCGAAACCGACAATTCACAAAATGAGGAAAAAATCCTTGCTGATATTTTTGGCACCGACCCTAAAAAGGATAAATTTGTGCCCGATGATGAATATAAAAGCATTGCTGATGCCAAGCGCATTGGTGTAAAGCTTAAAAAAGATAAGAGAAGCAATTTCTTCGCTTCAATAATTTCGGTGCTGGGGCTCATTCTTTCGGGAATTTTTTGTATTCCATCGGTGGAAATTGCCCTTGCGGCAACACCAAATCTTTTCATTGGCCTGCAGTTTGCTTTCTTGGCCCTTTGCCTTGGTGCAAACTGGAAAATGTTTTATCACGCATTTAAAGGCCTTTTATCCAAAACAATAACACCCGATTTAGCCACCATAGTGACCCTCATCGCGGGCATTATTTCGGCCTGCCTTTCGCTCGATAGCCAGGCAACCTTTGGCTACACCGTTTTGCTTTGTTGCTTCCTTCTGTCTTCACGAAGCATTCTCTATTTTAAAAAGGCTTCTTACATTATTAACAACTTTAGAATTATCGCCAACTCCAAGAAGAAAAATGCGGTCACCCTAATTGGTGACCGCCCTACCACCTTTGCCATGGCAAGAAACGCCATTGAAGGCGATGTGCTCGTAACCGCAGCAAAGGAAACCACAAATGTGACCGACTATATGAAAAATGCCACTGCGCCAATGCAGTTTGAAGGCGGCTTCTTTATTTTGGCAATCATCTTTGCCGCAGCCGCAATTCTCGGCGGCTTATCGGTTGGAATGTCACAAACAGCCGAAAATGGAATGCTCACCGCATTTCTTATTATGTCCTTGCTGGTTGCCCCAACGGCCCTTGCCTGCGACATTGTGCCCCTTTGCTCCGCTTCAAAAAAACTGAATAGGCTTGGCGCAATGATTTCTGGTAAAAAGGCCATTAACCGTATTGACAGCGCTAATGCCTGCGTTTTGCACTCCACTGATTTCTTTCCCCACGGCACAGTTACTCTCCACAGCCTGCAAGTTTTATCTGATAATTCTATTGATGAAACACTACTTGATGCCGCCGCAATAACCTCACACCTTAACTCTCCCCTTGCCGATATCTTCGCAGATATAGCAGCTACCGATTTAAATAAAAAGTTACCCGAGGCCGATTCGGTTAAATATGAAAATCAGCTTGGCATTACAGGCTGGGTTAAGGACCGCCACCTGTTCATCGGCAATCGTACCCTTCTTGAGGCGCACGGAATTAAACTGCCGAGTTTAGAGGTTGATAAAAAAATTATGCGCCAGGGCTTTTTCCCGGTTTATGTTGCCAGCGGTCAAAAGGCTTGCGCACTGCTTGTTATAAAATATAATGTTAGCGAGCGTGTTGCAAAGGAGCTTGCAAAGCTGTGCAGCATTGGTGTTACAATACTCGTAAATAACTGCGACTCCAACATTAGCGAGCAAATGCTTTGCGATTATTTCTCCCTTGACCCCGACTGCATTAGAATTATGACCGATTCGGGAATTCATATGTATAAAACTCAGGTTAATTATACAAAATCCTCCTCGGCACCTGCCGTTTTCCTAAGGCGTTCCGCGGTGCTTTCATCCATCATTTTAACCGCCATTAAAACTAAAAAGGCAATCTCCCTTTGGCGAGTTTTACATATCGTTGCCGCTTCCCTTGCCGCGCTCACCATCATTTCTTTTGGTGTTACAGGCAGTGAAATTTCGGTTAACGGTTTTTACGCGATAATTTTTGAAACTGCACTTCTTGTTTTAAGCAGCATTCTAAATCTTTTTTATAAATAAACCATAAAAAGAAGGTGACCTTCGGTGCCTGAAAAATTAAAAAAACTATTTACCTTTAAGGATTTTGGGCAGGGTGAAATTTTGATTTATGCACTTGTTGTTAGCATTTTTATTCACTATGTCTTAGCCGCCGCCTTGCTCATTATAATCGCTTTTGCGGTGCTTATAAATGGGAAATACCGCCGAATGCTCAAAAACCTTAAGTACCGCTTTGTGGGCTACGCCTTTTGCCTTTTAACCGCCCTTGTTGCGGCCATAAACAACAACTGGATTGGTCTGCTTTGCTCCTTTGGTGCCTTTGTAATTTTTATCACAGGTCACTTTGCACACTCGGTAATGACCACAAAAGTTTACGAAACCTGTCTTAACCTTTGCTGTGTTTGCTCCTATTTCGTATCGGTTTACGCTGTTATTGAGCGCATTTGCTTTTGGAAAATCCCAACCTATCGTTGCTTTGGGCTTTTCTTTAACCCAAATTACCTTGCAACGGTGATGGCCACTGTTATTATAATTTGCGCCTACAAGGTTATCGCAAGGCAAGGAAATCAACTTTTCTATTACATAACAGCAGCCGTTTGCGTTTTGCCCCTTTATTTTAGCGGCAGTATGTTTATCTGGATTGAGGTTTTCATTGCCGTTGCCGTGCTTTTATCCCTTACCAACAAGCACAATGTTTTAAGCATCTTCCTTATCGTTGTTTCCTTTTGCTGTGCAATTATTTATTTTGCACCCGATATTATCCCCCGTTTCAGCGAATCATCTGAAACCCTGCAAAATCGACTTCGCATTTGGGAGCTGAGCATTGAAGCAGTAAAGCTTAATCCTATTTTTGGAAAGGGCTTTTTAACCTATTACCATATGTTTCGTGATTTCTCCCCGGCATATCCCACCACCCATGCACACAATATACTATTAGAGCCTGTTTTAAGCTTTGGCATTGCAGGCACACTTACCCTTGTTGCGTTTTTAGCGCTTTATTACAGGCGCCTGCTTTACTGTAAATCCTATCTTAGCCGTTCACACATAAGTGCCCTTGTTTTGGCCCTCACGGCAGGTGTTATGGTTCATAGCCTTGTTGATATGACAATGCTTTGGATTCAAACCGCAGCGCTTTACGCCATTATTATGGCGGGTGTGGGTGCCGATGAAAAAAATCTCAACGAAATCAGAGCCCAACAAAATAACAATTAAGTTCTCAAAGGAGACATTAAATATCATGGAAAAGCAAACATTTTACATCACAACAGCCATAGCCTATGCTTCCCGCAAGCCCCACATCGGCAATGTTTATGACATTGTTCTTGCCGATATGATTGCACGCTATAAAAGAATGCAGGGCTACGATGTTCATTTTCTCACCGGCTCCGATGAACACGGCCAAAAAATTGAGGAATATGCCAAGGAGCAGGGCATTTCCCCTAAAGCCTATGTTGATGGTATTTCGGATGAAATTAAGGCTGTATGGAACAGCATGAATGTAACCTACGACCGCTTTATCCGCACAACCGATACCGACCACGAGGAGGCCGTTAAGAAAATCTTTAAAAAGCTTTACGACCAGGGCGATATTTACAAAAGTGAATATTCGGGAAAATACTGTGTTCCCTGCGAATCCTTTTTCACCGAATCACAGCTTGTTGACGGCAAATGCCCCGACTGCGGCCGTGAGGTTATAGATTCAAAGGAAGAAGCGTATTTCTTAAAGCTCAGCAAATACCAGGACGCCCTCTTAAAATACATTGAGGAGCATCCCAATTTCATTCAGCCCGAATCAAGAAAGAATGAAATGATAAACAACTTCCTAAAGCCCGGTCTTGCCGATCTTTGCGTTTCCCGTTCATCCTTTAAGTGGGGCGTTCCCGTTGAGTTTGATGAAAAGCATGTTATCTATGTTTGGATTGATGCCCTTTCCAACTATATCACAGGTCTTGGCTACCACCCCTATAATGAGTGCGGCGACCTTTATAAGAAATATTGGCCTGCCGATTTGCATGTTATCGGCAAGGACATTGTTCGTTTCCACACAATTTATTGGCCCATTGTTTTAATGGCGCTGGGCGAGCCTCTGCCTAAGCAGGTATTAGGTCACCCCTGGGTGCTTTTCGGCGAGGATAAAATGAGCAAATCAAAGGGCAATGTTATTTATGCCGACGAGCTTGCCGCCCGCTTTGGCGCCGATGCCGTCCGTTACTATCTTTTAAGCCAAATCCCATTCGCACAGGATGGCAACATTACAAACGATGCCTTTGTCACCGTTTATAACACCGACCTTGCAAATAACCTTGGTAACCTTGTAAACCGTTCCATTGCAATGACCAATAAATATTTCGGCGGCAGTGTTACCAAAAAAGTTCTCGACAACGAATTTGACAATGATTTAAGAGCTTGTGCAAAGGCAGCTGCCTCTGACTACCTTAAGGCAATGGATAATTTCAAAAATGCCGATGCCGCCGCCGCTATTATGACCTTTGCAAAACGCCTTAATAAATACATTGATGAAACCGCTCCCTGGGTGCTTGCTAAGGATGAAAGCAATAAGGAGCGCCTGGAGGCTGTTATGTACAACCTTCTCGAGGGCATTCGACTTCTCGGGCTATTCCTTTGCCCCATTATGCCCGAAAGCAGCGAAAAAATCGCAAAATTCATTTGCAGTGATGATAAAACCCTTGAATTTGGTGTAGTTGATGGTTATACCGTAGGCTCTGCAGAGCCTCTCTTTGCCCGCCTTGACACCGATAAGGTTTTGGCAGAACTTGAGGCCGAAAGGCTCCAAAAGGCTGCCGCTGCAAAGAAAGAAAATGAAGCAAAAACAGCCCCCGAGGGCGTTGCCCAAATTGGCATTGAAGATTTTGCCAAGGTAGAGCTTAAAACCGCAAAGGTGGTTGCCTGCGAGCCTATTCCAAAGGCTAAAAAGCTTTTAAAGCTCACCCTTGATGACGGCAGCGAAACACCTAGAATTGTGGCTTCGGGAATTGCTAAATGGTACACCCCCGATGATTTAATCGGTCGCACGGTTATTGTGGTTTCAAACCTTAAGCCTGCCGTTCTTTGCGGTGTTGAATCTCAGGGTATGATTCTTGCCGCCGATGCAGGTGAGGATAATGTTAAGGTGATTTTTGTGGACGGCGTTAAGCCGGGCAGCAAGGTGAGATGATGACGACCCTCACCGAAAAACTGATTTTCGATTCCCACGCCCACTTTGATGATTCACGCTTTGAAAACCCTCTTGAGTTTTTAACCGAGCTTTACGAAAAATGGTGGGTAAGCGACATTATCAACTGCGCTGTTGACCTTGAGTCGGCAAAAAAATGCCTTTCTTTTTCAAAAGCACTTCCCTTTTGCCACACCGCCGCAGGGTTTCATCCCCAAAACCTTCCCGAAGGTGAAATGGCGCCTCACATTGATGCCCTTGCCAAAATTTTGAGAGAAGAAAAAATTGTGGCAGTTGGCGAAATCGGTCTTGATTATTATTGGGATATTTCTAGGAAAGAGGAACAAATAGCATATTTTAAAGAGCAGCTTCGCCTTGCAAACGAATTTAATTTACCCGTTAGTGTTCACGACCGCGAAGCCCATGGCGACACCCTTCAAATTTTAAAGGAATTAAAGCCAAAAGGCGTTGTGCACTGCTTTTCAGGAAGCGTGGAAATGGCAAAAGAAATTTTAAAGCTTGGTATGTTTTTAGGCGTTGGCGGTGTTGTCACCTTCAAAAATTCAAAAACCGTTAAAGCGGTTGTAGAAGAGACACCTATTGAACGAATTTTACTTGAAACCGATGCCCCTTATTTGGCACCCGAACCCTTTAGAGGTAAAACCTGCCATTCAGGGCTTATCTACTACACAGCCGAAAAGGTTGCCGAAATCAAAAATATGAGCACCGAAGAGGTACTTAAAATCACAAACGATAACGCCCGTTCTTTGCTTTTAAAAGAGGTTTAAAATGAACAATTCTTACGAACAAACTTTTCCCCTTCGCACCTGCGATTTTGACCGCTATTCAAGAATTTTGCCATCTGCCGTTCTTGACATTTTTCAAGAGGTTGCAGGTGCCCACGCAAACGAGCTTGGCATCGGCTTTGAAAAAATGCTCCAACGGGATTTAATGTGGGTTATTACAAAGGTGAAATTTGAAATTCTCAAAAACCCTGAAACCCACACAAGCGTTAAAGTTGTGACCTGGCCGCTGTGCCCATCAAGGGTGACCCTTCAAAGGGAATATGAGGTTTATTCCCTATCAGGGGAGCTTTTGATTAAAGGCAGCAGCGAATGGGTGTTTATGCATGCGGCACTTCGAAAGTTTATGCCGGCAAACGATGTTTACCCGCCAATAAAATTTTTAGAGAAAAAATCCTTCGAGGGTAAATTTACAAAAATTCCCAAATGCGATTTTGATGAAAATTATGTTTTAATAAAACCGCAATTTTGTGACATTGATTTAAACGGACACGTAAACAACACAAAATACGCAAGTTTTGTTTTAAATCAGCTTTGTCCAAAGGAAAACCGAGAAATTGGTGTGATGCAAATTGATTATCACCGTGAGGTAAAATTTGGCGAAAGTTTGCGCCTTTTCTTAAAGGACGAAGTTTCCTCGGTTCTTGCAAAGGGTGAAGGTGAAAACGAAACACTTTTCTCCTGCAAAATCGATTTCAAAATTTAACAATAATAAACTCCGCTTCTTTGCAAAAACTATTTTTAGTGTGAAGGAACTCGAACCTGTCACACTGAAAGAAAGCGGGGTGAATTTAAGTGGACAACAAAAACAGAAATTTTGAGCAAAATCAAAACAAAAATAACCAGAACAACCAGAATAAACAAAACAATCAGAACAATCAGAACAGAAACGACAACAATAAATACAATAACAAAAAGGACAATAACAACCGATAAAAAAACAAGCGGATTACCGATTTTGGTAATCCGCTTGTTTAGTTTACATAATATTTTTACCAATGCACTGAGCCAAGGGAGTAAGTTTTCCTTTGAGTTCCTCAAATTGCTTTGGTGTAATCGACTGTGCGCCATCGCAAAGTGCATGGGCAGGGTCGTTATGCACCTCAATAATAAGTCCGTCAGCACCCGAAACAACCGCCGCCATAGCCATTCTTTCAACCATCCAGGCTTTTCCGCAGGCGTGGGACGGGTCAACCACAACGGGCAGGTGAGAAAGATTTTTAACCGCCAAAACCGCGCTTAAATCCAAAGTATTGCGGGTGAAGGTTTCGAAGGTGCGAATTCCTCTTTCACAAAGAATAACATTGTTGTTGCCGCCCGCCATAATGTATTCTGCCGACATAAGCCACTCCTCAATGGTTGAAGAAAGACCGCGCTTTAAGAGAATGGGTTTTTTAGATTGACCTAGGTGTTTAAGCAGGTCAAAGTTTTGCATATTTCTGGCACCCACCTGAATAACATCAACCTTTTCTTCAAAAAGGTCAAGATTATCGGTTGACATAATCTCGGTTACAATTGGCAGCCCTGTTTTCTCCTTTGCTTCAATTAAAAGCTCAATGCCGTTTTCCTTAAGCCCTTGAAAAGCATAGGGCGAGGTGCGCGGCTTGTAAGCGCCGCCTCTAAGTGCCGTTGCTCCCATTCTTTTAACATTCTCGGCAATGCCCACAATTTGTTCTTCGCTTTCAACCGAACAGGGTCCCGCAATAAGTGAAATATCCTTACCGCCGATAAAAACCTCACCCACCTTAATCTTGGTGTTGTCGGGGTGATATTTTCGGTTAGCCTTTTTAAAGGGCTCACTAACCCGCATTACCTTTTCAACCCCCGGCAAAACAGTGAGTCTTTCGGTGTCAATATAATCCGCATTACCCTCGGCACCGAGAATTGTGGTTTCGGCGCCCTTTGAAATCATAACATTAACGCCGCCGTCCTCCATAATTTTTCTCGCATTCAAAATATCGTTTTCGGTGTGGGTGTGCTTCATTATAACTATCATAAAAATTACCTCTCAAAAATGATATGTTCTATTTTAACACCTTTTTTAAAATTTGTCAACGCTTTAAAGCGCTAAATTATTTATTTTTAAAAATCCCGCGCAGGAATACTCCCGCGCGGTAAGTTTTTTATTAAATCCCAAAAAGCAGTTCGCTGTATTTCGGGAATGGCCAGGCTCTTGCATCGCAAAGGGCTTCGGCACTGTCAACACTGTATCTGAGCGCCTCCATTGCTGAAAACACCTGCTCACGGTAAGCTCTTGCCTTGGTAAGCTCGCTATCTCCCTTTTCGGCAAGAGAAACGGCGGTGTCGAGCACCTTAACACCAAGATAAATTTCATCAAGGAGCTTTGCCAGCTTGTTAACGGTTTTAAGCTGACCCACACAGGGTGCATCGGGAGCAACATCACGCAGTGCCTTTATGTTGCCGCTTAAAGAGCCGATATAATCACTAATTGCAGGAATAATAGAGCAACGTACCATTTCCAGCATTGTAAGTGCCTCAATATGGAGAATTTTGCTGTAGTTTTCCAGCATAATTTCACAGCGGGAATGAACCTCGGTCTCGTTGAAAACGTGATTGCGAACGAATAAAGCCACATTCTTCTCACTTTCGAAAAGCTCAATGGCATCAACGGTGCTCCTAAGGTTTAAGAGTCCCCTCTTTTCAGCTTCTTTTTCCCATTCCTTTGAATAACCATCACCGTTAAAGATAATGCGGCTGTGGTTGTTAACAACGCTTCTGATAAGCTCCTTTGCTGTATTAACCTTATCCTCACTTGCTTCAAGTGCATCGGCGAATTCACGAAGAACATGAGCAACACCTGTGTTTATTGCCACATTGGCATCAGCAATAGATGCCGAGGAGCCAAGCATACGGAATTCGAATTTATTACCCGTAAATGCAAAGGGCGATGTTCTGTTGCGGTCGGAATTATCCTTTGAGAACTGGGGCAGAATTTTTGCACCCATTCCCATTTTGGTAAGCTCGTGCTCGGTGTAGTGTTCACCTCTTGCCACGGCATTTAAAATTTCGGTGAGCTCATCACCTAGATACATTGAAACAATGGCGGGTGGAGCTTCAGCGGCCCCCAAACGGTGGTCGTTACCTGCAGAAGCAACCGAAATGCGAAGCAAATCCTGATGCTCGTCAACAGCCTTAATAACCGCCGATAAAAACAGCAGGAACTGAATGTTTTCGCTAGGGGTCTTGCCAGGTTCTAAAAGGTTAACACCTGTGTCGGTGGAAAGTGACCAGTTGTTGTGCTTGCCCGAGCCGTTAACACCCGCAAAGGGCTTTTCGTGAAGGATGCACACCATACCGTGCTTGTCCGCAACCTTTTTCATAATCTCCATTGTCAGCTGATTGTGGTCGGTTGCAATGTTGGTGGTTGTGAAAATAGGAGCAAGCTCGTGCTGTGCGGGAGCCGCCTCGTTGTGCTTGGTTTTTGAAAGAATACCAAGCTTCCAAAGCTCGTGGTCCAAATCCTTCATATAAGCAGCAACGCGGGGCTTAATAACACCAAAATAATGGTCCTCAAGCTCTTGACCCTTAGGCGGCTTTGTGCCAAAAAGTGTTCTGCCGCAGAAAATAAGGTCGGGGCGCTTTTCATAAAGTTTTTTATCAACTAAAAAATATTCCTGCTCGGGGCCAACGGTGGTAATAACGCGGTTAACATTTTCCATACCCATTGCTTTTACAACACGAAGTGCGTGGCGGCTTACCACCTGCATTGAACGAAGCAGAGGTGTCTTTTTATCAAGGGCTTCACCGCCATAGGAACAAAAGGCGGTGGGAATGCAAAGGGTGCCCTCCTTAACAAAGGCGGGTGATGTAGGGTCCCACGCGGTGTATCCGCGGGCCTCGAAGGTGGCACGAATTCCTCCTGAAGGGAAGGAAGATGCATCGGATTCACCCTTAATGAGCTCCTTGCCCGAAAATTCCATAATAACTCTGCCATTTTTGCTGGGGGTAATAAAACCGTCGTGCTTTTCGGCGGTTATTCCGGTTAGTGGCTGGAACCAATGTGTGAAATGGGTTGCGCCCATTTCCAGCGCCCAATCCTTCATTGCGGCGGCAACGGGGTTGGCAACACTTAAATCAAGGGTCTTGCCGGATTTAATTGTTCTTTGCAAGGCTTCATAGGTCTCCGCGGGAAGTCTTTCGCGCATACGGTCATCGTTAAAAACGACACTTCCGAAAATCTTTGTTACCTCGTCCATTTTTTGCCTCCAAGAGAAAATTATACTACATTTTAATATTATATAATACTATTACAAGTTTTGTCAATGAAAAAGGACGGTTTTATGAAAAACCGTCCTTTTTTACCACTGTAAATATAGAGTATTTCTATTATTTGAATACCGCGTGAGGGTGAAATCATCTTCCTCCGATTGCATATGCACATTTAAAATAAGTGAGCCAAAGAACTTACTGATTTCGTTCTGCCTTTCTTCCTCATCGTCAATTTGGAAGATTTCATTTTGCTCATCACTTAACCTTAACTCAATAAAGTTTTGGGTTTTATAAATTTTCGCAATTTTTTGAGCAGCCACAGCCATATCGGAAAAATTAAGCTCATAATAATCGTAATAATCATACTTTTTACCCTTTGCTTCGGGGAGCCCAAAATTAAAGCCCACCGAGCCAAGGTCAGCACCACTGCCTTCAACCTTGGTAATATCAGGGTCAATAGTGTGGTCCTTTAAAATAACCTCATCGGTCACATTAAAGTATGGGTGAAGCGGTGTTTTGGGGTTATCCTTTTCATCAAGACCAGGGTCATTCCAGGTTGAATCAATGTGATACCATTCATCATCAAGGCGCACCATATTCCACATATGCTGCTCATTTTTCGAGGTTCCTGTTACAATCAGGCATTCAATTCCCAGTTTCCTGCAAAGATATTTCATAGTGCGTGCATAGCCCTCGCAAACCGTGTAGCCCCAAACAAGCGC
>JAFTPI010000080.1 GCA_017463345.1 Clostridia bacterium | reverse complement strand
TCTGCGTTTGGCTCCACGAGAACACTTTTTGCACCTATTTTGATGCGGTGCGAACGGTTTTGCCTGTGGGAATCAACCTTAAAACCGATGAAACCTACACCGTTTTAAGGGACACCGATGGTTTAAGTGATGATGAAAATGCGGTTTTAACAATTATTAAGACCCGTTCCACCATTACTAGAAGCCAAATTTTAAATAACAATCCCGCCTATCTTGCCGCCATTAATTCCCTTGTTAAAAAGGGTGTTGTTGGGCCGCAAAACTCCCTTATCCGCCAGGTGAGTGAGGCTAGACTTAAAAGCGCAAGGCTCATTGTAGAGGAAGCACAGCTTTCCTCCTTCAAACTCACCCCAAAGCAAAACGAGGTTGTGGAGCTCCTTTTAAAGGAGGGCCCTTTAAGCGTTAAGGAAATTACCTATTTTACAGGTGCTTCAGTTAGCGTTGTTGAGGCACTGGAGAGGAAAAAGGTGCTGGAAACCTTTCAAAAGGATGTTTACAGAACCCCCTATCGTTTTGAGGGCACAGGCGAGGCAACAGAAATTAGTCTTACTAATGAGCAAAACGAAGCCTTTTGTCGCATTGCCGATTCGCAAAACGAGGAAAGGCAAAAGCCTTGGCTTATTTACGGAATCACAGGTAGCGGCAAAACTCAAGTTTATTTGAAGCTTGTTGACAGTGCCCTAAATCAGGGGAAGGGCGTTATCATAATGGTGCCCGAAATTTCCCTGACCCCCCAAACCATTGAAATTTTCGGCAAACGCTATGGCAGCAAAATTGCCGTTTTCCATTCGGCAATGTCAATGGGACAAAGAATGGATGAATGGCGCCGTGTAAATTCGGGTGAGGCCGTTATTGCCGTTGGTACACGCTCGGCAGTTTTTGCCCCCGTTAAAAATCTTGGGCTCATTATAATGGATGAGGAGCAGGAGCACACCTATAAATCGGAATCGGCACCCCGCTTTCACGCAAGGGATGTTGCCCGTTTCCGCGCCGCCTACAACGGGGCTGGGCTTGTGTTGGCATCTGCCACACCCTCCCTTGAAACCTTTGCAGCGGCCAGAGCTGGGTTTTATAACCTTGCAACCCTTAAAAACCGTTTTGGAAACGCTGTTTTGCCCGAGGTTATAACCGTTGATATGCGAAGTCAAATTCTAAACGGCAACACCTCAGCGCTCAGCACCGAACTTAAAAATGCACTAACCGAAACCATAAAAAAAGGTAAGCAGGCAATTTTACTGCTTAACCGCAGGGGACATAACACCGCTATTACCTGTTCCTCCTGCGGCGAGGTTGTCACCTGTCCCAACTGCAGCATTTCAATGACCTACCATTCGGCAAACAATCGCCTTATGTGTCATTATTGCGGGCATTCCATTCCCGCAGATTCCACCTGCCCCAAATGCTCAGGTAAGCACCTTAAGTTTATGGGTGTTGGCACCCAAAAGGTTGAGCAGGAGCTTGAGGAAATTTTTGAAAATGTGAGTATTTTGCGACTTGATGCCGATACCACCGCGGCCAGAAATTCCTTTGATGAAAAGCTTGCCGCCTTTAGCCGAGGGGAATACCAAATTATGCTTGGCACCCAAATGGTTGCAAAGGGTCTTAATTTTCCAAATGTAACCCTTGTTGGTGTTTTGGGTATTGATTCAGCAATGTATAGTGAGGATTTCCGAAGTTTCGAGCGTACCTTTTCACTGCTCACTCAGGTTGTGGGCAGGGCAGGCAGGGGAAATGATAAGGGCACCGCTATTATCCAAACCCTTCACCCCGAGGCAAATGTTATAAGGCTTGCCGCCGCTCAGGATTATGAGGCGTTTTACGGCGAGGAAATTTTAACCCGAAAGCTTATGATTTACCCACCCTATTGTGATATTGTCCTTGTGGGCACATCCTCTGCAGTGCGTGAAAATGCGGCACAGGCAATAGGAAATGTTTTTGACAACATAAAAAACCTTTTAAGTAACGGTTATGAGGATGTTAAGCTTGTAATTCTTGGCCCCGCACCTGCAATGGTTTCAAGAATTAATAACCGCTACCGCTACCGAATGATTATAAAAACCAAAAACTCAAAAAAATTCAGAGAAATGCTGCACAAAGCAGTTAATGTTAAAAAAAGTTCCGATACCTCGGTGTTTGTGGACATAAACCCTGAGAGTATCATTTAATACGGAGGAAAAAATGGCAATTCGTAACATTGTTAAAATCGGCGATGAAATTCTTCATAAGGTTTGCCGCACACAGCTTAATTTTGATGAAAAGCTGGCTACAATTCTTGATGATATGAAGGAAACTATGTATGCCGCCGAGGGCGTGGGCCTTGCCGCACCCCAAATTGGCATTTTAAGGCGCTACTGCATTGTTGATGTGGGTGATGGCCTGGTTGAACTTATTAACCCTGTTATTATAGAGGAAAGCGGCGTTCAAACTGAGGTCGAGGGCTGTCTTTCACTTCCCGGTGAAAGCGGCGTTACCAAAAGGCCAATGAAGGTTACCGTTCGCGCTCAGGATAGATTTGGAAATACCTTCACTGTTTCAGGCGAAGGACTAAAGGCAAGGGCATTTTGCCACGAAATTGACCATTTGAACGGCATAATCTACAAGGAAAGGCTAATTCGCAAATGAGGATAGTTTTTATGGGCACACCCGATTTTGCGGTGCCCACCCTAAAGGCTCTTTTATCGGCGGGTCACAGCATTGTGGGTGTTTTCACACAGCCCGATAAGCCCGTAGGCAGAAAGCAGATTTTAACCCCTCCACCCGTTAAGGTTGAGGCCGAGAAAAATGGTATAAAGGTTTTTCAGCCAACAACACTTAAAGACGGTGAGGCTTATGAAATTTTAAAGGAACTTGACCCCGAAATAATTGTTGTTGTGGCCTATGGCAAGATTTTGCCCAAGGAAATCCTTGATTTGCCCAAATATAAATGTATTAACGGTCACGCATCCCTTTTGCCGCGGCACAGGGGAGCTTCACCCATTCAGTGGTCCATTGTTTGCGGAGACAAGGTTACAGGTGTTACCACAATGCTTATGGACGAGGGAATGGACACAGGCGATATGCTGGAAACCGTTACCATCGAAATTTCAGATACCGATACCGCCGAAACCCTGCACGATAGGCTTTCCCTTCTTGGAGCCGACCTTATGTGTTCAACCCTTGAAAAAATTGAAAAGGGAAGTATTACCCCAAAACCCCAGGGTGAAAACGGCGTAACCTATGCTCCCATAATAAAAAAAGAAATGGGCCTTTTGGATTTTAGTAAAAATGCTAAAGAGCTGCACTGCCTTATCCGCGCCTTTTCAGGCTGGCCTGTGGCATATTTCAGCCTTAACGGCAAGCGTGTTAAGGTTTATAGTGCCGAGGTAGCTGTGGGCGATGGCAGCGTGGCAACAGTTTTAAGCAGTAAAAACGAATTTGTTGTTTCCTGCGGTGAAAACACTGCATTAAAGCTTACAAGGCTTCAAATTGAGGGCTCAAAGCCAATGGATGCAAGGGCCTTTCTTTGCGGCAATTCTATTGCCGTTGGCACAAGGCTTTAAAGGATTTTAAAACTATGGCAAATGCAAGAAAAATTGCGGTAAAGGCACTTTTAGAGGTTGAAAAGGAAAAATCCTATTCCAATTTAACCCTTGCCGCTCTCTTTAAAGAAAACCCCGATTTAAGCAGTCAGGATAAAGCCCTTATAAGCAATATTTTTTACGGTGTTTTAGACCGAAAGATAACCCTTGATTATTTTCTTTCAAAGCTAATTAAAACACCTGTCAGCAAAATTAAGCCCTTCACCCTTTGTGTGCTTAGAAGTGCCCTTTATCAAATTGTTTATCTTGATAAAATCCCCGATTCCGCCGCAGTTAACGAGGCAGTAAAGCTTATGAAAAACTCCAAGGAGTCCTATATGAGCGGCTTTGTTAACGCTGTGCTGAGAAATTTTTTGCGAAATCCTGTTGAACTGCCAGAAGGGGATACGGTAGATGACCTTTCGGTTAAATATTCCTGCCCTAAATGGATTGTGGAAAACTTTATTAAGGATTATTCCCTTAATGATGCAAAGGAGCTTTTAGAGGCTTCTCTCAAAGCGGCACCCCTTTATTTAAGGGTGAACACCCTTAAAACCCACCGCGATGCTTTAATTTTAAAGCTTAGCCAGCAGGGAGTTGAGGCAAAGTCCACCGAAACTGAAAATGCCGTGGAAATTTGCGGCGGTATGACCTTTAATGATAATGAGCTTTTTAAAAATGGACTTTTCCATGTTCAGGATTTATCAAGTCAAAAATGTGCCGCGCTTTTAGAGCCTAGGGAAAACGAGCGCATTTTGGACCTTTGCGCCGCCCCGGGCGGAAAATCCTTTTTGGTAGCACAGCTTATGAATAATAAAGGCACACTTTTTTCCTGTGACCTTTATGAGCACCGAACACGGCTTATAGCCGAGGGCGCAAAAAGGCTTGGTATTAACATTATCACCACTAAAACCCTTGATGCCACAAAGCCACTAAGTTTTAGCGAACCCTTTGATGCCGTTTTATGCGATGTTCCGTGTTCAGGCCTTGGCATATTAAGGCGAAAGCCCGACATAAAGTATAACGCACATAAAGACCTTGGAGAGCTTGAGAAAATTCAGGGCCAAATTTTAAGAAATGCTGCAAAGTTGGTTAAAAAGGGCGGCAGAATTCTTTATTCCACCTGCACAATAAGAAAGGCCGAAAACGAGGAAATTGTAAGGGCCTTTTTAACCGAAAATAAAAATGCCGTTTTAAGGTATGAGCATACCTTTTTACCCCATAAGGAAACGGCCGACGGATTTTACACCGCACTGATTGAAATTAACTGATGAAGAAGAGGTGAACCCTTGGATAAGATAGATGTTAAGTCCCTTTATTTGGAAGAGCTTGAAGCACTTTTAAAGGAAATAGGCGAGCCAAAATTCCGTGCCGCACAAATTTTTAAGTGGCTGCATTCAGGGGCGACCTCTTTTGATGAAATGACCAACCTTTCAAAGACACTCAGAATAAAGCTCAGTGAAAAATGCTACATTGCCAATGTGGAAATTGTCCGCCGCCTTGAAAGCAGGCTTGATGGCACCGTTAAGTATCTTTACCGCCTCTTTGATGGCCAGCTTATTGAATCGGTTTTAATGAAATATAACCACGGTTACACCGTGTGCATTTCAACCCAGGTAGGTTGCCGAATGGGCTGCAGCTTTTGCGCGTCGGGCATAAACGGTCTTGCAAGGGATTTAACTGCCTCCGAAATGATAGCACAGCTACTTGCCGCCCAAAAGGACAACGGTATTCGGGTAAGCAATGTTGTGATGATGGGAATGGGCGAGCCCCTTGATAACTTTGAAAATTCCGTGCGATTTTTAAAGCTCGTATCCGATGAAAAGGGAATGAACATTGGGCTTCGACACATTTCTCTTTCGACCTCGGGTGTGGTTAGCGGCATTTTAAAGCTTGCGGAATATAAATTCCCCATAACCCTTTCCATTTCACTTCACGCGCCAAGCGATGAGATAAGAGATAAAATTATGCGGGTTAATAGGAAGTGGAATGTTAGCGCACTGCTTGATGCCTGCAAAAAATATCAAAGTGCAACAGGGCGCAGAATTTCTTTTGAATATGCCCTGATGAGCGGCATTAACGACACCGAGGAATGTGCCGAAATGCTGGCGAAAAGGCTTAAAGGCATAATGTGTCATGTTAACCTTATTCCTGCAAATCCCGTTGCAGAAACACAGTTTAAAAAACCCGATAAAAAACAAATTACGTTTTTTTGCGAGTTATTAAATAAAAAAGGATTAAATTCAACAATTCGCCGAACGCTGGGTTCAGATATTGAGGCCTCTTGCGGACAACTGAGGCGAAAAGAAGGGTGTGAAACTTGAAGTGAGAATTTTTTGTGAAACCGATGTAGGCAAATCACGGGAAATTAATCAGGATGCCTATATTGCCCGAATTTTAGAGGGCGGCGCAGCCTTGGCAGTTGTTTGTGACGGTATGGGCGGTGCAAACGCAGGCAACATTGCAAGCGCACAGGCTGCAAAGATAATTTATGAATATGTTCTGCGTTCTTGGCAACCTAACATGAGTGCTTCCCAAATTAAAAATTTGCTCTGCTCAGCGGTTATGTCGGCAAATGTTGAGGTTTTTGATGCCGCATCAAAAAATGAAGAGCTTAAGGGAATGGGAACAACGGTGGTTGCGGTGATTGCCACAAAAGAGGTGTCTCACATTGTTCATGTGGGTGACAGCCGCGCCTATCTTATAAGGGACAACACACTTTCCCAAATCACAACCGACCATTCCATGGTGCAGCGTATGATAGAAAGCGGTCAGATTACGGCCGATGAAGCCAAAAGTGACCCTAGAAAAAACATCATTACCAGAGCACTTGGTGTTGAGGAAGACCTTAACATTGATTATAACGAGCTTGATTTGTATGAGAAGGATATGCTGCTTATCTGCACCGACGGACTTTCAAATATGCTAAGCTCCGAGGAAATCATAAAAATTGTCAGCGAGTCACCACATGAAAATGCCACGGCACAGCTGGTATCTGCGGCAAACGAGGTTGGCGGCAGCGATAACATAACAACGGTTCTTATTTTCAATGACTAAATTGTGTGATAGGAGAAAAAGATTATGGATAGATTTGTAGGAAAGCGCCTTGACGGACGCTATGAAATTAAAGAAATAATCGGCGTAGGCGGTATGGCGGTTGTTTACAAGGCATACGATAACATTGAAGACAGAATCGTTGCCGTTAAAATCTTAAAGGAGGAGTTTGTTTCCAACGAGGAATTTACCCGCCGCTTTAAGAATGAATCTAAGGCCATTGCTGTTTTATCCCACCCCAATATTGTAAAGGTTTTCGATGTTAGCTTTGGTGATTTAATTCAGTATATCGTTATGGAGTATATCGATGGTATCACCCTTAAAGAGCTTATTGAAAAAGAGGGAAGCCTCCGCTGGAAGGATGCCCTTTATTTCACCGTTCAAATTTTAAAGGGACTTCAGCACGCTCACGACAAGGGCATTGTTCACCGTGATATTAAACCCCAAAACATTATGGTTTTATCCGACGGCACCATTAAGGTTACCGACTTCGGCATTGCCCGTTTTGCAAGAAGCGAGCAAAGAACAATCACCGATAAGGCAATCGGCTCGGTTCATTATATCAGCCCCGAGCAGGCTAGGGGAGATGCCACCGATGAAAAGGCAGACATTTATTCTGTCGGCGTAATGCTTTATGAAATGCTCACAGGTCAGCTTCCCTTTGAGGCCGACAGCGCCGTTTCGGTTGCTATCATGCAGCTTCAAAGAGAGCCCAAAATGCCAAGGGATATAAACGGCTCAATTCCCGAAGGTCTTGAACAAATCACAATGCACGCAATGCAGAAAAACAGCGAACGCCGTTATAAATCTGCAGCCGAAATGCTTTGCGATTTAGAGGAGTTTAAAAAAGACCCCGCCGCAACCTTTGGTTATAACTATTTCGTGGATAATTCACCCACAAAATATATCTCAGATGCAAATGTAAACCTTGAAGATGAGGCCGAGGAAGAGGGCGAAGAAAAATCACCCATCATTCCCGTTCTTGCAGGAATTGCGGTTACCTTTGTTATCGGTGTTATCGTTATTCTTTCAATTTTCCTGCCAAGGCTTTTTGGCGGCACGGGCGGCGAGATTTCCTGTCCTAAGCTTGTTGGCCAGCACTGGGAAACTGTTGATAATAACGAGGAATATGATGAAATTTTCAGCAAAATTGATTTTGTTTGGAAAAATAACAGTGAGTATGAGTTCGGCTACATTTACCAGCAGTCAAAGCCTGAGGGCAAAAAGATAAAGGCGGGTAACACAATCACTGCCTATGTCAGCATGGGTAAAAAGACCGTTATTGTCCCCGATGTTTATGAGTACACCGATGCTTCGGCCATCACGGTGCTTGAAAATCTTGGCTTTAAGTGCAATGTTGTTAAGGTTAACGATGAAAAAATCAATAAGGATATGGTAATTAAAACCCAACCCGAGCGCGGCTTTAGCGCCTACGAGGGGGATGAAATCACAATTTATGTGAGCCTTGGCAAACCTACCGTTTACGTTAACCTGCCTAATGTTATCGGCCTTACCGAGGAGGATGCCAAAAAGCGTCTTGAAAAGGATGGTCTTAAGGTGGGCGTTGTAACCTACGTTTACAATTCACCCGCTCCCAAGGGTGTTGTTGTGGGTCAAAATCCCTCGGCCGGACAGGAGGGGCAGATTGGCGAAGGCACTGCGGTTGACCTTGAGGTAAGCAACGGTGAAACACGGTACACCGTTAAGTTTGATGTTCAGCTTCCCACCGATTTCATTTATGACATAGGCAAGGTTTCGGTTTGGATTGGCGGCGAAATGGTTTATGAAACCCCCAACAAAATTGAAATCAACAAAAAGGGAACCTGTTCGGTTGAGTTCACCTCAAAGGTAAAAGAGGAAAACATAACCGTGAAGCTTTCCGATGGTGCTGAAAACCCCACCTATGAGGATTATAAGGACTATAGTGTGGACTGTGAAAACAACACCGCTACAGAAACAAAGAGCTACGATTACTCTAAGAAACCTATTCAGTAAAGGAATTTTTAATGGAAGGTATTATAATTAAAGCGATTTCAGGCTTTTATTATGTAAAAACCGAAGCAGGTATATTTGAATGTAAGGCAAGAGGTGTTTTCCGCAAGGAAAACATCTCTCCCATTGTGGGCGATAGGGTGGTCTTTTCGAAAACAAACGAGGATAAGGGCATTGTAGAGGAAATTTTACCTCGCAAAAACTGCCTTGTAAGACCGCTTATTGCAAACCTTGATAAGCTGTTTATCGTGTCTGCCTACGAAAATCCTGCCCCCAATGCACTGCTTATTGACCGACTTATCGCCATTTGCGAAATGGCCGAAATTGAGCCTGTTCTCATTTTCAACAAAAGCGATTTGGGCGATTTTTCGGGTTGGGCTTCTATTTATAAAAACGCGGGCTTTAAGGTCTACACCGTTTCCTGCAAAAGCGGGGAAAACGTTGAGGAGATTAAATCCGAGTTTAAAAACTGCACCTGTGCCTTTGCGGGAAATTCAGGTGTTGGAAAATCCAGCATTTTATCTCGGCTTTTGCCCGAAATTTCCTTTGCTACAGGTGAGGTAAGCCGTAAACTTGGCCGCGGTCGACACACCACAAGAACGGTTGAGCTTTTTGTAAATTCATACGGCGGCCTCGTTGCTGACACTCCGGGCTTTGCCTCGGTGGAAAATGATAAATTTGATTTAAGCTTTAAAGAAAATCTGCCATTTTTATTTAGAGAGTTTGTGCCTTTTTTGAACGGTTGCCGTTTTACAGGTTGCTCTCACACAGCGGAAAAGGGCTGTGCCGTTATTGAGGCCGTTGAAAATGGCAAAATTTCAAAAAGTCGCTTTGAAAGCTATGTTGCCCTTTATAATGAGGTTAAGGATTTAAAGCCTTGGGAAGCAAAAAGAAAAAATTAGTGTAACAAATTGCCCCCTGCCTGCTTATACTGTTAGTGTAAGAATTATTTAAACGGTGGTGACAGGGTGCGTAGGAGAAACTACACGAATAAGGGAATTTTAGCAATAGCCTTTGCGGTGGGCATTGCGCTTGCCTGTATTTGTCCGTCGGATTTTTTGGTGGGAGTTCTTGCCATTGCCGTAATAATTCTTGGAATTAGCTGTGCATTTAAATAGACACTGACGGAGGTTTGCTTTAATGAAGGTTGTTTTGGTTAAAAGTCCTAAGTTTTTAAGCGGAATACTCAGAATGTTCTTCGGCATTAAAAAAAGAGAAGATAACTAAAAATACATAAAGCGGTCGCATCAAAAAGATGCGGCCGCTTTTATCATATCTCGACTTCCTTCAAAATATATTTATATAAAAAAGAAAGGAACGAGAATGGTATGGAAAAATTATTAAAGGACCCCAAATTTGCAATAATACTTCTTCAGTGCACCGCCGTTTTTTTAATAATCCTTTCGGTGATTACCGTTAAGGCCCTTGGCGGCAATGTTTACGGTGAATTTGGAAATTGGTACAGGGCTAATTTTGAAACCAACACCACCACCGATGAGGTTTTAAAGGATAACGATTCCCAAAACGAAACTGGGGAAAATGAGCCGCAGGTTGTCATAACCAACACCACCCCTCAAGGTTTAGATACAAAACTAGATAAAACCGAAGAAAAAAGTGGAAAAACCGAGGTATTAAACACAATGCCGTGGCCTGTAGAAGGCTTTATTACATCGGAGTTTGGCGGCAGGGCAGACCCCTTTACAAATGCTCCTGCCACCCACCAGGGTCTCGACATTGCAGCAAACAGCGGCACCGATGTTTTATCGGTTATGGCTGGAGATGTGGAGGAGGTTGGCTATGAAGCCGACGGCTACGGCAACTTTGTCAAAATCCGCCATTCCGAGGAATTTTACACCCTTTATGCACACTGCAGTAAGATAACGGTTAATGAAGGTGAAAGTGTGGAAGCAGGGGAGTGTGTGGCAAAGGTTGGCAGCACGGGCAGGTCAACGGGACCACACCTGCATTTTGAAATAATATTGGGTGGAGCGCGTCTTGACCCACAGTGGTTTTTAAGCAAATGAAATTTAAAATTTTTTCAACCGAAATAAATGTTTCTTTTTTCTTTATGGCAGTTTTAACCCTTGCGCTGATTATTGATAAGACAGGCTTTATTTTGCCTGTTTTTTTGGCTACCGCTTTTCACGAGGTAGGTCACCTGGCGGCAATGTTTGTACTGCACTGCCAGCCTAAAAAAATTAACCTTATTCCCGGCAGCATCCAAATTGTAAGTGGGTTTGGGGTAAAGACGCAGGGGGAGTTTTTTATCCTCCTTTCGGGTCCACTTTCGAATTTGCTTTTTGCGGCGCTTGCCTTTGTTCTTTATTATTTTTTAAGGTTACCATATCTCATCAGTTTTTCGGCGGTTAACCTGCTTATTTTTGCCTTTAATATGCTTCCTGTTCGCGGTCTTGATGGGGGCAGCATTCTTTATCTCACACTTTCGAAAATCCTGTCAAATTCAAAATGTGAGGTAATTGTTGACATTTTGTCCCTTCTTTGCGGAGTGCTTGCGGTTTTCCTCGGCGTTTCGGGTATTTTAATGGGAAAAATTAACCTTTCTTTAGCCGTTTTAGGGCTTTATGTAATTATAGGTGTAATAATTAAAATGTAGTTGTTTTAAAGGGCTTTTTGTGGTAAAATGGGTAAAGTAAACAATTCTTTAAGGAGCCCTTTATGGAACAAAAACAACTTGAATCACTGCTGCTGACGGTTCAAAAACCGGGAAGATATTCAGGCGGTGAAATTAACAGCGTAATAAAGGATAAAACTAAAGTAGATGTTAGGTTTGCCTTTTGCTTTCCCGATATCTATGAAATCGGTATGTCCCACCTTGGTATGAAAATTCTTTATTCACAGTTTAATGCCCGCGATGATATTTGGTGTGAAAGGGTTTTTGCCCCTTGGACCGATTTTGAGCAGGTAATGCGTGAAAACGATATTCCTCTTTTTGCGCTGGAGAGCCGTGACCCTGTTTGTGATTTTGACATTGTGGGCTTTACGCTTCAATATGAACTTTCCTACACCAACCTTCTTAATATGCTTGACCTTGCGAAAATTCCGCTAAAGGCAAAGGACAGAAAGGCGCTTTCCCCACTGGTTGTGGCAGGTGGACCCTGCACTTGCAACTGCGAACCCCTTGCCGATTTTGTTGACCTTTTCTTTTTAGGAGAGGGCGAAGAGGTGGATTTGGAGCTTATTGACCTTTATAAAATTCACAAGGCAAAGGGCTCAACAAAGCAAGAGTTTTTAAAGGAAGCGGCACAAATTAAGGGTGTTTATGTGCCCAGCCTTTATGATTTTGAATATAATACCGATGGCACCATTAAAAGCATCACCCCAAAGGAAAATGCCCCTGCCGTTATTGAAAAAAGAATTATTAAGGATATGGACAAGGTGTTTTACCCCGAAAGCTTTGTTGTGCCTTACATAGAAATTGTTCACGACCGCGCCGTTCAGGAGATTTACCGCGGCTGTATTAGAGGCTGTCGTTTTTGTCAGGCAGGCTTTATTTACCGCCCCGTAAGAGAAAAAAGCGCCGATACTATCAATAATCAGGCAAAGGCACTTTGTGAGTCAACAGGTTATGATGAAATTTCCCTTTCATCGCTAAGCACCAGTGATTATAGAGAAATTGAGCCACTTCTTAATAAAATGCTTGACTGGACACAGGAAAGAAATATAAGCCTTTCTCTTCCAAGTCTTAGAATTGACAATTTTCCAGAGGAGCTGCTGGAAAAAATTCAGTATGTTAGAAAAAGCGGCTTAACCTTTGCTCCCGAAGCGGGAACGCAACGCCTTCGCGATGTTATCAATAAAAATGTTACCGAGGAGGAAATTCTTTCCACATGCCGAATGGCATTTAAAGGCGGCTACACAAATGTTAAACTTTATTTTATGCTGGGCCTGCCCACCGAAACCGATGAGGATTTAAAGGGCATTGCCGACCTTGCTCAAAGGGTGGTTAATGAATTTTACCGCC
>JAFTPI010000079.1 GCA_017463345.1 Clostridia bacterium | reverse complement strand
TTAAGTTTTTTAAGTTTTGGAAATCCCCAAACATCAAAAAACTTCGGGCCTATCCAGCTATGATAATCGCAGGGTGTAAAAACACCTTTAAGCACCGAAAGGCAGGCCTTTTTGGGTTTCATAAAAATTATTTTCATTGGTTTTTTAATGAGCGCAAAAATCAGCCTTGGATAGTGATTTGTTATTTTTGTAAAGGTAATCCCAGGGTGAGTCATCGAAAGCGAAGCATTGGTTTCGGTCTTAAACAATTCAAAAAGTGAAAAAGTAAGAAAGCGCTTTGCATTTCCGTAAACAAGAGAGGCCTGCTTTCTTGTTTTGAAATCAATGTCATTCAAATCAATTTTCGAATAGTTATGAGCAATGCTTGATACAATTACAACCCTACCATTTACTGATTTAAGAGTTTCAAACATTTCCTTAATAATGTAATAAGGTGAAACGAAGTTAATTTGAAAAACATTATCAAAACCCGTTGTGCAGGTTTTGCGAGGTATATTATAAGCCCCCGCGTTGTGAATGAAAACATCAATTTTTTCTTGCTTTAAAAGTTCGGTTGTGTTTTTCACCGAATCAAAATTTTCAAGGTCAACGTTAACGCATTTTACATTTATATGGGGAAATTTATTTTCTAGTTCTTTGCGGTGCTGACCGCTTAGCGCTGAGTTTCTGTCAAGGAGGATAAGATTTGCATTAAGCTGCGCCAAATAACGACATAATTCTTTGCCTATGCCGCCTGTTGTTCCGGTAACTGCCACGGTTTTTCCGAAAAGAGAATCTGTGTTTTCCATAAACCATTTTGACTTTTTCATAAAAACACCCTCTTTCCAGGTTATTATAAAACATTTTTAAAGATAACACAATATTAACGTACTCTTTATAAAAAATCACCTGCACAAACTGTGCAAGTGATTTTAATTTAGGATTAATAATTTTCTTTTTTAACTTCAAAGAAGCTTTTAGGATGCTTACATACAGGGCAAAGCTCGGGGGCTTTTTTACCAACAACAATATGACCGCAATTTCTGCACTCCCAAACCTGAATCTCGCTCTTTTCAAAAACAGCAGCAGTTTCAACATTATTAAGAAGCGCGCGATAGCGTTCCTCGTGAGCCTTTTCAATGGCCGCAACACCTCTGAACTGAGTGGCTAACTCAATGAAGCCTTCTTCTTCGGCTTCTCTTGCCATTCTGTCATACATATCGGTCCATTCTGCATTCTCACCCTCGGCAGCGTGTAAAAGATTTTCGGCTGTGTCGCCCATTTCGCCAAGTGCTTTAAACCAAAGCTTTGCATGCTCCTTTTCGTTTTCGGCAGTTTTTAGGAAAAGCTCAGCAATTTGCTCAAAGCCCTGCTTTTTCGCAACCGATGCAAAATATGTATATTTATTGCGGGCTTGAGATTCTCCTGCAAAAGCCTCCCAAAGATTTTTTTCGGTTTTTGTGCCGGCATAAATGTTCTTTTTGGTTTCCATTCAAAATTCTCCTTTACAAAATTTATAACATTATTATACCACAATTTTCCATATTTGCAAGAAAAATTAAGAGAGCCCATCGGCTCTCTTTTTATAGCAAAACATCAACTGCAAGCATTATACAAAATCCCACAAGGAGCGCATAGGTTGCACCTCTTTCATTTCCGTGTGAGTGGGTTTCAGGAATCATATCATTGCTGATAACAAAAAGCATTGTTCCTCCTGCAAATGCAAGGGCGAAGGGTAAAATTAGTGTTGAAACTGACACGGCAAAGTAGCCAAGCAGAGTTCCCAACACCTCAATGAGGCCCGTTGAAAGAGCCGCAATAAAGGTGCGGCGTGGTGAAACACCTGCGGCGAGCATTGGGGCAATAATAACCATGCCCTCGGGAATGTTTTGGAGTGCAATACCGCCTGCAATGAGCAGTGCTTGTGAATTATCACCCGTGCCGAAGCCAACGCCTGCGGCAATGCCCTCGGGCAAATTGTGAATTGCAATGGCGGCCACGAAAAGGAACACCTTGTGAAGTTCATCGCTTTTTTCTTTAACACCCATAAGGCTGTGCAAATGCGGCACAACCTTGTCAATTACGTTAAGGCAAACAGCACCCACAAACACACCGGCAATCGTTATTAAAACACCAAAACGACCACCGAATTCAAGTGAGGGTAAAACAAGGCCCAAAACCGCGGCTGCAAGCATTACGCCGGCTGCAAAGGAAAGAACAATGTCAGAAAATTTGTGCGAAAGCTTTTTGAAGAAAAAGCCAAAAAGCGCACCAATAACTGTGGCACCGCCAACGCCAAGTGCCGTTAGCAAAACAATAGTCATAAAACCTTCTCCTTAGTTACAAAGTTCTTTTGCTAAAGCTGAAATTTTCTCTTTGCTTTCATCGTTTAATGCCGAAAGAATTTTTACATCATTTTCACAGTAGGTCAGGTTTTTGCTTTTTTCAAGCATTGCCTTCATCACCTTTGTTGCCATTGGTGCCCAACTGCCATTTTCAATGAAGGCAACCTTTTTGTTTGAAAAATTGCGTTCGGTTAAATGATCAACAAAGGCGCGCATAAAGGGAAAAATATCAGCATTATAGGTTGTGGTTGCCAAAACAACTCTATCATAGCGGAAAGCGTCTTCAACTGCTTCAGCAATATCGCAGCGTGCAAGGTCATCTAAAACAACCTTTTCACAGCCGTTTTCAATCAGTTTTTCTTTTAGGAGTTCTACCGCTTTTTTGGTGTTGCCGTAAACCGAGGTATACGCAATGCAAACACCCTTGCTCTCACTTTGATAAGTGGACCAAGTGTTATAAAGATTTAAATAATAATCTAAATTTTCGGTCAACACAGGTCCATGCAGAGGACAAATAATCTTAATATCAAGATTAGCGGCTTTTTTGAGTACCGACTGCACCTGAACACCATATTTTCCAACAATACCGAAATAGTATCTTCTAGCCTCGCAGGCCCATTCCTCTTCCGTGTCAAGGGCGCCGAATTTGCCAAATGCATCGGCAGAAAAAAGAATTTTATCTGTGTTGTCATAGGTCATAATAACCTCAGGCCAATGAACCATGGGAGCGGTGATAAAGGTAAGGTTATGCCTTCCGAGGCTGAGTGTGTCCCCTTCACCTACAACAACCTGCTTTTCGGCAAAATCATTGCCAAAAAAGTTTTTCATCATAACAAAAGACTTTGATGATGAAACAATTTTGGTGTTTGGATATTTATCTAAAAACTCCTTAATGCTGGAAGAATGGTCAGGCTCCATGTGCTGAATAATAAGATAGTCGGGCTCTTTACCATCAAGAGCTTTTTCAAGATTTTGAAACCACTCATAGGCACAGCGAATGTCAACAGAATCAAAAATGGCAATTTTATCATCTAAAACAACATAAGAATTATATGCAATACCATTCGGTACAATATACTGACCCTCAAATAAATCAAGCTTTTTATCATTAACTCCAACGTATTTAATATCATTTACAATTTGCATTTTGATTCCCTTTCAAAACTTATTATGTTTATTATAACATAAAATTCATAAAAATAAAGAAAAAGGCAAGGATTTTCCTTGCCTTTTAAAATT
>JAFTPI010000019.1 GCA_017463345.1 Clostridia bacterium | reverse complement strand
ATATGATGGTTAATATTAAATAATTCAAGAGGTGAAACAATGACTGAATTTTTACATTCGGTTTTTCTTGATGAAGAAAAATGCACAGGCTGCACCACCTGCGTTCGCCGTTGTCCCACCGAGGCTATTCGGGTTAAGGGCGGCAAGGCAGTTATTGAAACGGCAAAGTGCATTGACTGTGGAGAGTGCATTAGGGTTTGTCCAAAAAAGGCAAAAAAGGCATTCTCTGACAAACTTGAAATCATAAATAATTATAAGTATAAAATTGCCCTCCCGGCCCCTGCGCTTTACGGTCAGTTTGACCACATGGAGGACATTGATTACATACTGAACGGTCTTAAGGAATGTGGCTTTGACCAGGTTTTCGAGGTGGCAAAAAGCGCCGAGCTTGTAACCGAATATACAAGGGAATATTTAAAAAACGAGAGCATTCCCCGCCCTGTGATTTCCTCTGCCTGCCCTGCGGTGGTAAGGCTTATTTCGGTGCGCTTTCCTTCCCTTTGTCAAAATGTGCTTCCTATTTTAGCCCCTGTTGAATATGCCGCAAAGATAGCGAGGGACAAGGCGCTGAGTGAACACAAGGAGTTAAAGAGGGAGGACATTGGTGTGTTCTTTATCAGCCCCTGCCCTGCAAAGGTGAGCTATGTTAAAAATCCCATTGGTGTTAAAAAGAGTGAAATCGATGGGGTCATTTCAATTAAGGAAATGTACTTTAAACTGCTTCCCATAATGAACAAAATGAAAAACCCTGAGCCCATGAGTGAGTCGGGCAGAATCGGCATTAGCTGGGCAGGCTCGGGCGGTGAGGCTTCGGCGCTTTATAACAGTCAGTACATTGCCGCCGACGGCATTGAAAATGTTATTAAGGTGCTTGAAGAAATTGATAATAAAACCTTTGGTCGCCTGGAGTTTGTTGAGCTTAATGCCTGCCAGGGTGGCTGTGTTGGTGGCAGCCTGAATGTTGAAAATCCTTATATTGCAAGGGCAAGACTTCACATTCTGCGCCGCTATCTACCCGTTAGTGCCGTTGCAACGGCCAAGGAAAACCGCGCCCATTTCGGCAGCTGTCTTTGGGAAAAGGAACTTAAAGGCTCATCGGTTTTAAGGCTTGATGAGGATATGGGGATTGCCCTTAAGAAAATGTCGCAGATTGCCGAGCTTGAGAAAAGCCTTTGCGGCAAGGACTGCGCCGCCTGCGGTGCCCCCTCCTGCCACGCCTTTGCCGAGGATGTGGTGCAGGGAAGAGCAAGGCTTGAAGACTGCGTGTTTATTAGCAGGGAGAAGTGAAAATGACCGTAAAAACATTAAGTGAAAAATTAAATCTCAAGGTGTTAAACCTTTCCGATGGCCAGCGTCAGGTTACAGGCGGCTATGCCGGCGACCTGCTCAGCTGGGTTATGGGCAGGGCAAAGGAGGACTGCGCCTGGGTGACAATTATGACAAACATAAATGTTATCGCCGTTGCAAGCCTTGCCGATGTTGCCTGCGTTGTTTTGTCGGAAAATTCCACACCCGATGAACAGATGCTTTCTGCCGCTGCGGCAAAGGAAATAAATCTTTTGCAGAGCGAAAAGGACACCTTCACCCTTTGCGGTGAGATTGCAAATCTTATAAAATAAATTTTAAACTTTAAAGACAGGAGGAATGGGAAATGAAGCTTTATTATGATTTTCACATTCATTCCTGTCTTTCGCCTTGTGGCGATGATGCAATGCTTCCTGCCGACATTGCGGGAATGGCAAAAATAAACGGTCTTGATATGGTGGCCCTTACCGACCACAACACCGCTAAAAACTGCCCTGCCTTTTTTGAGGCCTGCGAGTTTTACGGCGTTACCCCCATTGCGGGAATGGAGCTTACAACTGCTGAGGATGTGCATATTGTCTGCCTTTTTCCCACTTTAGAAAAGGCAATGGAATTTGATAAGTTTATAGAGAGCAGGTTATCCCCCGTTAAAAACAAGGCTGCCATTTTCGGCAGACAAAATATTGTAAATGCCGATGGTGAAACTTTAGGCGAGGTTCAAAACCTGCTTATTGCCGCGGCGCAGCTTGACATTGGTCAGGCGGTAGACAAAGTGAGAAGCCTTGGCGGAATTTGTTATCCCGCCCATATCGATAGGGATTCGGGCGGTATTGTTGCAATGCTTGGTGATATACCCTCGGATTACGGCTTTAACATTGCCGAAATTCACGATAAAAGCAGGGCAGGGGAGTTTACCGAAAAATTCCCCCAATTAAGGGATTACACCCTTTTTTCCTCCTCCGATGCCCACACACTGCTTGATATTAACCAAAGGAAAAATTATGTTGAGCTGGAAGAAAATTCCGCCAAATGCTTGATAGAAACTTTTTTTGTTAAAAAATAAACAAAAAACCGTTGAAATTTGTAAGACGGTGTTGTATAATTAAAAAGATAACAAAATCGCGGTAAAATCCGCGCGGGAGGTATAAATTTTATGAAGAAAAAGTTGACTACCGTAATGTTTAAAGGCACTCCTGAACAAGAAGAGAAGCTAAAGGCCGTTATCGCCAAATATCAAGGCGTTCCCGGCGCTACCATGCCTGTTATGCAGGAAGCGCAGGAAATCTACGGCTATCTTCCCATTGAAGTTCAGAAAATGATTGCCGACGGCATGGGAATCGCTCTTGAGGAGGTTTACGGCATCGCATCCTTCTACTCGCAGTTTAAGCTCAACCCCAACGGCGAGGTTGCTATTGCTGTTTGCCTTGGTACCGCTTGCTATGTTAAGGGCTCCGGCGATATTTTAGAGCGTCTTGAGGAAAGACTCGGCATTAAGTCCGGCGAAACCTCTTCCGACGGAAAGTTTTCATTAGAAGCAACCCGCTGCATTGGTGCTTGCGGCCTTGCTCCCGTTCTCACAATTAACGATGAGGTTTACGGCCGTCTTAAAAAGGAAGACGTTGACAAAATTCTTGAAAAGTATTTAGGTTAAGTTCAAATGAAGGAACTGTCCCTTAATGTTCTTGACATTGTGCAAAACTCTCTAACTGCAGGCGCATCCCTTGTTAAAATAAGTCTCACCGAAAACGAGCAGGGAATTTTGACCTTAAGCGTTGCCGATGATGGCAAGGGGATGAGCGAGGAGATTTTAAAGGGTGTTACCAATCCGTTTTACACCACGCGGACAACCCGCAAGGTGGGGCTGGGAATCCCCCTTCTGAAATTAGCGGCGGAGCAAACCGGTGGCTGTGTTACCATTGCTTCAAAGGAGAAAAAAGAGGGCACTGATGACCACGGAACAGTTATAACCGCCACCTTTGACACAAGGAGCATTGACTTTACCCCTATCGGGGATATGGTGTCAACCATCAGTTGTCTCGTGCAACGAGGCGGAGATGTGGATTTTGAATATTCCCACAAAACCCCAAAGGGCGAGGTGGCTTTAAGCACTCGTGAGATGCGGCAGATGCTTGGCGCCGATATCCCGCTTAATTCCTTTGAGGTTATAAAGTGGTTAGAGGAATATTTAACCGAGCAATACAACGTTTTAAAGACAAATTAACTTGATTTGGAGGAAAAGAATATGAAAAGTTTGGCTGAACTTACTGCACTCAGAGATAAATTACAAAAGAATGTAAGCCTTCGTGAGCAGGAGGAAACCAAGAGGGTTGTTGTTGGTATGGCAACCTGCGGCATCGCAGCAGGCGCCCGCCCCGTTCTAAACGCTTTCACAGAGGAAATCGCCAAGGCCGGAATTACCGACACCGTTGTTACC
>JAFTPI010000078.1 GCA_017463345.1 Clostridia bacterium | reverse complement strand
CGACAGCGCCGCAGTTTGTGCGCTGGGCGGCACGGTGGATTATCTTAAGGAAATGGGCATCACGGGAAACATTGTTCCAAGCAGCATTTCTTACTATGTTCAGGATGAGTTTATGCGCCTTGATATGACGGCAATGCGAAATCTTGAACTCACCGAAACAATGCGCCAAAAATCCAAAAAGGGCTCGCTGCTTTGGGTTATTGATAAAACCAAAACCGCAATGGGTAAGCGCCTTATTCGCGGTTGGATGGAAAAGCCGCTTATGAGCATCACCGAAATTAACAACCGCTTAAATGCGGTTGAGGAGCTTTGCGACAATGTTATGCTCGGCGGTGAAATCAGGGAATATTTAACAGGTGTTCGCGATGTTGAGCGCCTTATGGCAAGGGTGGTTTACGGCACTGCACTGCCAAAGGACCTTTTAGACCTGGCTTCTACCATTAGAAAATTCGGCCTTATTAAGGATGCGCTTCAAAATGCAAAGTCGGGAATGCTTAAAGGCATCTGCCTGCAAATTGACCCCCTTAGTGAGGTTTGCGAGCTGGTTGAAAATGCAATTAGCACCGAGGCGCCAAACTCGGTAAGAGAGGGTAAAATCTTTAAAAAGGGTTATGACCCCAAGATTGATGAGGTTCGTGATGATATGGAGGGCGGCACCGGCCGCATCGCTTCCATTGAAGCCGAGGAAAAGGAAAGAACCGGTATTAAAACCCTTAAGGTTCGTTACAACAAGGTGTTTGGCTACTATATTGAGGTTTCAAATTCCTTTCTTGACAAGGTGCCCGAAACCTACATAAGAAAGCAGACCCTTACAAACGGTGAAAGATTTATAACCGAGGAGTTGAAAGACCTTGAGGTTAGAATTTTAAGCGCCAAAGAAAGAGACGGCGCAATGGAGTTTGAGCTTTATGAAAAGATAAGGCTTTATATTGCCGACCAGCTTGAACGCCTGCAGATTACCGCCACAGCGGTGGCAAGGCTCGACTGCCTTGCATCTTTGGCCTCGGTTGCCCTTAAAAATAACTATTGCAGACCCCGCCTTAACGCCGATGGCGTTATAAGCATTCAGGATGGCAGGCACCCCGTGGTTGAACTGCTTAGTGACACACCCTTTGTTACCAATGACACACTGCTTGATTTAACCGATAATCGCTGTGCCATTATTACAGGCCCTAACATGGCGGGTAAATCCACATATATGCGGCAGGTTGCCCTTATGTCTATTTTGGCGCAAATCGGCTCCTTTGTTCCCGCAACAAATGCTAACATTTGCATTTGCGATGCGGTTTACACAAGGGTAGGCGCATCTGATGACCTGGCAATGGGTCAGTCAACCTTTATGGTGGAAATGAGCGAGGTTGCCTCCATTGTTAAAAACGCAACCAAAAACAGCCTGCTTATTTTAGATGAAATCGGTCGCGGCACCTCCACCTTTGATGGAATGTCAATAGCCAGGGCTGTGCTCGAATATGTGAGTGATAAGAGAAAGCTGGGAGCTAAGACCCTTTTTGCTACCCACTATCACGAGCTTACCCAAATGGAAAAGGAGCTTAGCGGTGTTAAGAACTATAACATTGCCGTAAAGCGCAAGGGCGAAGATATAATTTTCCTACGCCGAATTGTTCCTGGTGGGGCAGATGATAGCTACGGCGTTGCCGTTGCAAAGCTTGCAGGTGTGCCTGACAGCATTATTAAAAGGGCAAACGAAATTTTAAAGGATGTTGAGGCAAACGGTGTCACGATTATAAAAAGTGAGACCGCAAGTGAGTCTCAAATGGCACTTGATATGGGCGGCCAAGCAAATGAGCTTACCGAGGAGCTTAAAAAACTTGATGTTAACACGCTCACCCCCATTGAGGCCATGAGCACACTTTTTGAGCTGGTTAAAAAAGCAAAAGAAGATTACTAAAGAAAAGGAAGTGAACAAAATGCCGAAAATAAATGTTCTCAGTAAAAGCGTTGCCGAGCTTATTGCTGCAGGTGAAGTGGTTGAAAGACCCGCCTCGGTGGTAAAAGAGCTTGTTGAAAACTCTATTGATGCAGGCGCCTGCTCTATAACGGTTGAAATTAAAGGCGGCGGCATTTTGTTTCTTAGAATAACCGATAACGGTTGCGGTATTGAGAGGGAGGATGTTCCTACCGCCTTTCTAAGACACGCAACCAGCAAAATTAAAAATGAAATTGATTTAAATGCCATTGGCACCCTGGGCTTTCGTGGAGAGGCACTTTGTGCTGTGGCAGGTGTTTCAAGGGTTGAAATGCTCACCTGCACAGAGAATAGCATTTCGGGCACCCGCTATGTTATTGAGGGTGGCGAACAGCTGGCTTTTGAGGATGCCGGCTGTCCAAAGGGCACCACAATTATTGTAAGGGATATTTTCTATAATGTTCCGGCTAGAATGAAATTCCTTAAAAAGGATGTTACCGAGGGCAACGCCGTAGCGGCAATTATGGAAAGAATTGCCCTTTCACACCCCGAAATTTCCTTTAGATTTATAAGAGATTCCAAAAGCGTTTTTGTAACTAAGGGTGACGGAAATTTAAAAAATGCGGTTTACAACGTTTTGGGCCGTGAGTTTGCATCAAATCTCATTGAGGTAAATGGAGAGACCGATGGTATCAAGGTTTGTGGTCTTGTTTCAAAGCCCATAAACTGCAGGACAAGCCGAAACGGTCAGTTCTTCTTTTTAAATAACCGCTTTGTTAAAAGCGGCACGGTAACTGCGGCACTTGAGCAGGCATATAAAAACACCGTTATGGTGGGAAAATTCCCCTGCGCCGTTTTAAACGTTTCGGTGCCCTTTGGCAGCGTTGATGTTAATGTACACCCTGCAAAAACCGAGGTGCGTTTTTCCGATGAAAGGGCTGTGTTTAACGCGGTTTACTACTCGGTAAAAAATGCCATAACATTTTCCGATACACGCCCCGAGGCAACCTTTAAAAGCAGTGCAGTTAATCCTTTTGCCCGAATGACGGCGCAGGAATATAAGCAAACCGCGAACGTTAGCACGAACACAAAGCCCAGAAGCTTTGAGTATGTTCCGCCCGCAAAAAAAGAGGAAACAAGCTTTACACTCAGCGATGTCGTAAAGGCAGAACAGCAAAGGGTGAAAATCGAGGTTAAATCCGAGCCTCAGCCTGAAATTCAAAAGCCGCAGGCAGTCTTTGAGGAAGCAAAAATCCAAAAGCCTGCCGCACCCAAAACAGAGGCGACCGAGGAGCCAAAACCTCAAAAAGAGGTAAGGTATATTGGCGAGGCGCTTAAGACCTACATTATTGCCGAGTGCGAAAATGAGGTATATTTAATTGATAAGCACGCCGCTCACGAAAGAATTAACTATGAAAAACTTAAATCCACCGAGGAAATTGCCGTGCAGGCGCTCTTAACGCCCGTTGCCGTGACACTGCCCTCGGATGATTATATTCTTATAACCGAAAACGCAGATAAAATAAGCGAGGCGGGCTTCGAAATTGAGGATTTTGGAAACAATTCGGTTTTGGTTACTGCTATTCCTCAAATGTTAACGGGCCTCGATGTGCAAACCCTGGTTTTCGATTTGGCCGAGAGTCTAAGTGAGACCAAAACGGCGGTTTTACCTGCCCAGGAGCGCATTTTCCATACCGTTGCCTGCAAGGCGGCAATTAAGGCGGGTTACAACACAAGCGCCTACGAGCTTGAAAGGTTGGCAAACAGGGTTATAAACGATGACAGCATTATGTACTGCCCACATGGCAGACCCGTGGCAATAAGGCTGACAAAAAACGAAATTGAAAAACAGTTCGGGAGAATTCAGTGATGAATATGATACCCCTTGTTTGTGTTGTGGGTCCAACGGCATCGGGAAAAACCTCCCTTGGTGTTGGCCTTGCAAAGCACCTGGGTGGTGAGGTTGTTGGAGCTGACTCAATGCAAATTTACCGTTCAATGCCCATTGCCTCCGCCGTTCCCACAATGGAGGAAAGGCAGGGTGTTCCTCACCACTTAATTGAGGTGCTGGATTTTTCGGTTAACTTTTCGGTTGCCGATTATGTTGAGGCGGCGCACAAAAAAATCGAAGAAATTTATTCCTCTGGAAAACAGCCCATTTTGGTGGGTGGCACGGGTCTTTATGTTAACTCCCTTGTTGACAACATTCAGTTTGTTTCAGAGCCCACCGATTTTGAGCTTCGCAAAAGGCTTCAGGCCGAGCTTCAACAGCAAGGCGAGGAATATATGCACGCAAGGCTCAAGGCTATTGATGAGGCGGCGGCCGCAAGGCTTCACCCAAACAACACAAGAAGAATTATAAGAGCACTGGAGCTTTTTGAGCTTACGGGTAAAACCATAACCCAGCTTGAGGCCGAGTCAAGAAGTGTGCCAAGCCCCTATGATGCGGTTATGATTGGCATAACCTTTGAAAATAGGGAATTGCTTTACGAAAGAATAAGGCGCAGGGTTGATTTAATGCTTGAAAACGGTCTTATTAAGGAGGCGGAGGCCACCCTCAATTTAAAGGGTGGCGGCGTTCAGGCAATTGGGCATAAGGAGCTTCATAAGTATTTTAGGGGAGAGCTAACCCTGGAGGAAGCGGTTGAGCTTTTAAAAAGAGAAAGCTGCCACTATGCCAAGCGGCAACTCACCTGGTTTAAAAAGGATACTAGAATTAACTGGATTTACGCCGACAAAACCGATGATGTTTTGTCCGAGGCGAAAAGAATTTTAAAGGAGGCAGGAAACCAAAGTGAAAGATAATAAGGT